>NC_015948.1:0-332807 GCF_000223905.1 Haloarcula hispanica ATCC 33960
ATGACTGACGAAAGCGACAACTCGGCCCCGGCATCCGACCCGTCGACGACAGAGACGTCGAACGACGTCGACGGGTCCGACGAGCAACTCGATGTCGAAACGGACTCCGGGGCATCGACCGGGCCGTCCGATCTCGACGACGTTATTCTCGACAATCTCGATGCCGGATCCGACGATCCCTCAGACGAGGCGTCCCGCGGCCTGTTCGACGACCTTCTCGAAGGGGAACCCATTTTCGAGAACAAGGAGGTCCTCCGCCCCTCCTACACGCCGCACAAACTCCCCCACCGCGAGGAGCAGATCAACAACATGGCGACGATTCTCGTCACCGCCTTGCGCGGCGATACGCCGTCGAACATCCTCATCTATGGCAAGACTGGAACGGGGAAAACCGCGTCCGCGAAGTTCGTCAGCGAGGAACTCGAAACGACCTCACAGAAGTACGAGGTTCCCTGTGAAGTGGAGTACATCAACTGCGAGGTGACCGACACCCAGTACCGCGTGCTGGCCCAGCTCGCGAACAAGTTCATCGACAAGAACGCCCAGCTCATCGACGACCGCATCGCCGAACTCGAAGATCTCCGATCGCGTGCACGCGAGAACGCGGCTGCACTCGAAGAGACGGCGTTCGATTCCCTCGACGACATCGAAACCGAAATCGAATCGCTGGAAGCCGACAAGGCGGAGTTCGAGGAAGTCCCGATGACGGGGTGGCCGACGGACCGGGTGTACAGCTCATTTTTCGATGCCGTCGACTACCACGAGCGCGTGGTCGTCATCATGCTCGACGAGATCGACAAGCTCGTCGAGAAAAGCGGCGACGACACGCTGTACAACCTCTCCCGGATGAACTCCGAACTGGAGAACTCCCGCGTCTCGATTATGGGCATCTCGAACGACCTGAAATTCACCGACTTCCTCGATCCACGGGTCAAGTCCAGCCTTGGTGAAGAGGAAATCGTCTTCCCCCCCTACGACGCGAATCAGCTTCGGGACATCCTCCAGGCACGCTCGGACGTGGCGTTCAAAGGCGACGCGCTCACTGAGGACGTCATCCCGCTGTGTGCGGCCTTCGCCGCACAGGAACACGGGGACGCACGCCGGGCGCTCGACCTCCTCCGGACGGCCGGCGAACTCGCCGAGCGTGACCAGACGGACAACGTCCTTGAAGACCACGTCCGGCAGGCTCAGGAGAAGATCGAACTCGACCGCGTCGTCGAGGTCGTCCGGACGCTCCCCACGCAGTCGAAGATTGTCCTCTTTGCCATCATCTTGCTGGAAAAGAACGGCGTCCACAACATCAACACCGGCGAGGTGTTCAACATCTACAAGAACCTCTGTGAGGAGATCGACGCCGACATCCTGACACAGCGCCGCGTCACCGACCTCATCTCGGAGCTGGATATGCTCGGCATCGTCAACGCCGTCGTCGTCTCGAAGGGCCGCTACGGGCGCACGAAAGAGATCTCCCTCTCGGTTCCAACCGAAGAGACGGAGGCGGTGCTCCTGTCGGATTCGAGACTCGGCGATATCGACGACGTCCAGCCGTTCGTCCAGGCCCGGTTCGACAACTGACCTGCGAACTGTATTCGCGCTCGACAGCTCGGCCGTTCCAGGTGAAAAAATCCCCTTCGAGTGATACGGCTACCCGGCCGCGGTTCCGTTCACCGCTGTGAGTCCTGTCTCGTTCGTCATCGTCGGCTCCGTCTCGTCTGTTACTTCACCAGCCGTTCCGGCCTTGTTCCACTGGAGTCGGACCTGTCCCAGCAACGGGACCCGTATCTCTGCCGTACCGACGACCCACCCGGGTTTGACCGGTTCGCTGATGGGGGGAGAGCCGACCTGATCGTATCGGCCGTTTTTGTCGCCCTTGGTGATGAAGCCGGCGTGGTCGGCCGGACAGGAGCTGAGGTCGTCGCAACTGTCCGCACTGCCGATGTAGTCCTTGTTCGCGCGGTCGTACCAGTTCTCGTCCTCCTCAACCCACAGCATCGCTCGGTGGATGATCGGAGTCTGCCGACTGTTGCCGTCGGGCTCGTATACGATAACGTCGCCCGGACGCTGGAACGTCCGGTAGCTGTCGTCGTTCGCTGCGGTGACGACACCCCCGTGATCACCCGGGCCGGAGAACCGCTCCTCTTCCATCACGAACACGAGGTCGCCTTCCTTGATATGGGGGTCCATGCTCGGGCTTTCGATAGCGACGAGCGGAGGCCACACGCCGCTGACGGCGAACAGCAACACCCCGACGAGCAGGACTGAGCCGGCGCTACTGACGATATCGGCCACGTACATCATCCCTCCCGGCCTCTCGGTTTCGTCTCCATCCGACGACCGACGGTCTGACCCGGCCATTCGTACCACGAATACTCGGAGGCGGCCAATCAACTTTCTGTTGTTGGACCGAACGCTATCTTCCGATTTGCTCAGGCTGCCGCTGGTGCTGTAGCTCCTCCGACCGGTATCGACACCGACGTGTGCCATAGCTGAGACGGTTGGACTCGGACGTATCCGAGACGAGGGATTCGGAAGGTCCCGGTTCCAATGACCCACTCCGGGCGGACAACGGTGCTTGCCCCGGTGACCTGATCGTATCTAGTGTTGGTTACTTTGTTGTCACCTTTCGTAATAAACCCAGCATGCGGCGCCGGACAGTTCTGTAGTTCGTCGCAACTGTCCGCGCTCCCGACATACGTCTGGTTCGCGCGGTCGTACCAGTTCTCGCCGGCATCGACCCACAGCATCGACCGGTGGATGATCGGCGTTCGCTGCTCGTTACCGTTGGGTTCGAAGACGATGACGTCCCCGGGCTGCTGAAAGGTCCGATAGCCGGTCTCTGTCCCGGCCGCTGCCGTTACAACGCCGTGACGGGCCGCCTGTCCCGAGAAGCGCTCCGCGTCCATGACGAACACCATATCGCCGGTGTCGATGTGTGGCTCCATGCTCCCGCTTTCGATGGCGACCAGTGGCGGCCACACCCCGCTGACAGCAAACAGGAACGCGCCGACGAGCACCACTGCCCCGACGCTCGTACCGATGTCACGGACGTATAGCGCGAGACGAAACGCAGGGCTGGCCTCCACAGACTCCTCTGTCCCGTCTGGAGGCGTGCTACTGGTCGGTTCGTCCCGGCCCATCCTATCTCGGATTGCCGACAGCGGGGTATCAATCTTGTGACGGCCGTTGGTTCGCTATCCTTTTGGCCGCAGACACTGAGTGTGGAACGTGCCTCTGGAGACGCCGGCACGAATCGTCAGCGAACTCGCGAGCCGCGGCTACAACGCGGAGCGCGAGGCAGTGACTCGGATCGCCGACACATCGGACCCATCGGCGACGCTGGAACGTGCACTCGAAACCCTCCCCGACGACGCGCTGAAGCTGACAACCGACCACGTCGACTCCGTGATTGAAGCGACAGAAGCCACCGGGGGATCGCCGAATACCGAACCAAACCCCGGAAACGAAACTACCGGCACTCCACCCAATTCACACCCCTCCGTTTCGACTGGAGCAGGTGCAGCCACGTCGACCGAACCGGGTGGGTCCGTTCCACCTGAAACGGGGGGGTCACGGGACGTGGACACATCCCTCCGGGCAATCGAAGTCGCGAACGACATGACCGGCCAGTCTACCGGGACCGGCGAGTACTCGGACTTCGTCGCGGTGTTTCGGGACCGCTACGAGAAACTGGCGAGCAAGCTGCGCGGCAGAGTGAACCACCGGCCGACTGACGCTATCGAGAACATGGGCGGCGGCAGCGACGCTGCGCTGATCGGCATGGTCTCGGACATCCGTTCGACCGCTAGCGGGCACTGGCTCGTCGAACTGGAGGACACGAACGGGACCTTCCCCTGCCTCGTGATGAAAGACCGGCCTATCGCCGATCTGGTCCAGCAGTTGCTTATGGACGAGGTCATCGCCGTCGAGGGGACGCTGGCCGACGACGCCGGCATCCTGTTCGTGGACTCGCTGTACTTCCCGGACGTGCCCCGAACGCACAGCCCTTCGACCGCCGACCGGCACGTTCAGGCGGCGCTCATCTCCGACGTCCACGTCGGGAGCCAGGAGTTCATGGAGGACGCCTGGCACCGCTTCACCGACTGGCTCCACACCTCCGAAGCCGAGAACGTCGAGTATCTGCTCATCGCCGGCGACATGGTCGAGGGCGTCGGTATCTATCCAGAGCAGGACGAGGAACTGGACATCATCGACATCTACGACCAGTACCGCGCGTTCTCGGAGTACCTCAAGGAAGTCCCGGGCGACATGGAGATTCGGATGATTCCGGGCAACCACGACGCCGTTCGGCTGGCCGAGCCCCAGCCCGGCTTCGACGAGGAACTCAGAGACATCATGACTGCTCACGACGCTCAGGTCCACTCTAATCCCTCGCTGGTCACCGTCGAGGGCGTCACAGTGTTGATGTACCACGGCGTTTCGCTGGACGAGGTCATCGCCGAACTCCCCGACGAGGAAGCGAGCTACGAGGAGCCACACAAGGCGATGTATCAGCTCCTGAAAAAGCGCCACGTCGCGCCGCAGTACGGGGGCCACACCCGGCTTGCCCCCGAGGACCGCGACTATCTGGTCATGGAGGAGGTCCCGGACGTGTTCCACACCGGCCACGTCCACAAGCTCGGCTGGGGCGAGTATCACAACGTCGTTGCGCTGAACTCCGGGTGCTGGCAGGCCCAGACCGAGTTCCAGAAGAGCGTCAACATCGACCCGGACGCCGGCTTCGCGCCGATTCTAGATCTGGATACGCTTTCGATGACGGTCCGGAAGTTTACCTAACCACCTTTTTCCACGGGGGCCTCGCGCTCGCCGGGGCCGAGCGCTCAACCCCCGTACAAAAACGTGGGCGAAAAAGGCCGGACGCCAGGCGACCGGTATGCTAACCGCCCGGCACGACCGCAGGCCTGCCCTTCCCCGGGTCGCTTCGGGTGCGACAGTTGTCGCACCACTCGCTCCCGGCCGTCCGCCTGTTTGTACGTTGTCTCGACAGCACCGCCCAGATTGTACCCTGTCGACCCATGGCCGAACCTATTCGGCATTAGTGCGAAGAATCACCGGTATCTCGTAGCAGTGGCGGGGCTGACCGGTGTGGCTGTTATTAAGACCCGTCCGGTGGAAGCGGGGTGTATGAGTGACGACCAAGACCACGGATTCGAAACCGACGCGCTGCACGTCGGGCAGGAAGAGCCGGACGCCGAGACCCGCTCGCGCGCGCCACCGCTGTACCAGACAACATCCTACGTCTTCGAGGACGCCGAGGACGCCGCAAAGCAGTTCGCGCTGGAGAAGCCGGGCCACATCTACTCGCGGCTAATGAACCCCACCGTCGGCATGCTACAGGAACGGCTGGCGGCGCTGGAAGGCGGCGTCGGCGCGGTCGCCACCGCCTCCGGCATGGCGTCGCTGAATCTCGCCACCTTCCTGCTCGCAGACGTCGGCGACAACGTCGTCACGGCGTCGTCGCTGTACGGCGGGACCTACACCTACTACACCCACACCGCGCCGCGAAACGGCGTCGAGACCCGCTTCGTCGATACGCTCGACTACGACGCCTACGCCGAGGCTATCGACGAGAACACCGCCTACGTCCACTGTGAGACCATCGGCAACCCGTCGCTGGTCACACCGGACTTCGAGCGCCTCGCCGAAATCGCCCACGACCACGGCGTCCCCTTCTTCGTCGACAACACCTTCGCGACGCCGTACCTCTGCAACCCAATCGAACACGGGGCCGACCTCGTCTGGAACTCCACGACGAAGTGGATTCACGGCCACGGCACCACCGTCGGCGGCGTTCTCGTCGACGGTGGCTCCTTCCCGTGGGAGGAACACGCCGATAAATACCCCGAAATCGCCGGCGACAACCCCGCGTACCACGGCGTCAACTTCCGGGAGCGGTTCGACGACGCGGCCTTCACCTACGCCGCCATCGCCCGCGGCCTCCGCGACCTGGGCTGCCAGCAGTCACCCTTCGACGCCTGGCAGACGATGCAGGGCCTGGAGACGCTGCCCGCGCGGATGGACCGCCACTGCGACAACGCCATAGGCGTCGCCGAGTTCCTCGCCGACCACCCCGAGGTCTCGTGGGTCACCTACCCCGGCCTCGAAGACCACGAAACGCACGACACCGCCAGCGAGTACCTCGACGGCGGCTACGGCGGCATGATAACGTTCGGCCTCGACGCGGGGTACGACGCCGCCCGAACGACCGTCGAATCGACGGAGATCGCCTCCCTGCTGGCAAACGTCGGCGATGCGAAGACGCTCATCATCCACCCTGCCTCGACCACCCACCAGCAGCTCACTGACGAGGAGAAGGCCGCCGCCGGCGTCACTGATGACATGGTCCGACTCTCCGTCGGCACCGAATCCGTCGAGGATATCAAAGCCGACCTCGACCAGGCTATCGGTCAGGCAACCAACTAACCGAAGATACAGTATTTTAGAGACAATATCTGGACACCCGTACCAAAGTGGCGCAAGAATTCACCTGTTCACTAGGTTTATTACGGGAGAGGATAATGTATTCAATGAACCGTCGCCGGTAGCGAGCACGCGTCGGTTCACGCTCAACCATACTCTGTCATTGGTCCGACAACGAACGCTCGCGTCCGTGGGGAGCGTGCCTCTCCCTGCTTCAATCTCTCATCCGATACTGGTCAGCGGCGAGAACGGCTTCAATGCACAATCCGGAGCGCGAGCGCGGAAACTGCGCTACAGGACGTCTTCGGCTTCCAGCAGGTCGTACAGTTCGTCCATCGTCTCGACCGACGTGTCACACGACGGTGCGACGGCCGGTTTCGGGTCGAAGCCGATAGCCAGGTTCGCGACTTCGAGCATCGGCAGGTCGTTAGCTCCGTCCCCGACCGCGACGGTCGTGTCCCGGTCCTCGCCGGTGACAGCGGTCACAACCTCCATCGCATCGTCTTTGGTCCCGGAGATGAGCGGGCCGCGGACCTCACCGGTGAGTTCTCCGTCTGTCATAACCAGCCGATTGGCGACGATAGCGTCGACTTCGACCCCCTCCGTTTCGAGTGCAGCCTCGACGCCGCGCTCGAACCCGCCGGTGAGGATAGCGACGTAGACGCCGGCGTCCCGCAGAGCTTCGATGATCTCTGCCGCGCCGGGGCGCAGGGCGACCTCGTCGAAGGCGTCCTGTGCCTTCTCCTCGGAGAGGCCTTCGAGGAGCGCACACCGCTGGCGGAGACTTTCGGCGTACTCGATTTCGTTGTTCATCGCGCGCTCTGTGATGTCGGCCATGTCCTCGGCCGTCCCGTTCTGGCTTCCCAGCAGGACCGTCATCTCCGAATCGGAGAGCGTCCCGTCGAAGTCGAAGGCGACTAGCATTGCCCGCGAGTTTCGCGTGGAGGGTTTCAAAACATCCGGTTTCGGCTGGTCAACCGACAACGCCGAGCGGAATCCCGACGGTCCAGTACAGCAGGAGCGCGTACAGTGCGTCGATCCACAGGAACTCGAGCAGGCTAAACAGCATTGATAGCAACGCCAGTGGGTAGCCGACGACCCGTAGCAGGCTCCCCGTCTCCCGGGACCGATCCCATAGCGCGCTTGTCGGGCCTTGGTTCGGGAAGGCGTGGGCGGCTACAACGAACCCGGGGTATATCGACGCGAACCAGACCAGTCCATCGCCATCACCGACGACACCCACTATCTCCAGGCCGACTGCACCGGTGAACAACACTAGCGCCAGGGTCGACATGACGAAGAACGGGCCGAGGATGACTCCGAACAGGGTTCGGTATGGCTTGACCCCATGGTAGTTAGTGAACTGCTCCAGCCGTTCTCCCTCACCCGGGTCTTCGCCGTCAGCGAGGACCCGCGAGACTCGGGCCATTGCTTCTTCAGTATTTTCGACCTCGTCTAAATCTATGCCCTTATCGACCGCTAACCGCGCTGCTGGAACGTTGTACTTCTGGTTGAATACGCCCTGAACGACGTTGTTTACAAGTATCCCCGGAAACGTGACAATGTTGAACAGCAGTCCGATAAGCCCAAATATCATCTATATTCTCCTATATTTTATCAAAACAAACTATTTGTATTAAACACTGCTTCAATATCGACTGCCGATAGAGAGGCCACTCTGGAGTTACGTTGCTACCACAGCGGGTCTCCTCCTGCATCTCTGGGGCGAGCTACCCTATTTGAGCCGGTGTGGGTCAGGGCTTCGGCGGCGGCCCGTCGTAGGCGTCGGCATCCACCTTTTTCAGCATCACCGTTCCTCACTCGCTCCGCTCGTTGCGGGACGGTTCCTGGAAAAACGTGGGCGAAACTGCTCGCCGATGGCGACCGATATACAGTTCCCTACGGCTTCGGCGGCGGCCCGTCGTAGGCGTCCATGTCCTGATAGAAGTTCAGCATCGCGAACTTGAGCTTCTCGGGGCCGATATCGACCATCTCGCGGCGCTCCTCGGGCGGAAAAGTTCCGCGAACGGCGTAGTCGTGCATCTCCATCTCGGCGGCTTCAGTGTAGCGCTTGTCCAGCAGGATGCGCGCGCCGAAGTCGTCCGGCGAGCGGACCACGCGACCGAGGGCCTGTCTGGTCTTGCGGACGGTCGGAATTTCGACGGCGTAGCGCCAGCCGGCATCGTCCTCGCCATCGCCGAAGGTCGTGTCGTAGGCGTCCTGCACGGCGTCCATGCGGTCGTCGAGGTGGGGGTAGGGAACGCCGACGACCACGACCGTCCGGGCGTCGTCGCCGTCGTAGCTCACGCCCTCGCCGAGCGTCCCCCACAGCGAGGTGTAGAGGACGCCGTTGTCGCCGTCGGTAAAGGCCTCTCGGAGGTCACGCGCCTGCGTGCCCGGTTCGTCCAGGTACCGGGTCGCGCTCACGGCGGTCATGTCGTGGTAGCGCTCGGCCTCGCTGTAGGAGGGACAGAACACGAGTGTGTTGCCGGGCGTGAACCGGACAATGTCTTCGAGTGTGCGGGCGATGCGTTGCTGGGTCTGTGGGTCGTCCCGCTCGCTGGAAAACAGCGCGGGGCCGTCGACGGCGTAGGTTCGGCGGCGGTCCTCGGGGAACTGCGCGCCGTAGGCCATCGTCACCGGGTCGTCGACGCCGACGACGTTCTCGGTCACGTCGAAGGGGCGGAGCGTGGCGCTCATCAGCACCGCCGCGTGCAGGTCCTCGAACAGGTCGCGGGTGACTTCTTCGGGGATGCAGGTGTACAGCTCCGCGCGGCCGTACACGTCGTCGGTCGACTCGTCGCGGCGGACGCTGACCACGGGGTACTGGCCGGTCTCGTCGGATTCGTCGAGCCAGTCGGCGATGAAGCCGGCGGCCTGCAGGGTCTGGCACTCCTTTCTGGTGTCCAGCTCACCTTCTTTGAATGCCTTCTGGTAGCGCGCGTCGAGGTCTCGACCGAGTTCCAGCGCGCGGTCCAGTTCCTCGTGGAAGCCGGGGCCGGTGTACCCCTGGAGGAAGGCAAGCGTCAGGTCGTCCTTCCGGTCGTCGTTGGCGATGGTGATGTCGTCCCAGTGCTCGTCGACGGCCGCGCGTGCGCCGAACTCGAAGGAGTCCTCGTAGGCCTCGACGAGCGCGTCCCGGAACGTTTCGATGACGTTGGCCGCGGCGTCCGTTCGGGCGTCCTCCTCGCTGTCGAGTTCTTCCAGCGCCTGGTCGAGCGTGTTCTCGGTGAGCGTCCGCCGGGCGTGGTCGCGGGCAGCCGACTCGACGTTGTGGGCCTCGTCGAAGACGGCGATGATGTCTTCGGGGTCGCGCCCGATCCAGTGGAAGAACTGTTCGCGGATGGTCGGGTCCAGCAGGTGGTGGTAGTTACAGACGACGAGGTCGACGCCGTCCATCCCCTCTTTCAGCAGTTCGTAGCCACACAGCCCCTGCTGGTGGGCATACTCGTACACGTCGTCGGGCGTCCGAACGTCGTCGAACAGCCAGGAATAGAACTCGCTGGTGTCGACAGTGAGGTTCCGGTAGTAGTGGTCGCAGGTCGACCGCTCGGTTTCGATCTCCTCGCGCTCGTCTTGCAGGTCCCGGAGCTCCTCGACGACGGCGTTGCGGGCCTCCATCGCCTCGCTGCTGCCCGCCTGGCCGTCCGAGAGGAGTTCCCCCTCGCGCTGTTCGAGCTCGGCGATGTCGCTCTCGACTTCGACCAGGTCACGGGTCGTGTCCCGCAGCGCCTGACACTCCTCGTAGTCCACGTCGATGTGACACATCGACCCCTTGCCGCGGAAGACGACCGCTCGCAGGCGCTCTTGATCAGTAATCGCTCTGGCGTCCTCGACGAACTGGCGCATCTGCTGATGGACGTTCGTCGTGATGACGACGGTCTTGCCCGTCTCGCGGGCGTGTTCCAGCGCGGGGACCAGCGAGGCGAGCGTCTTGCCGGTCCCGCAGGCCCCTTCGAACAGCACATCCCGGCCCTCGTCGAGGGCGTCGTATATCGTTCCCATCGCCTCCTGCTGATGGTCGTACGGCTCCTCGAAGGGGAAAAACCGCATGTAGCCGTCGTCCGTCGTTGCCACGTACTCTCGATTGGCCGTTCACCGGCAAAAGGGTTCGGCCCCACAGCTACTTGCCGCGAGCGCCCTTCCTGAAACGTATGTGGCGTGTCACGCTCACTGTCGCCATCGCGCTTCTCGCGGGCTGTTCCGGCCTCTTTTCGGCCGGGTCGACAGCGGACGGCGGCGACCCGGTGACGCCAGCGCCCGTCCCCACTCCCTCACCGGACGCGACAGTGACAGTCCCGACTAGCAACGGAACCGTCGACGTGGGCCGACTACTGGACCGTCACCAGCAGGCGCTTTCGACCCGGAGCTTCCACCGCCACGTCGAACAGGCGGGGCCACAGAACACGCTCGACGTCTGGGTAGACCGTGAGCGAGAGGTCCAGCGCGTCAGACGTCGGTTCGGTCCGATATCGGACGATGTGATCCTCGCCAACGGGACGGTGTACACCAACGTCCGAGACGATCCTGATACGCCGTACGCCACCACGCCCGCGACACCGAACACCTCGCTGGTCACCTCGACAGCCGGGAGTAATCTGCTCCGACAACTCCTGTCGAATACCGAGTATCGGCAGGTGGATTCCGTCCAGTGGAACGGACGACCGGTCGCTGTTCTGGCCGCGACGGATACGGTCGAGACGCCGATTGGCGAGAACGAGTCCGAAATCGGGCGGTCGCGGCTGTACGTCGACCGACAGGGGGTAATCAGATACGTCGAACACACCGAACGTCGACCGGACCGGCCGGACATCGATACGACAGTGACGGTCACGACCGACACCGAGCGCGTCCCGATTCCGTGGTGGCTCGAAGACAGCGACCCCTACGACTCCGGCTCGATGTAGACTTTCCTGATGTCGCCGTTAGTGTCCTGCATCGCTGATTCGAGGGTCGTTATCTCGTCGTCCATCGACTCAGTATCGAGTGCCGGGTCGAACTGTAGGTCCGCGAAGACGATGACCTCGTTCGGCCCGAAGTAGACCGTCCGGAAGCCGATGATCTCCGTCACGTTCTCGTTCTGCATGATGACGTCACGGAGTCGCTGTTCCTCGTCCGTCGGGAGGCTTTCCCCCAGGAGGAGGCGCTTGTTCTCCCAGGCCAGGGCCAGGGCGAAGCCCATCAGCATAATCCCGATGAGCAGCGCGGAGATCCGGTCGAAAAACGGGTTGCCGGTCTGCTGTTCGAGGAACAGGCCGACCAGCGCGATGACGATGCCTGCCAGCGCGATGGTGTCCTCAGTGAGCGCGGTCAGCGTCGTCACGTCGCTGGTCTTGCGGAACGCCTCGCGGTAGCCCGACCAGTCGTTCCGGTCGATCTGGCGTTTCATTTCGGCGCGGGCCTTTATCAGCGCGTACGTCTCGAACACGAACGCGCCGAGGAGGACGGTGTAGTTGACCCACAGCGGGTCCAGCCACGCCGGCGGCTGGAAGGAGATGAATAGGAACTCGACTGCCTCCCCGGCGTGTCCACCGCCGCCGTGCCCGCCGGCGGTCAGTTGGTTGTAGCCGTGTTTCGCGCTCTCCCAGCCGGCGATGCCGAACAGGAACACGGAGACGAGAAAACTGTAGAAGAACTGCGCCTTGCCGTAGCCAAAGGGGTGGCGACGGTCCCGCTCCCGCTCGCTGAACCGAATCCCGATGAGCAAGAACACCTGGTTTCCGGTGTCTGAGATGCTGTGGTACGTTTCCGACAGCATCGCGGCACTCCCGGTAAGGAGGAAGCCGAAGAACTTCAGAATCGCAATCGCGCCGTTGGCTATCAGTGCGGCGATGACGACTGATTTGCTCCCTGCCATTATTTTTCCGTCACATCCATCACGCAAAATGCTTCTGGATTTATACCTGGCTCCGTTACCGGCGGTATGCTCACTGTCATCTCAGATACGCACGGGACGGACGACCATCGACTGTCAGGTCGGACGCTTGATGCTGTCCGCGAGGCCGACCACGTTCTCCACGCGGGCGATTTCATGACCGAGCGGGTCCTCGATGCTATCGACGCCGAATGCGACGAACTGACCGGCGTCGTCGGGAACAACGATAGACCGGCGGTCCGCGCCCGCCTCCCCGACGTTGCGACCGTCTCCTGGGAGGGGCTGACCATCGTCGTTGTCCACGGCCACGAGCACACCGAAACCGCCCTCGGGATGCTGGCTCGGCAGGAAAACGCCGATATCGTCGTCGTCGGACACTCGCACAAACCCGTACTGACTGATTTCGGCGGCTGGACGCTGGTCAACCCGGGCAGTTATGCGGACCCGCGGCGCTATCAGCCGGCCCACGCGGAACTGGATGTGATGGCCGGTGACGTTCGCGTCCGTCTCCGCTCCCCGGATGGCACGCCGATATCGACGACTATCGTCGAACGGTGAGACAGTTACACGGTAACTTTCCGTCAAAAGCTCGCGTCACAGTGAACCGAATCGGCGGCTACTGGCGCATGTACCACAGCGCCGCCATGCCTGCAATGACGAACGCGCCGCCGGCGAAGAACGCCAGTCCCGGCGGAATCACAGCAGCGGCGGCTTCAGCGCCGCCCTGTGCGGCGGTGTCGAGCGCACCCGCAGTGGCCTCGAAGCCGCCGTCCGTCACGGTAGCGTTCTCGGCGTAGAGACTCGGATTCCGGGGGTCAGTGTCCGCACTCCCGGAGGTCACTGTCGGGCCACCGAACAGCGACCCAAGTCCGCTCCCGAACACCTGCTGGACCAGCAGACTGGCGAAGCCGATGATCGCGAGCCCGCCGATAATGTTCGCTAGCGCCGCCCGCAGCCCCGACGTCTCCTGTTCGTCGCCGGCACAGATAACGAGTGGCTGGTTGGCCGGCGCGAACACGTCCATCTCGCGCCCCTTCTCTGAGTAGGCCGTATCGACGACCTCGACCGCACCGGCGTTTTTGAGTTTTTTCAGGTGATACTGTGCGTTCTGTAGCGACGTATCCACCCGGTCGGCCAGCTCCGACGGCGGTGCTGGCTCCTTGTTTAGCTCTGACAGTAAGTTGCGCGCTGTCTCTGCCGAGAGTGCCGACAGCACGTCGTCCGCATCATCACTGTCGACACCGATTACTCGGGGTTCGGCGTCCGGGGTCGCCGGGTCCCGAGAGGGCAGCAACGACATGACTATCTGTATGTTCTATGGGATTATGAGTCTTTGCCAAAGCACAGTGATCGTTGTAGCTATCGGTCAAACCCGTATTTTACCCTCCGATATCGACCGGTAGACGCCCGAAGCCGGGTCGCCCGAAAGGACTTTGATGTCGGCTCGACAACCGCCGGTATGGCTGACCTGCTCACCTACGCGCTCCTCGCTGCTGTGCTCCTGTTTTTCTTCTTTATGTATCTGATGCTCCGGCGGACCTTCCAGGGATTCAAAGAAGGGTTCCAGCAGAGCAAGAAGAAGTAGCCGGGAGGGTAACGGTTAGGGGCCGTCGGTGGTGCCTATCTGTATGGACCCACGTATTCGCGAACACGCAGAAGTCATCGTCGACCACTCTATCGACCTGAGCGAAGGCGACAACCTCGTTATCGACGCCCACCCGCAGGCTTCGGACCTCGTCACCGCGCTACACGAGTTCGCCGCTGACCGCGGCGCGAACCCGCTCGTTGTGCAGAACCGCCTCGGCGAGCGGTTCCGGCGCGCCTACCTCCGCAACCGGGACGAGTTCGAGACGCCGAGCCACATCGAGGCGCTGTACGAGGAGATGGACGCGTACATCGCTATCAAGGGCAGCGACAACGTCACCGAGACCAGCGATGTCGACCCCGAAACGACAGCCGCCTACCAGCAGTCCCAGCAGCCACTCTTGAACGAGCGGCTCTCGAAGACCTGGTGTCTCACCCAGTACCCCGCGCCCGCGAACGCCCAGCTCGCCCAGACCTCCACAGAGGGGTACGAGAACTTCGTCTGGGACGCCGTCCTCAAAGACTGGGACGCCGTTCGCGAGCACCAGGCACAGATGGTCGAGATACTCGACCCCGCCGAGGAGGTACGCATTGTCTCGGGAGAGACGACCGACGTGACGATGTCTATCGCCGGCAACGAGACGCTCAACGATTACGGCGAGAAGAACCTGCCCGGCGGTGAGGTGTTCACTGCGCCAGTCTCCGACAGCGTCGAGGGCGAGGTGCTGTTCGACAAGCCGCTGTACCATCAGGGCCGGGAAGTGACCGACGTCTTCCTCCGCTTCGAGGACGGCGAAGTCGTCGAGCACAGCGCCGCCAAGAACGAGGACCTCCTGACAGAGGTGTTGTCGACTGATGACGGTGCGAGCCGACTCGGCGAACTGGGTATCGGAATGAACCGGGATATCGACCAGTTCTCCTACAATATGCTGTTCGATGAAAAGATGGGTGACACCGTTCATATGGCGGTAGGGCGAGCCTACGACGAGACGGTTGGCGAGGACAACGAGCAAAACGAATCGGCCGTCCACGTCGACATGATCGTCGACATGAGCGAGGACTCGTTCATCGAAGTCGACGGCGAAGTCGTGCAGCGGAACGGGACGTTCGTCTTCGAAGACGGGTTCGAAGCGTAACGCCGGACCCACACTGTGTGGCTGGCTCGGTTTCTGTCCTCACACACCGGACAGGAAGCTTATGATGCCGGCCGGGGTAGGTTCCAAGTATGAGTGAACAGCGGTCCCTCCTCGTTCGGGCGGTGTGGTTTCTGCTCGTCGGCTGGTGGGTCACTGGCATCTGGCTCTCGGTCGCGTGGCTACTGAACGTCACGATCATCGGCATCCCGCTGGGCATCAAGATGATAAACAGGGTACCGCTCGTGCTGACGCTCAAGCGACGCGACCGACTCGTCACAGAGACCGACGGTGGCTCGCAACACTCGCTGCTCGTCCGCGCGGTCTGGTTCGTCTTCGTCGGCTGGTGGGCCAGCGGCGTCTGGACCGGCGTCGCGTACGCGCTATCGGTGACGATCATCGGTCTCCCGCTGGCGATCTGGATGTACAACAAACTGCCGTTCGTCGTCTCTCTGTACCAGTACTGACGGTCAGTCCAGGTACGGCTTCTCGATGTCGGTTTCGACGGGAATGAGGGCGTTTATGCGACTGGTAATGCCATCGAACAACGTGATAAGCGGGGAGAGCACGCGCTCGACGATCCGGACCGGCGATGCGACAGTCAGTGCCCATTTCTGTGCGTTGCCGAGGCCGAACGCCTTCGGCACGATCTCGCCGAAGATCAGGATGAGGAAGCTGGTGACGACCGTGGTTGCAACGACCGCCGGCCCCGGGGAGAGATAGCTCGCGACGAGGACGGTGATGATGCTCGAAATCGCGATGTTGACGATGTTGTTGCCGACTAGCAGCGTCACCAACAGGCGGTGTGGGTTGTCGTACAGTTCCTCCAGCACCTTGGCCTGTCGGTCGCCCGTCGCCGCCTGTTGTGCTATCCAGTCCTTCTGTAGCGAGAACACCGCGATTTCCGAGCTCGAAAAGAACGCGCTCAACCCGAGGAGCAAGACCACGGCGAGCCCGCCACCGATTGCCACGATAGGGTCACTCACAGCCTGTCTTCAGCGAGACGGGACAAGAAGGCGTCGACGCGGCCTGACGGCCCGCAAGCCGACGGATGCGGCGAAGGATACTCGACGTTCCAGCCCATTGTTACCGTATGTCGCTCGGCCAGGTGGAACTGGCATTGCGCGTCATCGCTGGCCTGTTCGTTATCGTCGCGCCGACGCTGCTGTTTCTGGGGCTCTGGCGTGGTCTTGAAGCGATGCGTGACGACGAGCTCATCCAGCAGGTCCACCACCGCGCCGAGATGCGGGACCAGTCGCCTACCAGAGCCGACTGGCCAGTCGACACGCTCACCGGCGACGAGGCGTCACCGCTGTCGGAGACCAATATGTCGGTCGTGACCTGTGGCACCTGCGGTACGCCGAACATGCAAGACGCCTCCTACTGTCAGGAGTGTCTCACAGAACTGGAGTAGTCAGTCTAATCTGTCGCTTTCGCCGACCTGAATCGCTATCGTCGGCTCGGGCCGCTCGGCGCTACAGTCGATGTCCCGCTCGATGGCGTACGTTTTTGGCTCCGTCCGGTTCGGGTCAATCGGCAACTCGGCGGTGACGGCGTAGGACTTCGTCGTCGAAGCGCCGATGGTGTCCTCGTCCCACTGGATATCGGTGTCTACGTACACGCTGTCCTGCGGGTGGTCTGTCGGCCCGACCAGACAGCCCGAAAGCGAGGGGAGGTCTAGCGCTCGCAGGAACGGTGACGGGTTCGATGCGGTAACGGCTCCGATTTCCGCCTCGATGTACGGGTACCTGTCCGGGGTCTCCGGCTCCGGGACCGACACGGTGACGGACTCGTTTGTCTGCACATCGTAGGTCACCCCGCCACTGAGCGCGTCGGCTCCCACGAGCACCCCGCTCACGACGAGCAGGCCGCCGAGCGCGACCGTCGCCGTTCGGCGCGACGGTGTCGGAATCCCTGCCCGGAGCGCGTAGCCGAGCCCGACGAACAGTCCCGCCGACGCGGCGAGCAACAGGAACGTGCCAGTTTCACCCGGCGAATACCGAACAACGACGTAGCCGGCGAACACGACGTAGGTCACGCCACTGAGAGCGAAGGCTACGACGTCAAGCACGTCCCGTTCGAGGGCCACGCCCGCAACGAACAGCGCAACAAAGCCCAGCAACAGCAGCGCCGCTTTCACCGTTATCGAGAGATCAAACACGACGTCCCGGACGAAATACAGGAGCGCCGCCGCGGCGAACAGAATACCGAGTGCGTACAGGAGTTTCCCGCTGTCGATAGCCAGGCGCATGGAGGGTCACCGGCATTTCTCTTAGCTGATAGATAAAGCCACGGCTGGACAGCACAGGCCTGTGTGATGCAGAAACCGGACAGAAAAACAGAACCCTGGTCTCAGTCGTCAGCCGTTGCCCGTCCAGCGTCAGCACCGTTGGACAGCGGCGTCCGCTCGACGACCGTCCCGTCGTAGGTCGGGTACTGCTCGACGATTTCGCCCTTCTCGACGTCACCTTCCTCGACCATCTCCTCCAGCAGCCACCAGGCGAGTTCGACGTGCTCGGATTTGACGGTGTAGTACTCTTCGGGGACGCCGAGGGTTTCAAGCCGAGCCTCGGAGGTCCAGGCCTTCCCGTAGACGAGCGTCCCGTCGTCGGTCACGTCGTCGAACGGGCGGCGGATGTTGCGCGCCATCCGCTTGAGCCGCGAGCGGTGCTGGGCGGCGTCTTTGAACACGCTCGTACAGAAGTACACCTTCTCGTGGTCGCCCATCTTCTCCAGGATGTCGTGGGACCCCTCGACGGCGCTCATGTGGTCCTCCTTCAGTTCGAAGCCCTCCTCCTGCATCCGTCGGTAGTTCCCGTCGGACATCTCGAACTCGTTGATGTTACAGAAGTCGGCCGCGCCCTCGTCGAGGAATTCGAGGAACTCCTCTTCTGCGCGGATGCCGGGAATCTCGAAGGCGGGGGTCAGCCCTTCTTCGCGGGCGATGTAGAGGATGTCTTCCCACTCGGTCCCGTGGAGGTCGCCCCACTGCTCTAGAGGCGGGTGGAAGCGGATCTCGTCGAGGCCGGCTTCCGAGAGGCGGCGCATGTTCTCGCGGCCGCCGGGGATACCGGTGTAGAGGTGCGTGTGGTGGTCCTCGCCGAACTCTTCTTTCAGCAGTTCCAGGTAGTGACAGGTCCGGTCGAGCACTTCCTGGGGTTCGCCGCCGGTGATCGATGTGCCGAGCGCGCTCATGCGCTTGGCCTCCTCGATGACGTCCGAGTCGTCCTCGACGGGACGCTCGTTGGCGTACATCTGGGTGACGTTCTTGCGGTTTTCCCCGAGGGGACAGTAGAAGCAGTCTCGCTGGTCGCAGTAGCCGTAGACGAACAGCACCATCTTGCCGCCTTTGGCACACTGTTCGCAGCCCTCGGAAATCATTGTCTCTAGCCACCGCTCCCAGCGGGAAAAAGCGTGCGCATCGGTTCTGGCGTGGGACGGGACGGCATGGACGTGGTCCGAACGGTGCGCACGTTCCCCAGCGCCCTTATCCGGCTTCCCGACGCAGAGGCTGGTATGACAGACACCGGGACCGGAATCACCGGGTCCCGCCGCCGTCGCGGCCTCGCGGTCGTCTTCTTCGTCGTCTTTCTGGACCTGCTGGGCTTCGGCATCATCATCCCCATCCTCCCGTACTACACGCGCACGTTCCCGGGCGGGACGGAGTTCGTCATCGGACTGCTTGCGGCTTCGTACTCCGCGATGCAGTTCGTCTTCGCGCCGCTGCTTGGCTCGCTGTCGGACCGCGTCGGCCGCCGCCCGGTGCTGGTGGTATCGCTGTGTGGGTCCGTCGTCGCTTGGACTGTGTTCGGGCTGGCCGACGCGCTGTGGCTCCTGTTTCTGTCCCGGATGCTGGCCGGTGCGATGGGCGGCAACCTCTCGACGGCGCAGGCCTACGTCGCCGACGTGACGCCGCCGGAGCGCCGGGCCGCCGCCTTGGGTTTCATCGGGGCCGCGTTCGGCCTCGGGTTCATCTTCGGCCCCGGCATCGGCGCGGTGTTGAGCTTCGACGCCACGGTCGCCGCCGTCGCCGGTCTCTTGCCGGCGGCTGTGCCCATCTCTCGGTTCTCGATCCCGAGCTTCGCCGCCGCGGCCGCTAGTCTTGCCGGTGTGTTCGTCGCACTGTTCTTTCTCCCTGAGTCCAGAACCGCGTCCACCTCGACCACGATAGAGCGCACGTCGGGAATCACCCAGCTCCGGACGGCAGTCGCGACCCCAGGCCTCCGGCCGCTGCTCGCGGCCTTCTTCCTCGTCTCGTTTGCCTTCTCCGGGGTTCAGGTGATGTTCGTCCCCTACGTCGCCGACATCTACGGCTACACGGCCGCCCAGAGCGCGCTCCTGTTGACATATATCGGCGTCGTCGCGGTCATCACGCAGGGTGTCCTCGTCGGCCGCCTCTCGGCCCGCTACAGCCCGGTCCGGCTCTCGCTGTTCGGGACCGGGCTGCTTGTCGTCGGCGTCGGCGCGATCCCGGCTTCGCGGGCCATCGGCTCGGTTCTTCCCGACCTGACCGCGCTTGTCCCGTTCCTCACTGCCGACCTGCTCGGCCTCTTGCTCGTGTTGACGCTGTTACCGCTTGGCAACGGCATCCTCTCGGTGACGCTGACGGCGCTCGTGTCCCAGCGGGCCAGCGCCGCGGTTCAGGGGAGCGCCTTCGGCATCACGCAGGGCGCCGGCAGTCTCGCCCGGACCGTCGGCCCGCCGGTCATGGGTGGGCTGTACTTCGCCGTCGGCTACTGGTCGCCGTTTGTCGCCGGGAGCGTGCTGTTGCTCCCGGTCCTGTGGCTCGTCTCCCGACTGGGCGTGACACAGGAAGCTTACGAGCCCCGGCCGGCGGACCCGGGCCACGCCAGATAGGGACCGCTGTCAACGACTCTACCCTACTTCGCTCACCTTGACGGGTTCGCTCATTGAGGGTGGGGTTTGTCCGTGGACTCTGCCTCGAACCCGTCAGGGTACGGGGTGTATCCCCGACTTGGCGTCACTGTCCCGGACTTCAGGGCGTATTGACTGACGCCCCTCCCACGCGAGGACTGTTGCTCGCGTCGGAGATACACATCTGCCACGTTCTTGGCAGCGTTGTAGTCAGCGTGATTCTGATTCCCACACTTCTGGCACTCGAACGTATCGCGTGACGGGCGATTCTCGTCGTGGATGAACCCACACTCGGCGCACCGCTTGCTCGTGTTCTTTGGATTCGTCGTATCCACGAACAACCTTTCGGCTTCGGCCTTGTACTCGACGTACTCGCACAGTCGGTCGAACGCCCACTCCGAGTGCCACGCTGCTTCGGACAACCTCTGAACATGATGATCGTTTCCTCCCCATCCTACTGCGCTACTCACTCGCTCCGCTCGTTGCGTTGCTCCTTGAGGACGGGGACTCCACTGGATAAAGTTGAATCGGCTGGGGCCCCTCTCGTCCGTATGGATGACGAGGAGTCCGACCCCGTGGGCGGGCCACTGCCGGCAGCGGAGTCGTTCGACGACAGGGTGCTTGGGGTCAGCGAGTCGCTCATCCGATACGTCGAGGTCGTCGCAGCGCTGGTGCTGGTCCTGCTCTTTGCCATCGGCGTCTTCGACCTGACCCTCCAGATATTCCAAAGCGCGCTCCGCGGCGACATCACCGATCCGCTGGTCGTCGTCGGCTTCATCGACACGGCCCTGCTCCTCTTTATTATCGTCGAGGTGTACCAGACCGTCGTTGCGTACACGCAGGAAAGCGAGACGCGCCGCATCGTCCGTCTGGTGATCTACACGGGTGTCATCGCGATGGTCCGGAAGGCTATCATCTTCCGCACCGGTGAGTACAGCTCCGAACAGGCCGCGCTCACCGCCGCAGCGGCGTACACGCTCATCATTCTGGGGCTCGCCGCGCTGTTGCTCGTCGAGCGGCGGACCCGGGGGACGCTGCCTGAATCAGGGTGAGGCGGTCCCGAAAGAAGTTAAACACAGACGGCGTAGCGCCGGTAGATGCTGCTGGTGCTGTGTATCGACCTCGACGACGACCTCGGCCGTAAGACCGGCATCGAGACGCCAGTCATCGGGCGCGATGCCGTCGTAGATGCAGCGGTGGCGCTGGCCTCGAACGACCCGGAGGACTCCGACGTGAACGTCCTCTTCGAGGGCGTCCACATCTACGACGACATCACCGACGAACCGGTCGAAGTCGCGGCCGTCACCGGTGTCGACGGGAGCGACGTGGCCGCCAACCGGGCGGTCGGCGAGGAGGTCGATACCGTTCTCGCGTCGCTGGCGGCCAGCGAGGACGTGCGGGCGCTCATCGTCACCGACGGCGCACAGGACGAATCGGTGGTCCCTGTCATCCGCTCGCGGGTCCGTATCGACGGCGTCCGCCGCGTCGTCGTCCGCCAGGCCCAGAACCTCGAATCGATGTACTACACCATCAAGCAGGTGCTCGACGACCCGGAGACCCGCGGCACAATTTTGGTTCCGCTCGGTATCCTCCTGCTCATCTACCCGCTGACAATCGCCATCGAGGCGCTGGGCTACCCCGGCTCCGCGCTGGGTGTCATCTCTGGCCTGCTTGGACTCTACATCCTCGCCCGGGGCCTCGGCGCTGAGAAGATACTGGACGAAGCGGTCGAGCGGACGACGTCCGGACTGTACGCCGGGCGCGTGACGATCATCACCTACGTCGTCGCGGCCGCGCTGCTCGCTATCGGCGGCGTCAGCGGCGTTCAGGAACTCGAACGCCAGACCGACCCCGACGCTCTGGAAGTCATCGCGTCGCTGGTTTCGGGAGCGATCCAGTGGTTCGCCGCCGCCGGCATCACCTCCAGCCTCGGCCGCGTGACCGACGAGTACCTCGACGGGAGCTTCCGCTGGCGGTATCTCAACGCCCCCTTCTACGTCCTGTCGATTGCCGCCGTGTTGCACGCCGTCAGCGCCTTCTTCCTCGGGATTCGGGATCTGGAGTACCTTGCGGTGATGCTCACCGGCGGGACCCTGCTTGGTCTGGTCAGCACGCTGGCCTTCGCCGTCGCGGAGGCCCGCTTCGACCACCCCGAACAGCACAATCAAGGCCCCGGCGGTCCCTCGTCCGAGTGATGTACGTCTCCCGTGCCGTCGAGAGCCTGCGTGCGGACCCAATCGAAGGCGAGCCTGTCGAGTTGCTTCTCGAAACGGCTGAGGATGCTGACCCCGACCGTGTCGCCGCGGCCGTGGCGGCCGCCGGCGCGACCGTCGAGCGCCACCTCCAGTTCGACGACCTGCTGGTCTCGACCACGCAGGACGAAATCGACGCCCTCTGTGAGCTGGACGGGCTGACCGCGATTCAGACCGGGAACGTCAACGCCATTACGACGGCTGATGACGTCGAAGAAGACCTCGACCACGGTGACTGACCGGCGATCGCGTTCCGCATTTCTTTTGTCACTACCGGAAGTACACGACAGCGAGGGCACGTAGCTCAGTCCGGATAGAGCGTCGGACTTCTATCTCCGCTGGCGCTGCCATCGGGGGAAGATATCCGACGGTCGTGGGTTCGAATCCCACCGTGCCCGTGAAGCCGCTGAACGATAGTGAAGCGTGCTGAACCGCAGCACGCAGGGGGATTCGAATCACGCCAGACCGAACGAAGTGAGGCCTGGCCTCGGGTGAGAATCCCACCATCCCGCCATCTCCGAATAAAAGCAACGTAGACAGCCACGCTACACGCCGAGGAGTCACATTCTCAAAACAACCAAGCGCGCCATCGGTCGCATTCCAGCGTCCCCCACAGTTCGCTGCCGGCTGACCGCTCTGAAAATGCCTGTCACCGCCCGTATGTCTCACCAGAACCAGTCTTTAGAATGTCGCAGTGAAGGGTGCACTACTGCCAATACCTAGTCGGCTCGCATGACCTGTCAGAGGCACGGAACCCGACTTGGGGGGATGGTATCAGTTTCGCACCCTCCACAACCATGGTTTTCCCGGCGAGACGTATGAAACAGCGACATTTTCACACCCAGCTATTGTTTTGAAAACACGGGTGAACCATCGGTACTGCTACTACTGGGACTGTGCCTGCTCACAGGGCCAGCCCTACAGCGACACCGAGCTGTTCCGGTCTCCGAACGGCTCCGGCGCTGTGTCTGAATGCGTCCGAACCCCGGTGCTACGCTTCTACGATGTCGTCTTCCATGGCAGCGACCTCAGTGAGAATCGCTTCGACGTCGTCGTCGGAGACGCCGTTCTCCCGGAGCGCGGCTTCGAGGTGGGTCGCGACGTTGGCGAACGCTTCTTCGGTGATTCCCATGCCTTCGTGGGCGGTCTGCATGTCATCGCCGTCGTAGTCGACCGGTCCGCCGGCGACGGCACTGATGAACTGCGCCTGGTGGCTGCGGAGCTGGTCCATGTCGGTCGCTTCGAAGTACGGGTCGAGTACCGGGTCGTCGAGCACCCGGTCGTAGAAGTCCGAGACCACCGCGTCTACCGCGTCGCGACCGCCGATCCGCTCGAAAATGGACTGTGATGCCATTGTCAGGTGACAGGTAAGCGGCCGGCATGACAGTTGTGGAAAAACATATTCGGCACAGAACGCCGCGTTAGCGCTCCGACGCGATGCGTGGCCTAGCGACGCTCTCAAAGTAGGCCAAGCGCTCATCGAAGCGCTACAGCCGTTTGCGCCGTCGCTGCCGACCGACCAGTACCACCGACAGTATGCCGAGCGTCCCGAGCATGGTCCACTCCCCGTGACGGTCGGTGACGGGCCGTGCGGTACCGACGCCGTGCTTGCCCTCGTCGTCGCCGCTGGTCGCTGTGGCCGGGCTGCTATCGACTGACGGCGCGAAATTCGCCTGCCGGTCGGTCGTATCCGCTACGCCGCTTCGCTGCAGGTCACGATCAGTGAGCGCGTCGGTCTGGACTGACGGCGCGGTGTCAGTGACAGCCTGTCGAACGAACGCGTCGAGGTCGTCCCCGGCGACAGCCGACACCGTCTCGGCGAACAGCCTGAGTGTAATTCGCTCGTCTCGCCGAGTCAGCCCGTCGAGGACCGCTTCGAACGTTCGGTTCCCGTCGGTCGCCTGCCGGAGGCGGGCGTCGATAGCCGCGACGACACGCGTTCCCTTGTGGTACTGCGCGCCCGGCCCGTCCCAGCTATCGGGCTGTGTCAGGTCAGCGGTTTCGTGGCGCTCGGTCGTAATCCTCTCATGAAACTGGTCTTTTTCGATACCGCTCGCGCTGTAGGTGAGCGCCGCGGTGTGATAGTCCGCGCTCCCCTCACTGAGCCAGTCCATCGCCGGTGTCGTCTCGAACGTCTCCCGGGTGTGGCGGTACTCGTGGACCCAGACGTTGACCGGGGAACGGACGGGTTCGCCGGCGTTGACGATGACATCCGACTCGCCGTTCGACGGGGAGTACCCGCCCGGTGCGAGTTCGTTCGGCGCGACGAACACGCGGATGTGGTCGTGATCCGTTCCGGCGGTCGAGGCACGCTTCGCGTGACTGATGGAGTCCAAGACGGCGGTTCGGTTGGGTCGCAGGTCCGCAGCCGCCGGGACAACGAGGGTGATTCGGTCCCCGTCGACTGTTCTGAGTTCTGTCTCGTGTGGGCCGATGTAGGCGGCCGTACGCCCGGCGACACCGTTCTGGCCAGGCGCGAGTACGAGCGACTCGTTCCATCTGGGCCGCGGCCCGGCGCGCCAGCGCCAGCGGGCACGCAGTGACACTTCCTGTCTGGCCAGCAGCGTCCAGTTGTCGGTGCCGGCGGTCCGCTGGCCGAACGTCGTCGAGAGTCCGACCGGCACAGTGTAGGTCAACTGTGCTGTCCTCGTATCGCCGCTGAGACGCCAGCGGTCGCCATCTGACCGGAGGCCGTCGGCTCGGAGGACTGTCGTCTCCGCCGGCGTCCGCACCGACAGTCCAGTGACGTGCCGTGGTCGCTCAATCGTCGCGGTCACCCGTACCCGACCGGTCTGGGTCGGCTCTCTGTCGATTGCGTACCGGACATCAATCGAACTATCGCTGTCGCTGGTGCCGATTTGTGCCGGTGGACTCGACTCGACACCGAGGGCGACTGGAGACGTGCAAACCAGAAGCAGGCAAACCAGCCCTGCCGACATCTGCGTTCTCATAGCTCTGGGCGCTGCCGAATGCTACGCGACAACCAGCGAGTGGCAGTAAAGTGTGTGCCGGTGAAAATCTCAAACGTAATAACAGGCTGTGCGGCGCGGAGATGGGGTCGCAAGCGTTTTGCCAGCGGCCACGTTATCCCCTGATATGGCCGATTGTCCGCTCGCAGACGACTGTCCCAAATTCACCGAACGAATTCAGGGGATGGGCTGTACCCACTACGGCGACCGTGGCGGCGCCGAGTGGTGCAATCACTACAACCAGCCCATCTCGGAACTCAAGAGCCAGCCGGTCAAGATGGGCGAGGAAGTCGCCGTCGACGTCGAGGACATCCACGAGAGCGGTGCCGGCGTCGGTCGGACCGAGGACGGCTTCATCATCATGGTGGACGGCGTGCTCCCGCCGGCCCGCTCGCTGGTCAAGGTGACGAACGTCCACTCGAACCACGCCCGCGCCGAGGAGGTCGAGCGACTGGAGATGGACGAAGAGCTCTCCGAATCCGAAACCAGCGAGAGCGACACCGATACCGACGAGACGGACGACGACCCCGACGACGACGGCCGGCGTCTCGGGAGCCGGGACAACTTCTGGGGCAGCTAGGCCGCTGTGCAGTCACGGTAACTGGGACAGTTTGCGAGCGGGACTTTTTGGGACAGTCGGTACTTCTCCTGGACATGGACCTCGAACTCGATGGCAACGCAGCGCTGTGTACCGCCGCGACGAGCGGCCTCGGACTCGCGAGCGCCGAAGCCCTCGCCGCTGAGGGTGCCGACGTGGCCGTCTGTGGCCGAACGCCGGAACACGTCGACGAGGCACGGGACCGGCTCGAATCAATCGGCGACGGCGACGTACTGGCCGTCGAGGCCGACATCACCGACCCCGATCAGATCGAAGCGCTCGTCGAGGAGACCGTCGACACCTTCGGCGGCCTCGACCACGTCGTTACCAGCGCCGGCGGCCCGGCCCCCGGACCGTTCATGGAGACGACCGAACGGGACTGGTACGGCGCGTACGACCTGCTGGTGATGAGCGCCGTCTGGACCACCCGGACCGCCTATCCGTATCTCCGGGACTCCGACGACGGTACTATCGTCAACATCACCTCCCGATCCGTCAGGGAGGTCATCGACGACCTGGTGCTCTCGAACGCTGTCCGCCGGGCCGTCATCGGCCTGATGAAGACCCAGGCCCGCGAGTTCGCGCCGGAGGTCCGCGTCAACGCCGTCCTCCCCGGTGCACACGAGACGCCCCGCATCGAGGAACTCGTCGAGGCGGCCGTCGAGCGCGGCGAGTACGATTCCTACGAGACGGGCATCGAATCGTGGTCCGACGCGCCGCTGCAGCGCGTTGGCCAGCCCGAGGAACTCGGAGACGTGGTGGCGTTCCTCTCGTCGGCCCGCTCCTCCTACGTCACCGGGACGGCCCTGCCCGTCGACGGCGGCGCGATGCGGAGCTAACAGCCCTGGCCGCCGATCCGCTCAGAATCGCTCGTCATCGCGTAGCTCCGACACGACCTCCCGAACGCGCTGAGCCTCGTCTTTCGGGACGACGAGTGTTCGGTTGTCGAAGGACGCCACCACGAGGTCTTCGACGCCGACGGCGCTGACGTGCCCGTCGCTCGCCAGCACGTTCCCGTCGGCGTCGATGGTGACCGCCTCCCCCAGCACCGCGTTTCCGTCTTGTTTGTCGAGGATGCGCTCGAAGGCGTCCCACGAGCCCAGGTCGTCCCAGTCCAGCGCCGCCGGGACGACGAAGGCGTTCTCGGCGTCTTCGAGCACAGCGTAGTCGATGCTCACCGGGTCAACAGCGGCAAAGGCGGCGTCATGGTCCCCGTCGTCGAGTCGCTCGACCATGGGTGCAAGCGGCGACGACGCCGCGGCGGACAGGAGGGCCGTCGGCGTCCACGCGAACAGGCCGGCGTTCCAGTAGAACCCCTCCCGGACGTACCGCTCTGCGGTCTCCCGGTCGGGCTTCTCGTGGAACGTTTCGACCGGCGCGAAGCCGTTCTCGGACGGCCCGGGCTTGATGTAGCCGTAGCCGGTCGCCGGCCGGTCGGGCTCAATGCCGACGGTAACAAGCCCCTCGGTTTCCACTGCGACTCGCGCGGCCGTTCGTGCGACCGTCTCGAACGGCCCCGAAATCCGGTGGTCGCTCGGCAGACACAGTAGAACGCAGTCGCCGACCTGTTCGCGGATGCGGTGGGCCGCGTACGCCAGCGCCGGGCCGGTGTCTTTGGGTTCCGGTTCGGTCAACACCGCAGCACTCGGCGCGCGCGTTCGCACCCCGTCGGCGAACGATTCGCGCGTCAACACGTAGGTCTCGTCCGCGAACCCCACTCGATTGACAGTCTCGGCGAGCAGTGACTCCTCTTCGCCAAACGAGAGAAACTGCTTTGGCCGGTCGCTCCGGCTCGCCGGATACAGCCGTGTGCCGGTTCCCCCGGCCAGGACGAGCGCGACGATTGGACGCTCCATACTCGGAGTTAACCCGGCCAGTGCTAAAGTGTTATACTGGCGAACCTGTTGAAAAACGGTCGGAGCCGCTGCCGGCAGCCGCTTACCACGTCTCTATTGTGCCGTCTCTGATGTCCTCGACACAGCCCTGACAGTCCGGACTCTCTGCGTCGTAGCAGACTGGCCGACGCTGCTCGTCCATCGACACCGCGCGGTACTCGGCGTGGCGGCGACAGACGATTCGAGCCCGGCCCTCCTCGTCCCTGGGCAGGCCGGCCTCCGCCGACCGCTTGCCGTTTTTGTAGGCCTTCTTCGCGTCCGAGAGCTGCTGCTCGGCCGACCGCAAGGTATCTCGGATGAACCGTGCGAGTCGGTCGTCGTCGGCCATACTGACCGTTGTGCCCCGCGACAAATCAATCTTCTCGCGTGGCTCTCGCGCCGCGACTGTGGGACCGCAACACCCTCACTCACTTTCACTTTCACTCCGCTGGGCGAGTGTTTATATCCGAAGGCGACCAAGCGTCGGATGTCTCCCAACGAAAACCAGGCGGAGACAGTGAAAGCCAATGACTGAGTCAGATTTGCGTACCCACGCGACAGAGATACACGAGCAGTTTTCCGACCAGCTAGAGATCGACGTCGACGACGTCGTCGAGCGGCTCGATACGCTGGTGAACGACTATCAGGTCCCCATCAGTGAGGCCCGCCGGAGCGTCGTCAACACGTACCTCGACGAGGCTGGTATGGACCGCGACCAGCTGGGCGGCGGCGACGGCGGCGGCAACGAGCAAGTGAACGTCGCCGATGTCGACGCCCCCGAGGAGTGGGTCGACGTTCGCGCGACGGTCGTCGAACTCTGGGAGCCGCGCGCCGACGCCGTGGCCCAGGTCGGCTTGTTGGGCGACGAGACGGGCACGATCAAGTTCACGAAGTGGTCGAAGTCCGACCTCCCGTCGCTCGAAGAAGGGAAGTCCTACGCCCTGCGCAACGTCGTCACCGACGAGTACCAGGGCCGCTTCTCCGTGAAGCTCAACCGGACGACCACTATCGAGGAACTCGACGAGGCAATTGAGGTCGGCGACGACAGCGTCGAGGCCGAGGGCGCGCTGGTCGACATCCAGTCGGGCTCCGGGCTCATCAAGCGCTGTCCGGAGGACGACTGCACGCGCGTCCTCCAGAACGGCCGCTGTAGCGAACACGGCGAGGTCGAAGGCGAGTTCGACCTCCGAATCAAGGGCGTCCTCGACGACGGCGAGGAGGTCACCGAGGTCATCTTCGACGAGGACGCGACCGAGGAGCTGACCGGCATCGCCCTCGAAGAGGCGAAGGAGATGGCGATGGACGCGCTCGACACCACCGTTGTCGCCGACGAGATGCGACAGAAAATCCTCGGCCGGTATTACCGCGTCCGCGGTCCGACGTTTGGCCGCTACTTGCTCGCCGACGAGCAGGAGCGACTGACCGGGGCCGTGGATGCAGACGAGATTCTCATCAAAGCGAGGTCGATCTAAATGGCGAGTACACCCACCCGCGAGGTCGCACGGCGCGTCTTCGCACGCGAGTTCAACGACGCGAGCTACACGTTCAAGGAATCCGACGACGACCGCGCGCCGGTGTACGTCCTCCTGCCGACCGGCCAGCGCGCCAACCGCGTGTTCCTGGTCGGGACCCTCACCGAAACCGAAGACGTCGGTGAGGACAGCGAGTACTGGCAGGGCCGGGTCGTCGACCCCAACGGCGACACGTTCTTCATGTACGCCGGGCAGTACCAGCCCGACGCGGCGTCGATGCTGCGCGAACTGGAGCCGCCGGCCTACGTCGCTGTCGTCGGCAAGCCACGCACCTACGAGACCGACGAGGGCGAAGTGAACGTCTCGATCCGCCCCGAGTCCATCTCGAAGGTCGACGAAGCGACGCGGGACCGCTGGGTCGTCGAAACGGCCGAGCGAACGCTTGACCGGGTCAAGCGGTACAAGGAAGCCGACATGGAGGACCCGGCCACTGACGAGTATATCTCGATGGCTGACGAGGAGTACGAGCAGTTGTCAATCGAGAACTATCGGCAGTCGGTCGTCGGCGCGCTGGAGAGCCTGCAGGACGAACAGGCCGAAGCCAGCGCGGACTGACCGCGGCACCGTCCTCGATTTTTCGCTGCTGGCAGGTCGACCGGCGCTACGGCTCTAGTAGCTCGATTCGGTTCCCTTCTGGATCGACGACGAACATGATCGTCGTCCCGCTCTCGGTCGTTTGCGGGCCGCTGAGCGTTTCGACATCATCGGGTAGTCGGTCGGCGACCGCATCGAGGTCGTCGACTTCCAGCCCGGGATGGGTCGCTCCCGGTCGATTGAGGTCCGGGTCCGGCATCGCCTCGCCTTCCGGCTCGTAGCTCGCCAGTTCCAGACGCGCGCCGCCGGCGTCGAGGTGCACCAGTTCGGCGCTGGCCCCTTCGATGTCGACGGCGGTGCCGAACGCCTCGTCACCGACCGAGAAGCGCGTCAGCACGTCGAGTCCGAGCACGTCGCGGTAGAACTCGACGGCGCGGTCCAGATCGCTGACGATGATACCGAAGTGGTGAGCGGTCGCGTCGATGTCTGTCGCCATCTCTGCCGGAACCGAGGTCGGCCGGCTGTTAAATCACAGCGGTTCGACTGTCGTCAGAGACGGCCACCAAGGGACCGGTCCGGTAGCGTCTGACAAACGATTAAATACGTTGCTGCTGAAACAGTACATAACTATGGGCAACAAAAACAAGACTATCTCCTTCCGCGTCAGCGAGGACAAATTCGAAACCCTCCGCGAAATCGCCGAGGAACGCGATATCTCGCTGTCCGCAGTTTTTCGTGACTACGTCGACACGCTTGTTTCCCACGACGGTCAGGTGAAGGTCGCGCCGGAACACGAGTTCGAGGACGACGCAACCGAGACCAGTACCGAGAGCTTCCCGCCGAAAGTCGAAGTTCCGAAGAGCTTCGTCCGCGAGCACGAGCGACTCGAACTCGAAGCCGAACACCTCCGCGAACAACTGGAAGAACACAAGCGCTACGTCACGAAGCTCCGCCAGCAACTCGACGAGATGGATCAAGACGAGGTCATTCATCTCGAAGACCTCGATCAGGGCGAAGAGGAAGACGCCTCCTATCGCATCGGCAGCTTCGACGACCTAGAGTAACCGCTGGCGTTTCTGCTGTACGTCCTCGGCGACGTCGTCGCGCCCATCGACATCGGCCAGGGTTTCCACGGCTTCTAACGTTCTGACGGAGTTATCGAGGAAAGAGAGCACGTCGCCCGGATACGCATACAGCATGTAGTCGTCGCTCATCACGTCGACGATTGCGTCCGGCCCCATTCCCTGTTCGCGCAGTTCCAGCAGGTACGAGATGAACTTCCGCTCGGCACAACCACAGTGGGGGTTGGCCTCACAGTCACAGTCGAGGAAGTCCTCAGCGAAATCCAGGACTCGCTCTCTGGAGGCTTCGTCGAGCTTTGCCAACCCCTCGCCCTGAAACAGGATGTCCAGCGTCGCACCCTTGAACGCCCCCTTCGGGAAGCTCGTCTCTAGCTGGGAGGCGAGCTGCTGGTGGTTCTTGACGTAGATTTTGTCCGTGATGGCCACGCGTGCCTCTCTGTACGCGTCGGCTGTGTAAAAGCGTCTCGAAGCAGCCGGTGAGCTATCGTAACAATTGAAATGGTTTACACACTGACCGCATTGCAGGCGTGCGAGCAGGTGTGCACTGATTTTCAATGGCTACTATAGTCGAACTCAACTCCGAACCGACGTGCCACCGCTGTCACGCGCTCTCACGACTCACTGGTTCCCCGATTCGTAACGTATTTCTGTTCCAGCGGAATATCTATGATTGCCTCAATAAGCGTGTCCGGGTTGGGGTAGTGGTATCCTTCAGCCTTGTGGTGGCTGAGACGTGGGTTCAATTCCCGCACCCGGACTGTATCAATTTTCTTATATGTTTTGAACCGAGGACATCAGTACGTTTAGTTTTACTTTCACCCCACTCGGCTCATATTTACTATCTACTACGTTCTTGTCTGCCCTGTGAAAGAGTTTGACTGTCCGACATGTGGTCGGGTATTCGATAGTCGACGTGGTCTTGGGGTGCATCATAGCCGCGTCCACGACGAACGGCTACCGAATAGAGAGTGCAACCATTGTGGAGATTCCTTCTACTGTGAGTCCGCCCGAGCCTACTGTTCGAAGCACTGCCACGATGCCGCTGTATCGTACGAAGGAAAAGCCAATCCGAACTTTTCGGATGCGACAGAGCAGACGAATTGCGAGGTCTGTGGCGCGAAGTTCGAGTATTACCCGTCGGAGAAAGATGGGGTATACTGCTCTGACTGTGTCGAGAACGCGGCGTGGCGCGACCCGCCACAAATTTCTGGAGCTGCACACCACTCGTGGTCCGGTGGCAAACTATCGGTCTCCTGTGACGTTTGCGACGCCCGCATTGAGCGATATCCGAGTCAGATTCAGAGTGAAGTCGTCCTCTGCAGCCGTGACTGCCACGCGGAGTGGCTTTCGGCGGCGTTCACCGGTGACGGGCATCTGAACTGGCGCGGCGGTGGTGTCGGCGAGTACGGACCGGGATGGCGGTCGGTGCGCGAGCAGGCCCTGGCGCGAGACGACCACGCTTGCGTGCTGTGTGGCACTGCTGCCGAGGAACTGGGACGGAACCCGGATGTGCACCACATCGTGCCGGTTCGGTTGTTCGCCGCGATGCCAGCGCTCGCCGTCCGAGACGCACACACGCTGGACAACGTCGTCTCGCTGTGTCCGGGCTGTCACCGTCGAGCCGAGTTCGGTCACGTTTCGCGGGCGGAGTTGCGTTGGCGGGCCGGTATCCCTCGAATAGATACCCCCGTCGCAGGCGGCGCGATGGCGTAACTGGACCGGAATCTACACAATCAGTCCCGCCGCCAGTACGCGTATGTCACCAACTGTCGACGAACTGCGGAACGAGATCCGCGAGGCTGTCGGGCGGTACGAACGCCCGGTCTCGACTGCTTTCACCAAGGAAGCTCTGGCGGCCATCTGCGAAGCTGTCGGGTACGATATCGACACGGACCGACTGCCGTCGAAGCCGCAGATGCGGGCGGGGATTCTCTGGACAATCGGCGAGCGCGAGGACGACGACCCGGCGGACGCGGAACAGCCCTTCCGGAAGGGAGAACTCGAAGCGATTGCCGCGGCGCTGTCCGACGAGTAACGGTGCCCTTCGGCTGGTGCGAGGTTTCCAGTTGACCGTCAGAATGCGGAGCTATTTGCTTCCCGACAGCGAATTAACCAGTATGGCACGCAACCGCTCCCCGACGTTCGAGAACAGGCAAACTGCCGGTCGACGGCTGGGAGAGGCGTTGCGCGAGCGAGATATCGCGGTCGACATCGTCCTCGCGATACCGCGCGGTGGGCTGCCAGTGGGCCGCCCCGTCGCCGACGCGCTCGACGTCCCGCTGGACATCGCGGTCGCAAAGAAGATCGGCGCACCGAACAACCCCGAGTACGCTATCGGCGCCGTCGCCGCGGACGGAGCGGTCTGGCTCAACACCGATGTCATCGAGCAACGCGAGATACCCCGGGACTACGTTGCGAGCACACGAGCGGAGATGGCGGAAGCCGCCCGACAGAAGGCCCAGCGCTACCGCAGTTCGGAGTCGTCGCCGACACTTACCGGGAAGCGAGTCTGCCTCGTCGACGACGGCGTGGCGACGGGCGCGACGGCGCGGGCCTGCATCGAGCAGATCCGACAGGCCGGTCCCGAGCGACTCGTGCTTGCGGTGCCGGTCGCTTCGCCGCGGGCGATTTCGGACCTCGAAGCGCTGGTCGACGAGGTGGTCTGCTTGGAGGTCCCGTCGGCGTTCCGCGCCGTCGGCCAGTACTACGAGCAGTTCGACCAGGTTTCCGACGAGGACGCGATGTCGTATCTCGACGGCGAGTGACCGTTACCGCTCTATCCCTGATTCCGGCCGGACAGTCTCGGTCTCCGTCTCACCGATGGGGGTAAAGTCGCCGCTGGACTTGATAATCGAGAGCGCTGTCATGATGTCTGTCCGGGTGAGTAACCCCTCGAAGGAGTCGTCCTCGTCAGTGACGAGCAGGCGACCGACGGAGTTCTGCTGGAGCGAGGTCAGCGCGTCCATCACATCGGTCTCCGGACTGATTGTGATGATTTCCGTCGTCATCACGTCGCCGACGGTGTAGGCCTCGCGCTCGACCTCCTGAACGGCGCGGGCGTCTTCGAGCGTGACGAGGCCGACGACCTCGCCGCCGCGCTCGACCGGATAGCCGGTGTGACGCTCCTTGAACATCGTCTGGATGAGTTCCCGGACGGACATGTCCTCGGGGACTGTCGTTACGTGGTCCGCCGGCGTCATCACGTCCGCGACGGTGACGCCCTCGAACGCGGCCCGCATCGAGGTCTGGCGGGACTCGCCCGCCGCGCCGATGTAGATGAAGAAGGCCAGGCCGGCGAGGAAGATATTTCCGAGGACGAAGATGCCAAACAGGCCGAGGAAGACGGCGAACACCTTCCCGACTTCGGCGGCGATGGTGGTGGCTCTGGCGTACGACCGCCGGCGGGCCAGCAGCGCGCGCAGGACGCGGCCGCCGTCCATCGGGAAGCCGGGGAGCATATTGAACGCCGCCAGTGCGATGTTCATCAGCGCCAGATAGCCGAGGATGAACCGTGCTGATTCGATGGCTGTCGCCGCACCGCTTGGGAGAAGCTGGAACGCGACGAAACAGACAGCGCCGACGGCGATACTGACGATGGGGCCGGCAATAGCGATGACCAGCTCCTGTTTCCAGTCTTCGGGCATCTCGCTGAGCTGGGCGATGCCGCCGAACAGCCAGAGCGTGATGGAGTCAATAGGGAAGCCATAGCGGATAGCGACGAGGGAGTGGCCGAGTTCGTGGAGGACGACGCCGGTGAACAGGCCGAGGGCCGCACCGATGCCGAGTACCCAGACGAGCGCGCCGTCGGTAAGGACGGCCGCGTCCAGCCCGGCGTTCAGCGTCCCGTTCAACAGCTCGGTCGTCTGCTCGATCTGTGTCCCGATAATCCAGGCGAACAGCGGTAGCACGAGGAGAAACGTCAGGTCCAACTGGATGGGGATTCCAAACGCGCTTCCGATGCGAAACCGGCGCATATCGGGAGGTTGACGCGGGACGGTCTTAAGCCCCCTTGCGGGACTGCCGCAGTCACCACTGCCGGTACCCCTTTGCGCCGAGCCCGTGATGGACCGCATATGAGCGACCCACTGATTCGCCGCGCGGACGACATCGAGTACGAACCCGTCGACGCCGCCGACGGGCTGGAAAAAGGCGTCCTCATCGGTGAGGACAACGGCGGCGGCAATCTCGCACTCCGTCGCTTCACGCTCGCCCCCGGCGGCAGCGTGCCGAAACACACCAACGAAATCGAACACGAGCAGTACGTCCTTTCCGGACGGTACACCGTCGGCATCGAAGGCGAGGAGTACGACGTCGGGGCGGGCGACAGCCTCCATATCCCCGCTGGCGCTGTCCACTGGTACCGCAACGACGGCGACGAACCGGGTTCCTTCCTCTGTGCGGTTCCCGCCGGCGATGACGAAATCAAACTGCAAGAGTGACTGCTAGCATGTGCATCTACCACAGGCGTAGCAACAACTGAGCACCAGAGCGCCCAACACAGAGCCGACTACCCAATCCAGGCCGGGTGGGACCGAAAGGGGCGAGCCGCTGGGCGTTCGAGACGACGTAAGCACCGCAGGGAGTGCAACGACCGAGGAGCGCAGCGAGTCGCAGTAGTCCAGCGGCTCGGGGCTTTCTGGCTGTTCGAAACCGTAGCCGCGTGATTCGTCCCGCTCACAGCTAGTCCGAACCGCTCAAGTAGCGCAGTCGCCACTAGATAATTGTGTCACAGCAGGCCGCACAGGTAGAGACGCTGTTCCTCCACGAACACGGCGAGGAGTTCCGCGTCGCCGCCCACCGGGACGGCGAGCGGCTCTTCCACGGTATCCTCGAACTCAAGGAGACCGACGCCGGCCCCCGCCCGCGTCGGCTCCGCGTCAAGGACGGAACCAGCGAGGAGCTTCGCTCGCCCGACCAGTTCGTCGACCTCGCCCGCCGTGCGGCCCGCATTCGCATTTCAGAGCAGACTGCTCCGCGTGCACGCGAGCGAATTCGCGAGATGCTCGACGCGTACCAGATCGAGGCCAAGGTCGCCCGGACCTGTCGGCTGTGTGCCTCCGACGGGCGCTACTCGCCGATTACCAGCGAGACGGCTATCGAGACTGACGACGAGACCATCTGCCCGGAGTGCGCTCGCCAGCAGCTCGACCGAGAACTCGCCTACAAAGGAAACATCGGCGGCGACGCTCGCGACCGGCTCGAAGAGCTCCTGCTCGAAGTGCAGGACCTCGACCGGGTGACGAACCTCCTGTCGGGCCAACTGGACCCGGACCTGACGAAGTTCGACGAGATCTCGGCCACCGTCGACGAGGTCGACCCCGTTCGCGTTGATTCGCTGGACCTCCACCCGGGCATGCAAGAACACCTCGAATCCCGGTTCGACACCCTGCTCCCGGTCCAGAGTCTCGCCGTCGAACACGGAGCCACGGAGGGCCGCGATCAGCTGGTCGTGAGCGCGACGGCGACGGGGAAGACGCTCATCGGCGAGATGGCCGGCATCGACCGCGTCCTGAACAACAAGGGAACGATGCTGTTTCTCGTCCCGCTGGTCGCGCTCGCGAACCAGAAGTACGAGCAGTTCCAGGACCGCTACGGCGACATGGTCGACGTGTCGCTGCGCGTGGGCGCGAGCCGCATCGCCGACGAGGGCGGACGCTTCGACCCCGAAGCCGATGTCATCGTCGGGACCTACGAGGGAATCGACCACGCGCTCCGGACCGGCAAGGACCTCGGGACGGTCGGGACCGTCGTCATCGACGAGGTGCATACGCTCGGCGAGGACGAGCGAGGCCACCGCCTCGACGGCCTGATTTCCAGACTCAAATACTACTGCGAGTCCGGCGGCGCACCCGACAGCGGCGATACGCAGTGGATTTACCTCTCGGCGACGGTCGGCAACCCCGGCCAACTGGCCGACCAGCTCCGGGCGACGCTCATCGAGTTCGAGGAGCGGCCGGTCCCCATCGAACGCCACGTCACGTTCGCCGACGGCCGCGAGAAGATCGAGACGGAGAAGAAGCTCGTCAAGCGAGCCTTCGACAACAAGTCGAGCAAGGGGTACCGCGGCCAGACCATCATCTTCACGAACTCCCGACGCCGGTGTCACCAGATTTCACGCAAACTGGAGTACAGCTCCGCGCCGTACCACGCCGGGCTGGACAACCGGAAGCGCCAGCGGGTCGAGCGGCAGTTCGCCGACCAGGAGTTGGCGGCGGTCGTGACGACGGCGGCGCTGGCGGCGGGGGTCGACTTCCCGGCCTCGCAGGTCATCTTCGACTCGCTTGCGATGGGTATCGAGTGGCTCACCGTTCAGGAGTTCAGCCAGATGCTCGGCCGGGCTGGTCGCCCGGACTACCACGACAAGGGCACCGTCTACATGCTGGTCGAGCCGGACTGTACGTACCACAACAGCATGGAGATGACCGAGGACGAGGTGGCGTTCAAGCTCCTGAAAGGCGAGATGGAGCCGGTCATCACCCGCTACGACGAGGGCGCGGCCGTCGAGGAGACGCTGGCGAACGTCACCGTCGCCGGCAAGCAGGCCAAGCGGCTCAACGACCGGATGGTCGGCGAGGTCCCGACCAAGCACGCGCTCGGGAAGCTACTGGAGTACGAATTTATCGACGGGCTCTCACCGACGCCGCTCGGCCGAGCCGTGACCCGGCACTTCCTCGCGCCCGACGAGTCGTTCCAGCTGCTCGACGGCATCCGAAAGGGACAGCACCCCTACGAGATCGTCGCCGACATGGAACTGCGCGACGAGCACTGAGCCGCGTTCGTTCCGCAGACCTGTCGGCCGAGTATCCTTTCGGCGTACATTCTTGTAGCGGCACGTACTTCCGGTGTCCATGGGCCTGTTCGATACGATCCGTCGCGCCGTCGGTGGCGATGACTCGTCGACCGACGGGGACGAGCGGGCGGCCGGGGGCGACCCGCCGTCCGACGATGGGCCGGACCTTCTGGATACAGCGACGCTCGACCCGACGACGTTCCGGGAGTACGCCGAGCACGTCGTCGACGGCGCGGACCCGCTGACCTTCGACCCCGACGCGCTTGCCCGCCTCGATACGGCTATCGAGGAGAGCTACGACGGCAAAACCGTCGGCGACGCCGCGAGTGTGACGACCTACACCGAGAACACGGTTCGGTTCGGAAGCTACCTCGGCGAACTCCTCGTGCGGGCGTACGACGGCAAGTGGGTCCAGTCAGACGGTCGATGGGGCGTCGCTGTCGCCGGCCCGAACGATGAGGTGGGTGTCGCGGTGTTCGACGTGGCCGCTCGCTCGTTCGCCGACAAACCGGTGTTTGCGGCCGTCGTGACGCGTCTGGAATCCGACCTGGAACTGGATAGCATACAGAGTACCGACGACGGAGGTCTGACAGAGCCGGGCGCGGACGAAATCGACGCCGACAGTGTCGTCTCCGAACCGACGCGGGTCGTTAGCCGCGTCGACGATGGACAGGCGGACGAACGCGACGGACCGCCCGAACCGACGGCGACAGATGAGCGAAGTGAGGCAACTGCCGGCGACACCGCTGATACCGATTCGTCCCAGGCCATCGAAACAGAGCCGACCCGAATCGTCCGGCGGGTCGAATCCGAGTCGGAAGGCGAAGACCGGCCGGACGACACCGACCCCACACCCGCCACCAGTGAGGTCGCTGACGAGCCAGAGAACGAGCCACCGTGGAGCAGTGACGACGCCGACAGTTCGACCGCTGACATCGGCGAGGACGCAGATCCAGAGACGACCGAGTCAGCGTCAGACGATGCCGGCAGCGAGCTGTCGGCCGCTAAAACCACCGAGGAGGGGTCGACTATCGACTCAAGCGATGCGGAGCCGGCCACCGAACCCGCTGCCGAGCAATCGGCTGTTGATACCGCCGATGAGCAACCAACCGCCGAAACACCGGCAGCGGACTCGACCTTCGACGCCGCTGAAGACGGACCGACTGCTGACACGACTGATGCTGTCGAGACGACGGCCGATGCCGATGATACCGCTGATATGGCCACTGCCGACGAAGCGGCCGCGTACATCGACGAAGCGGAACCGACAGCCGACAGTGCTACAGCGGACCCCTCGGACGAAGCGCCGGCGGCCGAGACACTTCCCGAAGACTCGGCTATCGACACTCGCGACGAGGACCGAACTGTCGACGCGCCCGCGGGAGCAGCAACCGACACATCTGCTGACGAAGCAGTGACCGATACAGCCGACGACGGAGCGGCCGGGACATCGATAGACGACGAATCAAAGCCCGATATCTCGCCGGATGCGTCGTCAGACGTCGCTACAGACGCGGAGGCGGTTTCCGAAACCACGGGTGACGAGTCGCCTGCAGACACCGCTGACGCCGCGGGGGTCGATGACACGCCGGCAGCCGTTGCGGAATCCGACGCCGTGGAACAGTCCGATGATCGTCCCGACACATCGGCTCCTGTCGGGGATGTCGAGGCGTCTGATGCCACTGAGACTGCACCGTCACAGGACGCAACCGCTGACGAGACGCCTGATACGGCGGCCGCTGACGAACGTGAGCAGCCTGCTTCCACCGGCAGCGACTCGACCGCTGGCTCGATGGCCCGCTCGTGGGAACCCGGCACGGTCCGGGCGGACCACGCCGACACCGCCGTCGAGTTCGCCGACTTCTGGGGCGAACACGACCTCGATTTCTCGCCGGCCTCGCTTTCGCGGCTCGACGATCTGGTCGACGCGGAGTGGGACGACGAGCGATTCGCCGAGACGACGTTCGGGAGCGACGACTCCTTCGACGACCGCGCGTTCACCAGTGTCGTGCGGGAACTCGGCGGCTACTTCGGCGAAGTACTCGTCCGGCAACTCGACGGCAAGTGGACCGACGAGACGGACCACGAAGCGGCCGTCGTCGTCGGCGGACCGGGCGGGCAGTTCGCCATCCCCGTCTTCGAGGTCGCGATAACCTCGCTCAGAAAACAGGCGGTGTTCGGCCGGAGCTACGACGCCCTGCTCGAAGACCTGGGTCGTGACGGGCCGACGCGGTGAGCGACGCGACACCGGCCAGGCGGTTTCTCGCTGTTGCTAGTCAGAGATGGGTATGACTGACGTGCTCCCGCATTCGGGACACTCGTCGTGGTCCGTGTAGAGGAGCGTATCACACTCGATACACCGGTGGGTGGCTTCGTCGTCGGACGCGTTCCCGACCTCCTGTTTCAGCTCCTCGACTTTTCGACCGAGATCGTTGAAAAGGCTCATTGCCACTCCTTCGGCCCGGACAGGGATAAACGTCGGCTGCCTGGTCAGGGTGTGAGCGGACGCCACCGCACGCAAACGACCCATGCTTTTGTCACTGGCGGCGCAGGGGCCAGACGTGTCGCTGCCACCTGTTACGCCGGGGATGTTGTTCGTCTTCGCGGTTATCGTCGCTGCGCTGGTGCTGTTTGCGACGGAGGCGCTGCCAGTCGACGTGACTGCTATCGCCGTCATGGTCGCGCTGATGCTGGCCGAACCGGTGACGGTGCTCGCGACCGACCTCGGGTTGCTTGCCGAGCCGGTGTACGTGTTACACCAGGCCGGTGACGGGATTTCGCCGCTGGACCGCGGGCTCTCTGGCTTCGCCTCGACGGCGACCATAACGGTGCTGGCGATGTTCATCCTCTCCGACGGCGTCCAGCGGACCGGCATCGTCCAGATTCTCGGCGCGAAAATCGCCTCGCTGACCGGGGACAGCGAAACGAGACAGCTCAGTGCGACCGTCGGGCTGGTCGCGCCTATCTCCGGGTTCATCAACAACACCGCCGCCGTCGCCATCCTCCTGCCGATGGTCACCGACATCGCGCACAAGGGCAAGCTCTCGCCGTCGAAACTGCTGCTGCCGCTGTCCTACGCCTCGATGTTCGGCGGGATGCTGACCCTCATCGGCACCTCGACGAACATCCTCGCCTCGCAGCTCTCGGCGGAACTGCTCGGCCGCCCGTTCAGCATGTTCGAGTTCACCCAGCTCGGCATCATCGTGACCATCGTCGGGACGATCTACCTGCTCACCGTCGGTCGCTATCTGGTCCCGTCGCGTATCCCAGCCGAGGAGGACCTCACCGAGGAGTTCGAGATGGGTGAGTACCTCACCGAGGTCGTCGTCCGCGAGGACTCCCCGCTCATCGGTCAGACCGTCGAGGAGGCCCTCAGGGTATCTGAGTTCGACGTGGACATCGTCCAGCTGGTCCGCGAGAAACGAACGTTCCTCGAACCCTTCGGCCAGAAAACGATTCGGGCCGGCGACGTCTTCGCGATTCGGACGGGCCGGGACACGCTCGTCGACCTCCTCGACGTCGAAGGGCTGGACGTGATTCCCGAAGTCGAGGTCGGTGAGGCAGAACTGGAGGCCGCAAACGAGCGAAAGAACCTCGTCGAGGTCGTCGTCGCTCCCGGCTCCTCGCTCATCGGTGAGACGCTCGTCTCCACGAGCTTCCGCCAGCGCTACGACGCAACCGTGCTGGCACTTCGCCACGGCCAGGAGCTGTACCGCCAGCGGATGGACCACGTCAAACTCCGCATCGGCGATACGCTGCTGGTGCAGGCCACCCCCGACAGCATCGACCGCCTCAACCGCAACAACGACTTCATCGTCGCCCAGGAGGTCGAACGGCCGGACTTCCGCCGGTCGAAGATTCCCGTCGCGGTCGGCATCGTCGCCGCCGTCGTCGGCGTCGCCGCGTTGACTCCGATTCACATCGTCATCTCGGCGCTGGGCGGCGCGCTCGCGATGGTCCTCACCGGCTGTCTCCGCCCGTCGGAACTGTACGACGCCGTCCAGTGGGATGTCGTCTTCCTGCTTGCCGGCGTCATCCCGCTGGGTGTCGCCCTGCAGGAGACCGGCGGCGCTGACCTGCTCGCGGAGCTGTTCGTCATGGGTGCCGGCAGCGTCCTCACCGCCGGGGGCGGCCTCGCCGTCGTCCTCGGGCTGATGTATCTCGTCACGGCGCTGTTGACGAACATCATCTCGAACAACGCCTCCGTCGTGCTGATGATTCCGGTCGCTATCGAAACGGCCCAGCAACTGAATGCCAACGCCTTCGCGTTCGTCCTCGCCGTCACCTTCGCCGCCTCGACGGCCTTTATGACGCCGGTCGGGTACCAGACGAACCTCCTCGTCTACGGTCCCGGTGGATACCGCTTCACTGACTACCTCCGTGTCGGAGCGCCGCTACAGGCCGTCTTCGCCGTCGTGACCACGCTCGGCATCGCGTACTTCTGGGGCCTCGCTCCCGCGTGACACAGCGGCCTCGCAACGAAACCCTTTACTCGCTGTCCGGTCGAGATGTTGATGCGGGATCGTGGGGTAGCTTGGTAACCTTCGGGCCTTGGGTGCCCGCGCCCCTAGTTCAAATCTGGGCGATCCCATCCCTACCACACTCGAAGTGGCCCTTTTGCCGCTTCTACTGTCGTTCCTTCAGATACTCGTTCTGATCGTCCCTCGCAGTCATCGTTCTTCGTAGTCGTACTCGCGTTCCGACTGCCGCCGACATGCTACCAGCGAATACCCGAGCCACACTGCGAAAAGAAGCCGTAGCGATGGCACGCCGCGCTAGTCGCCAGTCCCGTCGGGGGTGGAACGCGTAGTGCGCTCCTCGCTGGCACCGTCGGCATCGCCGTGGTCGTCTCCCCCGCCACTGGTGTCGAACTGATCGACAGTCGCGGCCAGCGAGTCGGCGCGGTCGCGGAGTTCGTCCGCGCTCTGGGCGATTTCAGCAACGGACGCGGACTGCTCCTCGGCGGCCGCCGATACCTGCTCGGCGTCCTCTGTCACGTTCTGGCTGATCTCGGAAACTCCATCGACGCGGTGGACGACGCTCTGTGTCGCGTCGGCCTGGTCTTCGGTGGCATCCGCAATCTCCTGAATCCCGTCGTTGGCGTCCTCGATTGCCTCGACGGTATCCTCGATGGCGTCGGCAGCCTCGCGGACAGTCTCGACACCGGTGTCGATGTGGTCGCTGGTCGCGCGGATGTCCGTGACAGTCTCGTCGGTCTCCGTCTGCACGGCCGCGATTTCGGCCTCTATCTCTGCGGCCGCCTGTTTCGTCTCCTCCGCGAGGTTCTTGACCTCGTCGGCGACAACGGCGAAGCCCTCGCTGTCCTTGTCGGCACGGGCGGCCTCGATGTTGGCGTTCAGGGCGAGCATATTCGTCTGCTCGGCGATATCCGAGATGAAGTCGACGATCTCGCCGATGTCGTCCATCCGCTCCTGTAGCGCGAGAATCTGGTCGACCGCGTCTGCCGAGCGGGACTCGATTTCCGCCATGTCGTCGATGGCCGACTCGGCGGCTTCCCGGCCCGCTTCGCCACGGTCGACGGCTTCTCTGGCCGTCTCTGCGACCGTCGTCGACGACGCTGCGACTTCCTCGATGCTCGCCGATAGCTGGTCCATCTCGGCGGCGGCCTCCTCGAGGTCGTCGTGCTGTCTGATAGCGCCGTCGGCGATCTCCTGTATGCGGTCACTGACGGTCTGGCTCGTCGTCTCGATTTCCTCGGCCCCGGTTGCGACCTCGATTGTGGCATTCGCGACCTCGTCGGCGAACGCCGCGACCTCGCTGACGGTGGCTTCGAGGCCGTCGAGCATCGCGTTGAACTCCACTGCGACTTCCCGCATCGCCGTCTCTTCCGCGTCCTCGTCGAGTCGCTCCGTGAGGTCACCGTCGGCGATGTCTTGCATCACCGCGCTGTACTCGGTGGCGCGCTCCTGCAGACGCTGGCTGGCTTCCTCTGCCTCGGCCCGTGCGTCTTCTGCTTCCGTACGCAGCTCTTCGGCTTCCGCCCGCGCCGTCTTCGCTTCCTCGACCGCATCCTCCGCTTCCTGAATGCGGTTCTGCAGCGAGACTCGCATATCGTCAAACGTCCCGTAGAGCCGGCCGATTTCGTCGGCACGGTTCGTCGAGAGGTCGACATCGAAGTCCCCGGCCTCGATGCGTTCGGCACGGTCTCGCAGCTGCTTCAGGGGGTCGACCGTGCGTTTCCCAAGCACGAGACCGACAGCCGACAACGAAACGAGCGCCAGCAGTACAAGCAGTCCGACCGTCTGACCGACCGTATCCCGGACACTGAACGCCTGGGCCGTGTCCAGGCTCGTAACAGTGACCCAGTTGGTGGTCGGGACGGGCGCGAACGCGTACACGCGACCATCGGCAACCGCTGTCACCGGTGCTGCAGTGCCGTTCGCGTCGCGGATCGCCGCGAGGCTCTCACTATGGGTGTCGGCATCGAACTCGCGGTCGATGTTCAACACCGTCTCGTCGTTAGTGTTCAGAATCGTGGTTTCCTTCGTGGAATTGGCATCGCTGAGCCGGTCGACCTGGCTCTGGATGCGCGTGACGACGACGAGGTACGAGCCGTCGCGCTTCGGGACCGAGCTAGCGAACGCCATCACGGGCTCGTCGTTGAGGACCGGTGAGCGGTACGACCGACTACTCGACCACACCTGACTGTTGTTCCCGGGTCCTTCCGGCACTTCGGCGGCCGTCCACGGCGCGTCAAGTTCGGATAGCGACCGCCCCTCCAGCGGGAGTTCCGTGCTGGCGACCACTTCGCCACGAGTATCGTTTACGAGGTGCATACTGACAACATCGTCGGGCAGTAGCTGGTCCTGCAACAGGATGTACGCCGCGGCGCGCCGGTCGCTCCGGAGCGGTTCGCCCTGTGAGACGGAGCGCGTGTGCGTGCGTTGCTGTTCGACCCACGAGCCGATAGAGCCCCCCTCCAGCTGGCTGGTCTCGGCGAGCTGTCCGGTCGTCTGGCGTTCGACGGCTGTGGATGTCGCCTGGAAGGTGAACGCGCCAGCGCCCGCGATGACGAGCAACACGGCAAGGAACGCAACAGCGAACTTCGCAGCGAACCGCTGCCGGACAAACTCGGGAGCGACCCGATCAAGCGCGCTCGCCAGTCCGTCGAGCGGACCGCCCGCCATCAGGCACCACCCGTGTTGGAGCGCTCAGTGGGTACGTCGATGTCGCCGGCGGCGACCTGCTCCCGCGACGTCGACAGCGCCTCCCTGACATCGTCGGGAATTGCCGGTTCGAGGGAGGTGCCATAGACGACGCCGACGCCGTCACTATCCAGCCCGAGAGAGACCACCTCACCAGCGGGAAGGCTGTCCGTGACCGTCGCCGTCGCAGCGTCGTAGACGGCTACGTTCACCCGCTTGACCATGCTCGCGAGCACGACGTCCGCGTACCGGGGATTACTGCGGGACTGGTCCGAGTCAACACCGATTGCGTACCGGCCACTGGCCTGTGCGGCCTGGAAGATGCCGACACCTGCGCCACCCGCTGCGTGGTAGACGATGTCCGCCCCATCGTCGTACATCCCGGCTGCGATGTCGCGGGCGCCCTGCACGTCGTCGAAATTCCCGAGATACTCCGTGAGGACATCGACGTCCGTGTTGGCGTACTCGACGCCGGCTCTGAAGCCGGCCTCGAACTTGTGGATGAGGGGCTGGTCGAGGCCGCCGACGAATCCGACGGTCGTCTCGTCCGGGTTCGTCGAGCCTGCCCCGAGGTCGATATCTCTGGTCGTGAGCAGCCCAGCGAGGTTCCCGGCCTGGAACGATCCCTCGTGTTCGCGGAACACGTAACTCGCCACGTTGTCGGCCTCTACGACAGAGTCGACGATCATGAATTGCTGGTCTGTGTACTCCGGTGCAGTCTCAGACAGCCCCTCGGCCTGCAGGAATCCGATACAGCAGATCAGGTCGTATGGTGGGTTCGTCGAACTCGCCAGTTCGGCCTGTACCTCGGCGAAGCCGGCGACGCTGTTTGGCTCGTGGTTCGTGTATTCGACCCCATCATCGAGCCGCGCGCGCTGAATGCCGCGGTTCGCCGCATCGTTGAACGAGCGGTCATCCAGCCCGCCCAGTGCGTACACCATTCCGACAGTCGCCGCCGCATCGCTCACGCCGATGTCGCTTTCCGTCGCTTGCTGGCTGTCGCCGGTGTCCTCGTCTCCGCTCCCTCCGAAATCCCCGAAGCGGCCTGCACAGCCGGCGAGCGTTGCGGTCGCGGCCGCGCTGCCGCTGGCGAGGAGCCGACGCCTTGTGATTTTTTGATCGCGCACGGTTATTCTACTCTGAGTGAATCAGGTATACCAGCAAAAACTACTGGTCCCAATTCTCGGCACTGATACTAATAGTACCCCAATGCCGCCTCATTTCAGTTCCACCCCGGTTTGCGAACCTTCTTAGGCCAGTGGGCATAACCACTGTCCACTCAAATGGCGACCGCCGAGAACACCGAACTCATCGACCGCTTCGAGGAGTTCTACCGCAACTACTACCGCAACGAGATCGGTGAGCTCGCCCAGAAATATCCGAACGACCAGAAATCGCTGTATATCGACTGGGACGATCTCTATCGCTTCGATCCGGACCTGGCCGACGACTACCGCACCAAGCCCGAGCAGATTCAGGAGTACGCCGAGGAGGCCCTGCGACTGTACGACCTGCCGGTGGACGTGTCGCTCGGACAGGCCCACGTCCGCGTCCGGAACCTCCCCGAGTCGGAGGACATCCGCGACCTGCGCCACGAACACCACGGCAACCTCGTCGCCGTCAGGGGCATCATCCGGAAAGCGACCGACGTGCGCCCGAAGGTCATCGAGGCGGCTTTCGAGTGCCAGCGCTGTGGGACGCTCACGCGCATCCCCCAGACCGCCGGCGACTTCCAGGAACCCCACGACTGCCAGGGCTGTGAACGACAGGGGCCGTTCCGGCTCAACACCGACCAGTCCCAGTTCATCGACGCCCAGAAGCTCCGCGTGCAGGAGTCCCCCGAAGGCCTGCGTGGCGGGGAGACACCCCAGTCCATCGACATCAACATCGAGGACGACATCACAGGCCACGTCACTGCGGGCGATCACGTCCGCGTGACCGGCATCCTCAAGCTCGACCAGCGGGGCAACGACAACGAGAAGTCCCCGATGTTCGACATCTACATGGAGGGCGTCAGCGTCGAAATCGAGGACGAGCAGTTCGAGGACATGGAGATCACCGACGCCGACAAGAAGGAGATCGTCGAACTCTCCAACGAAGCTGACATCTACGACAAGATGGTCGGGGCCATCGCACCCTCCATCTACGGCTACGAGAAGGAGAAGCTCGCGATGATGCTCCAGCTCTTCTCGGGCGTGACCAAAGAGCTTCCTGACGGATCTCGGATACGTGGAGATCTCCATATGTTGCTGATAGGAGATCCGGGGACGGGGAAATGCGTCCACGGTGACACGCGAGTAACTCTCGCAGACGGCCACGAACGGCCGATACGAGAGGTCGTTGAATCGAACTTAGATGATCCCAAACCAGTCGACGACGGCGTGTGGGACACTGTTGATTTCGATGTCCCGTCACTCCAATCCGATGGAACAGTAGCCACGCAAAACGCGACCAAGGTTTGGAAGCGCAAGGCACCGGAAACACTGTATCGGATACGAACCGCGACCGGTCGTGAACTCGATGTAACACCGTCACATCCACTGTTCGTCCAATCTAACGGGCGGTTTCAGGCCAGGAAAGCCGAGGAATTAGAGAGCGGGACACACGTTGCCGTTCCACGGAAGGTTTCCACAAATGCCCGTAACGAACTGGATGTCACGTTCCGACAATCACAGGCCCACAACAGAATCGACCTTGACCTTCCACCGCAGTGGACACCCGAACTGGCCCGTCTGATCGGTTATATTGTTGCCGAGGGGTACGTCGAGCAACGTCCGGATAACACGGGGTATGTTTCGATAACCAATAACGACCGCGAAGTTCTCGATGACGCGAAATCTGTTCTGGAGACACTGAACCTCAACGTTACGGAACGGAGTTCACACGAGGGGAAGACCACCCGCGAACTGTTGTGTTCTGCCGGCGAGTTCGTGAGCTTCCTCGCATCTCTGGACGAAACGTTGCTCCAGTCCTCGGCGGAGAGACGCGTTCCGCAAGATATCATGCGAGCCAGCGACAACGTTGTCACCGGATTTATTCGAGGCTATATCGAGGGAGAGGGACACGTTTCGACATCACAGCGGGAGATTACTGTTGCTTCGATGAGTAAACCGCTGCTGGAAGATGTTCGAACTCTGCTCGTCACACAAGGAATCACGGCACAACTCCAACCCCGGAACAACGGTAGCTACCGGCTTCGAATCTCCGGAAACTCCTTCCACGACTACGCCGAACAAATCGGATTCATCACAGCGCGAAAGACCGAAGCGTGCCGGCAGTTCGAGGGAACCCACGGAAATACGAACCTTGATATTGTCCCCAATCTGGGTCCGGAACTCCGTCGCATCCGGGAAGCACTTGGACTGACGCAATCCGAGTGCGGCCTCCCGCGTTCGACGTATCAACACTACGAGCGGGGACGCCGAAACCCAAGCCGTGACAGTCTCGAATCGGTTCTCGATGCGTTCCAGGCACGGTTGGCTGAGATGAACAATGACACACCTATCAGCGACACTGCGCGTAGCGACGGCGGCGGAACGGGGTCACTCCGTCAAGACCTGGATTCACTCACTGCATTCGTCGAAGGCGATATGGCATGGGACCGGATCGAATCGATAGAACCTATCGAACACGACGAAAAGTGGGTCTACGACCTCGAAATCGAGGGAACACACAACTATCTCACTAACGGCGTGGTCTCGCATAACTCACAGATGCTGTCATATATCGAGAATATCGCACCACGCTCTGTCTACACCTCCGGCAAAGGGTCGTCGAGCGCGGGGCTCACTGCGGCCGCCGTGCGCGACGACTTCGGCGACGGCCAGCAGTGGACGCTGGAAGCGGGCGCGCTCGTGCTCGCAGACCAGGGCATCGCCGCTATCGACGAACTCGATAAGATGTCTCCGGAAGACCGCTCCGCGATGCACGAAGCGCTGGAACAGCAGCGTATCAGCGTCTCGAAGGCTGGAATCAACGCGACACTCAAATCCCGCTGTTCGCTGCTGGGCGCGGCTAACCCGAAGTACGGTCGTTTCGACCAGTACGAACCCATCGGGGAGCAGATCGACCTCGAACCGGCGCTCATCTCCCGGTTCGACCTCATCTTCACCGTGACGGACAAGCCCGACGAGGAGAAAGACCGGAACCTCGCCGAGCACATCATCCAGACCAACTACGCCGGCGAACTCCACACGCACCGGACGGAAAACCCCACTTCGAATTTCAGCGAGGAGGAGGTCGGGACCGTCACCGAGGAGGTCGCGCCGACAATCGAACCGGACCTCCTCCGGAAGTACGTCGCCTACGCGAAGCGCAACTGCTTCCCGACGATGACCGAGGAGGCAAAGAGCCGTATCGAGGACTTCTACGTCGACCTACGGATGAAGGGACAGGACGAGGACGCGCCGGTGCCCGTCACCGCCCGGAAACTGGAGGCGCTGGTCCGATTGGCCGAGGCCTCTGCACGTATACGCCTCTCTGACACCGTCGACGAAGCCGACGCCGACCGAGCGGTCGACATCGCCCACTACTGCCTGAAGGAGATCGGCGTCGACCCCGAGACCGGCGAGTTCGACGCCGATGTGGTCGAGACCGGCCAGTCAAAGACCCAGCGCGACCGCATCCAGAACATCAAAGGCATCATTTCGGACATCGAAGACGAGTACGACGAGGGCGCACCCGCCGACGTGGTCATCGAACGCGCCGAGGAGGTCGGCATCGACGAGTCGAAGGCCGAACACGAGATCGACAAGCTGAAACAGAAAGGTGAGGTGTACGAGCCCCGGACGGACCACCTCCGGACGACCTGATATGGACCGCATTTCCGCACTCCGCAACATCGAGGAGGCGCTGGCCGAGTTCGAGACAGGGTCGAAGTCACTCAGTGACCTCGAACAGGACGTTCGCGGGACGCTCCGGACCTACGCGACTGAGTTCGAGGGGGACCTGCAGGCCTACCGGGCAAGCGGTGAGGCCGCCGTGGACGGCCTCGTCGTCCTCGCGCCATCCGAGACAGCAGCCCGCGAACGGGTGCAAGACCTCGTCGCGGACGCCGGCGAATTTACCGTTACAGTCGTCGAGTAGGGCGTTCTCTAGCACCGCGGGTACTGTCGGTGTCTCCATCTGCTGTCCACAGTGTCGACTCCGGAGTCCGACTGCCGCCGCTATCTTTCTGGCCAGTCGTCATATATATTCAATTTAAACCACATTCAATTCAGTAAAATTTTATAGTAATAATAGTAATGTCTACCCAGTGCTACTCGTCGTCACGTACTCCCGGGCGGCACGCACAGACCTGCGGAACGTCTGTCGTGCCCACGAAGACTGTGTCGTTCGGCAGTTCGGGAGAGCAGCGCTGTTCTCCGGAACCGAGTTCGGGGCCTTCCAGGCGCTCCGGCTCCACGAGAAACACGACCTCGACATACAGATCGAACACGTCGAACCGTTCGAGCCGACAGACGTCCCGAAGCACGTCCGCGAGGCGGCCAAACGGTACGAGGCACGCGAGGAACCGGCGACGCCCTACGAGCGGTTCGCGTCGGGGCGTGACCTCCCGGACCCGGACCAACTCCGAGGCGTCGACCTGTGAAGCTCCGCGTCGCTGGAACCACTTACGCGGGCGCTGTCGTCGACCTCCGAGCGCGAGACGTCGACGGTCGAATCATCGCCGCGAGTATCCGTGGGCGGCGGTGCTTTCCGGCCCTTTCCTGCCCGGAACCACCGGCCGTGTACGCCTACGCCGGATACGTCCACCCGTCGATGGGACTCCGAACGCGGACCGCGCTCGCGGCCGCCGCTCGGTCACGGGGACACGAGACCCCGCAGGACGACGCTATCGCGGAGTGCCGCGCCCAGCTGGCCGAGCTCGAATGTTCGCCGCCGGATCTGCCGGACCCTATCGATCCCGTCCCGGAGTCGACCATCGACGGCCTGCAGGAAGCGGTCGCGACCCACCGCGGCCGTCTCACCGCTCGGCAGGCGGTCGGGGCGGACGACGGGGCGGTACAGGCTGACCTCCGGGACGCGGCGACAGAACTGAGCGAACGGGAGACCCGACGGGCTGCCGCCAGAGAGACCCGCGAACTCCGCCGGGAGCGGGCACGCGCCTACCGGGATACGCTGGAGGAGCAGCGACGGCTTGCTGACGAACTGGCGAATCTCCGACGGAGTGCCCGGGCGACCCTCGTCGACCGATGCGCCGATGCGTTCGCTCGGGCCATCGAAGCCGTTCCGGGGCCGGTCCCGGACAGCCCGTTCGACGCCGATCCAGTAACGGCCGCGCTGGCCGTACTCCGGGTCGCCCGGACGCCCGCACCGGTCGTCCTCGGAACGGATCGGTTCAGGTCACCGACGGCTGCGTCGGACTGTCTCGACGCCCCTGTCGTCCGCTGCTGACTTTTAAATCGGAAGGCCGGACCACCACCCCTATGGTTACCTTCGACTGTCGCGCCGAGCGAGTTGACGGCGTGACGCTCGTCACGGCGACCGTCGGCGACGTTACCGAACCGACTCGAATCACTGTTCGGAACTGTCTCGATGGCCCTCTCTGGCCGCCGAGAAAGCAGGGCGTTCCAGAGGCCGGCTGGACCGAGGACGGCTTCGAGGGCATCGTCGGCCCGGGAACGCACGCGCTCGGTTACGCGACGCCGGCCCCACTATCTGACCAGCCGGCAGATCTGGTGCGTGCCGAGCCGACGTCCGATACGACCCCGGCGGACGAGCGACTCGACTCCGCAGATGCCGTCCTCAGGGAACTGGGCGACCCGTCGCCGCCTGTTGATGCTGTGCCTGCAGGCGAGCCATCGCAGGCGGCCGAAGCCGCGAGTCGGCGGTCGAATGAATCCACAGTCGAACAGGAGATGGACCCGCAGCGAGCGACCGTCAAATCGCCAGCCGAGTCGGGGACGCCGATGGGCCTGCGACCGGACCAGCAGCTCCCCGACGCTGTCTCGCAGTGGCTCGAAACCGTTGCTCGACGCGTCGACCGCGCAGAGCGGCTGGCCGAGGCGGACTCGCTGTCGGCGGCGACAGCTGCGGTTCGCGCGGCGGACGGTCTGTCCGGCGTCCGGACGGTCACGACACGCGGCGATACTGACGAGCAGATGCTCCGTGCGTTGGCCCGGCGGGCCGAACGGCTCGCCGACCGACGGGCGGCCGCCACAGTGCCGACCGAGACGCTGTCGCGCCTGGCATGATCTTGGCAGTCACCGGCGGCAAGGGCGGCGTCGGCAAGTCCACTATCGCGTACAATCTCGCGGCGGAACTCAGCGCGCTCGAACGGCCTAACAGCAGGGACTCGCGCTCGAACGCGAACGCTGGGAGCGTCGTCGTCGACGGCGACCTCGGGATGGCGGACCTCCCGTCCAGTCACGGCCCCGACCTGCACGACGTTCTCGCTGACCGCGCCGACCCGCACGAGGCTGTCCGTGAGACCGGCCCCGTGACCCTCGTTCCCTGCGGGCGGACGCTGGCCGGCGCTCGAAGCGCCGACTTGCAGGGCCTCACGGACGTATTCGCCGCGCTGGAGCGGACCTATCGCTGGGTCATCGTAGACTCGCCGGCGGGGATGCACGCCGACGTGGGGTTATCCCTTGCTGCTGCCGACGCTGCGGTACTCGTCACGACGCCGGAGGACGCGGCGCTCGCTGATGCGCTTCGGGTCCGGGCGCTGGCCCGCGAACTCGACGCCGGACTCTGTCGGGTCGTCCTCAACCGTGCCGGTCCGAACCCCGCGACCGGGGCTGTCGCGGACCGGTTCGGTGCACCAGCTGTCGCTATCCCGAAAAGTGAGCCGCTAGCGACGGCACAGGCCCATGGACAGCCGCTTCGAGAAACAGCGCCGGACACGTCGGCTCGGCGCTCGATTGAATCGCTCGCTGACGCCGTCTATTCCTGTAGCTCGGTGTAGGTCCCACGTAGCGTGACCGGCGTTACGTCCGCTGTCTCTGCCGCCTCGGCCTGCGTGAGCGCCACGTCCCGTTCCTGGGCCGCGGTGTAGAGACACGCCGCCGCGACGCCGGCCGGATTGCGCCCGCTGACCAGCCCGCGGTCCTGTGCCTCGTCGACGAGCTGTTCCGCGCGCTGGCGGACCGCCGTCGGCAGGTCCAGCGTCGTCGCGAACCGAGGGACGTACTCGCGTGGGTCAATCGGACCGGTTGGCAGCCCGAGCTCCCTGTTCAGAGCGTCGTAGGCCGCGCGAAGCTCCGACTGAGTCGCCTTGGCGACGGTACAGAGCTCGTCGACGGTCCGGGCAACACCTTCGGTCCGGCAGGTGGCGTAGATGGCCGCGGCCGCAAACCCTTCCAGCGTCCGTCCCTGCAGCAGATCCTCGTTCTGTGCGGATTCGAACAGCACACAGGCCCGGTCCCGAATCGCGTCTGAGAGCGACATCGAACTGATGATACGCCGGATCTCGGTGAAGGCGTACACCTTGTTTCGCTCGCGTTTCGAGCTGATCTGTGCGCGGTTGTGCTCGCGGCGGAGGCGGGCGAACTGACGGCGCTTGCGCCCTTTCAGCCGTGTCGACCGGCCGATTTTCGTCGAGAGGCCGCGGTCGTGACGCGACCGTGTCAATGGCGCGCCTGTGCGTGCCCGGTCAGTGTCGTCATCGTCGAACGACCGCCACTCCGGTCCGGGGTCGATGGCGTCCTCGCCGACGACCAGTCCACAGCTGCCACAGACCGACTCGACACCCTGCTGTTTGACCGACCCGTTACACTCCGGACATTGCGTTACCGTCGTGCTCATGTTCCCACCTACGGCTGGGCGAGGGGTTAAAAAACCGATGCAAAGACGGGTTTCCGGGCGGTTTTCGATGCAACTGCCGACCGGTAACCGGTAGGTAGTTATCGGGTTCGACACCCGCGCCTATCGGTATACCGACAGCATTAAATTCCGGCACAAAGAATGAAATTTCAATGACGCTGTCGGATATCGCTGCCGGTGTCGAGGTCACGACCCACCAGCGTGATCGCGGCGTCGCTGCCGTCGACGAGACGGACGCCCCGCTCCCGGAGCGATTGGCCCCGGTGGCCGACGACCTCCCGTGCTCGGCGGCGACAGCGGCGACCGTCGTCGAGGCCTACGCAGCCGGCAAGAGCGTCGGCGATGCGGGCCGCGCCGCCGGTGTTGCGCCTGTGATGGCCGCCAAGACGCTCCATCTCGTCGGTGAGCAAGTGTCACCGGTCGGCCCACAGGGCCGTGAGATAATCGCCGATTGGCTCGCTGGGGACCTCTCTCGCAGCGATGCCATCGCACTCGCTGACGTAACTGAACAGGAGTTTGCCCTGGCGGTGTACATCGAAACGCACGAGCCGTTGCCCGCAGCTCGCGATGCAGTGGAGGGGGCGCTCACAACTGCGGAACGGGACCCGTTAGGGGAGACGATGAGCGACATCGGCGAGCTGCTGTGAGGATGTGTGATTTGCTTTCTCGGCGAGGTCGGGAGTGAGCGACATCGGCGAGCTGCTGTGAGGATGTGTGATCTGCTCTCTCGGCGAGGTCGGGGGTGAGCGACGTCGGCGAGTTGCTGTGAGTGCGTGACTACCGTTCTCTCGCTGAGTTGGGACCGATGCTGGCAAGTCGGTGTCGTGTGTGGAACCCCTGCTCTCGCTTCTCCCGTACTGTCTGGGGCACGCTTAACACCCGTGACTGCAAACCCGGAGTTATGTCGGCTTCGGAACTGGCAGACCGGGTGGCCGAGGTGCTTGCAGCGGACAGCGAGTCGTTCAACGAACGGGCCCGCGAGGAAGCCGAAGCGCTCAAATCCGCGGTCCGGAGCGGGACCTTCGACAACTCGGAGGCGATCGTCGGCATGGAGCTGGAGCTGTATGCCGTCGATGAGCAGACCGACGCGCTCCAGCGGGTCCCGCGTCAGTTGCTCGAACTCATCGGGTTCGAAAAGGAACTCGGCCTGCACAACGCCGAGATGCAGACGAGTCCGCAGCCGCTGAACACCCACGGGCTGGCGGCCCAGCGCAACGAACTGAAGGCGTCGCTGATGCCGGCCCAGCAACGGGTGCGCAACGAAGGTATCCGCCTCGTCTCTGATGGCATGTGGACCGTTCCGCCCGCCGGCGAGACGGCCCGGGAGTACCTCTGTGACTGCGTCGAACAGAGCGGCGTCCGCATCGGGACGAACATGTCGGACTCCGTCCGCTATCACACGATGGCCAACACCGACTACCCCTCGGCGTTCGAGATCGATGCGCCACACGTCTCGCTACAGGCCGAGACGGTGATGCCGGAGTCGCTCATCACCTCGATTCAACCCCACTACCAGATTCCCCACGCCCCGGACCTGCCGGAGTATTTCACCTACGCGCTCCGCATCGCCGCGCCGCTGCTGGCACTCGGCGTCAACTCGCCGTTTTTCCCGCCGGACCTCTACGACGACGCGCCCGACCCCGAAATCGTCGCCGGGGCGAACATGGAGAACCGCATCGGCGTCTTCGAGTCGGTCCTCAATCCGCCCGACGGCGACTCGACGCCACCGAAAGTCTGCTTCCCGCCGGATTTCGACTCCGTCGAGGAGGCTATCGACGACATCGTCGCTGACGACACTATCGTCCCGGTCGACCTGCAGTCGGGGACCCGCTTCGACGACGACTTCGTTCACTTCCGGCACAAGCACGGCTCGTACTGGCGATGGGTCAGGCCGGTGTTCGAGGGGCCGACGCGGTCGGCGGCCAACGCCCGCATCGAGTTCCGCCCGCTGGCCGCACAGCCGACCGTCGACGACGCAATCGGGTTCGCGGCCGTTTTCGCCGGCCTGATGGAGAGCCTGCCACAGCTCGAACACCCCATCCGGTCGCTGGACTGGGAGACGGCGAAGCGGAACTTCTACGCCGCCGCTCGGAGCGGCCTCCGGGCGAAAATCGAGTGGATCACCGCTGACGGGGCAACGACGACCAGCACCGAGGAGATATACGGCGAACTGTTCGAGCACGCACGCGAGGGCCTCGAACAGCGCGGCCTCTCGGCGGAGGAAGCCCATGGGTACATCCGGCCGCTACGCGAGCGCGTCGACCGCCGGCTCACGCCCGCGCGCTGGAAACACGACTACGTCCGCCGCCGCGTCGAGGAGAACGTCCCGCTGGCCGAAGCGATCTGGGGGATGCAGGCCACCTACATCCGCCATCAGGAGGAGACGCTGCTGGAGGGCAGTTTCGTCGACTGGTTCGAGTGAGTCATACTGTTGGCTGTACTCCCCTGACGAATATTGCCACCCCGAGCTGGCGACTGTCTTCACGAAGGGACAGTCAACAGTATCAGTCGCCGGTCGCCAGTTCCGACTGTTCTGTTTCTTCGCGTCGGTCCGCAACACCCGTGTACGCGACGACGTTTGAGCCCAGTTCCTCGACGCGCGCTGCGATGTCTTCGTCGGCGATGTGTCCGTCCTCGAAGGCGGCCCACGATTCGGGGATGGCAACGGCTTGCGGAAGCGGCCAGCCCTTCAACTCCAGTACAGAGGCGCGAAGATGCTGTAGCGTCGGCGTGGGGAACCCGCCGCCGGCCACTGCGAGGATACCGACGGTCGCCCCTTCGACGTCGTCAATACTGCAGTAGTCAAGCGCCGTCTTCAGTGGTGAGGCGATGGTGCCGTGATACACGGGAGTTCCGAGGACCAGGGCGTCGGCCTCGCGGACACGGGCGGCGAGTTCCGGACCGTCACCGGAGTCGGCCTCACCCGCGTCGGGGTCGAACAGCGGGAGGTCCCACTCCCGGAGGTCGATGTGCTCGATCGTTGCACCATCCCCCACTGCCGCGTCGAGGGCGCGCTGGACGGCGATTCTGGTTCCGCTGTCGTCGCGGAGGCTTCCGCTGATACCGATAACGTGTGGCGTGTCGTGCATCGTGTGTCTGTTCGTAGCCACCGCTAATTAGTAAGTACTCTGAGAAAAAAGTTTCAGTGCGTATTCTGACAGGAAGTCACGGGTCAGGCCGTAGTGACATCGTGAATCAGTCGCGACAGCTGATATCGATGAACATAGACCGAATTCTATCGGTCACAGCGCTGCCGAGATTCACTGCTGAGGCCGATACGCACCTGTGATTTGACAGCAGTTCACCCGCGCTCCTGGGGGTGCCCTGCCCCACGTCCGTTGCTGCCCGCGACTACTCCTGGTCTTCGTCGCCGCCTTCTGTCTCGTCCATCTCGTCGCCGGTTTCGGAGGCCGCCGTCTCGTCTTCTGTCTCGTCCATCTCCTCGTGTTCGTCGTGTTCGGCGAACTCGACTTCGGCCTCAAGTTCGATTTCGACGCCCTTGCCTTCCAGTTCGGCTTCGAACTCCGCCATGTCTTCGACTTCGGCTTCCAGTTCCGCTGTATCTACCGCTACCTCGACCTCCACTTCGACGGAAACGTCGTCTCGGTCCATACCGACCTTCCGAGGGGCTGACATAACTCAGTTTTGCAACCGGCACGTTGCGACCGACTTCGACATCGCTATGTGTGTCAGCCGCTGACCCATTGCTATGAGCGACCCCGTGGACGTGACCGTTGACACCGACGACGAGTCGGAATCGGTCCGTATCCACGACGACGGTGGCGAGGTCGAAGCCGGCGACGCAACCGTCCGATTCAGTTTTTCCGGCACTGGAGACGATGGGCAGGCGGCTGGGGGCGACGACGAGCAGTCGCCCGACGGCAACGACGACCCGCGCCGCATCGCCGAACTCGACTCGGTGCCGACCGACAGCACGCTCGTGTTCGAGGCGCGCGACGGCCGGCGCGGCGTCAACTGCATCCTGCACCGCTCGGGCGACGCCGTCGCCGCCTGGCGCAACTCCTGTCCCCACCAGCCCGAAGTCCCGCTCGACCCGGGCCGGGGCGCGATTGTGCGGGGCGACCGTCTGGTGTGTCACAAACACGGCGCGCAGTTCGAACGCGACGACGGCGTCTGCACGCACGGCCCCTGCGCCGGCGACGCCCTCGACAGTATCGAGGTCACGGTTCGGGACGGCGACGTGTACCTCACGGACGAGCGCTTCGAGCGGGCCGAACGGCGCTGAAACGCGATTTTAGAACGTTTTGCGGTTGTCTCGATTGTGCCATCAGTCGTCTGCAACGGCCGGTTCGCTGCCGGCCCGGGGGTCGGCCTCGCGCCACGTCCCGCGGAGGAACCAGGCTGCTGCGAGGCCGGCCGCGAGGACGTTCGAGACGGCGAAGGCCAGCCAGATGCCCTGTTCGGCCAGCGAGTACGCGAAGAGGTCGACGACCTGCGGGCCGAGCCACGCCGGGACCGAAACTGGGCGGGATGCGACCCAGGCGACCGGCAGGCGGATGATTCCCAGCATGGTAACCGCTAGCGCCGCTGCGGTGAGCGTCTTACCGGCCCCGCGGAACCCGCCGGAGTAGGCCCGGACGACGCCGATGAAGCCGAAGGTCGGGGCGACCCACTGGAGGAACTCGGCCCCGATGCGGACGACCTCGGGGTCGTCGCTGAACACGCTGACGACGGCCGGTGCGGCGAAGATCGTGACCACACCCAGCACAGAGAGGATGGCAAACGATACTTTTGCGGCGAAGTGGTTGGCCGTCGCCGCGCGGTCAGGCCGCTCGGCACCGAGGTTCTGGCCGGTCATCGTTTCGACGCCGCGGTCCATCGCGATGGCGGGCATGAACACCAGCGAGAACACGCGGATGCCGACGCCGAAGGCCGCGACCACGGTCACGGAGAACGTCCCGACGATGAACAGCATGGCGTTGACTGACACGGCGCGCCCGGTGCCTTCGACGGAGGCCGGGATGCCCAGCCTGAGCAGTTTCCGGAGGTACTCCAGGTCGGGGGCCATATCACTGAGGTGAATCCGCACGCCGCGCCTGCCCGACAGCAGGATACCGATGCCGACGACCAGCGCTACGGCACGCGAGAAGATGGTCGCGACGGCCGCGCCGACGACGCCCATCTCGGGGAACACCCACCAGCCGAAGATGAGGAACGGGTCGATGACGATGTTCAGCACGACAGTCCCGAACATCACGAGCATCGGCGTGATGGTGTCGCCGGCCCCGCGCATCAGCGAGATGAACACGAAGAAGCCGAACATCGCCGTCAGTCCGAGCGAGACGACCTGCAGGTAGCCCGTCGCGCCCGGCAGCACCTCGCTGGATGCGCCCAAAAGCGACAGGAAGTCCTCGACGAAGAAGTAGCCGGTCGCGCCGAGTAACACGGAGGCCAGCAGCGCGAACGTCACAGTCTGGGAGGCGGCGTACTCGGCCTCGCGGTGCTCCTCGGCCCCGGTGTGCTGGGCGACCAGCACGCTGCCTGCCACTGACAGTCCCATTCCAAGCGAGATGAGCAGGAAGATCATCGGGAAGGCAAATGAGATGGCCGCAAGCGCCGTCGTGGAGTACTGCCCCAGCCAGAACGTATCCGCGAGGTTGTACGCCACCTGTAGCAGGTTCGTGATGACGATGGGGAAAGAAAGGAACAGCAGCGGCTTGCCGATGTCGCCGCTGGTCAGGTTCAGTTCCTCTTGCCCTTTGAACAGGTTCCCGAGCCGCGCACCCAGACGGCCCAGTTTCTGCCGGAGGCTCACGCTGTGACCTCCTGCTGTCCGTCCAGGAGATGCGTCTCGACGTACTCGGCGAGCATCCGTCGGGTACACTCGACCGGGCGACCGGTCGTGACACGCTCGGTCGCAGCCCCGGTCAGGACGGTGACGATGAACTGGGCGGTCTCCTCGGCGTCGAGGTCGGATTTGAACGTCCCGCCAGTGATACCGTCTTCGAGGATCACTTCGAGTTCGTCGACGAGGTAGTCGTCGAATTTGGTGAGTCGCTCGCGAAAGCCGGGTTCGTAGGGCGCGTGGGCACGGATTTCGAGAATCGCCGTCCCGAACTCTTCGCTCCCGTCGTCCGGCTTGTCCAGCACGGAATCGATGAGCGCCAGCAGGCGCTCGTGTGGGTTCTCGCCGTCGGGGTCTTCGATCCGGTCGACGAACCCGTCATAGAGGTATTCGAGGAACGCACAGAGGAGGTCGTGTTTACTGTCGTAGTGGTAGTGGAGGGCAGCTTTGCTCTTGTCCGACTCGTCCGCGATGTCCTGCATCGTCAGATCCGCGTAGCCGTGCGTACACAGCGCACGGTAGGTCGCGTCCATAATATCGTCGGCCGTGTCGCCGTCGTTCATTACGCGTAACTAACTGACTGGTCAGTCAAGAATGCGTCGGTACCGCTTGCGGGTGAGTTCGCATGCCCTGCTATATCGGGCTCAGACTTGCAGGAGCCGTCGCTCTGAGAGCGTTCGGAACGATGGTAGAAGGACGGTCGCTACTCCTTCAGGTCGAGGTCGAACTGCTCGTGTTCGCTTGCGGCGTTGAGCACGACGGAGGTGTTCGACTCCCTGATATCCGGGTCGGTGAGGAGCTCTTTGATCTGGGCGTTCATGCCGTCGGTGTCGGTGAACTTCCCGACCGCGATGACGTCGTAGTCGCCGGTGACCTCGTACACCGATATCATCTGCTTGTGCTCTTCGAGGTCATCGGTGACTGCCGGGAGCGACGACCCTTCCACCTTGAGCTGGATGATGGCTGTCACGTCGTAGCCGAGCTTGTCGTAATCAACCTTGGGGGTGTACCCGTTGATGATTCCCTCGTCCTCAAGATCGGAGAGGTGGTTTGAGACGGTCGTTACCGACACGTCGAGGTCTTCTCCGAGGCTTCGGAGGCTGGCGCGGCCATCCCCCAGAAGTGCATTCACTAGCTCACGGTCGAGATTTTCGTACGTCATTACGTTGGGGGACGCCCCCCAGGGATTAGAATTTTACGAATGTCCAAATGTAAGCGAAAGCGTCGAAACCTTTGCGCAAATCAGCAGGGTTTTAGTAGTAGCACCGTTCCTATCGGGTGTCCAAAGATGACAAGCGAACTTTCAGAGGCGGCACAGGAGGTACTCGACGAGATCGAAGAGAAGAACGTCGACTTCCTCCGGCTCCAGTTTACCGACATCCTCGGCACCATCAAGAACGTCTCGATCACAGCCGACCAGGCAGAGAAAGCGTTCACAGAGGGGATCTACTTCGACGGCTCCTCGATCAACGGCTTCGTCCGGATTCAGGAGTCCGACATGCGTCTGGACCCGGACCCCTCGACGTTCTCGGTGCTTCCGTGGAGGGAAAACGTCGAAGGCGGTTCCAGTGCCCGCCTCATCTGTGACGTCATCGACACCTCGACCGGCGAGCCGTTCTCCGGCGACCCGCGTGGCGTCCTGAAGCGTGCTATCGAGCGCGCAAACGACATGGGCTATACGGTCAACGCCGCCCCCGAGCCCGAGTTCTTCCTGTTCGAGGAAGACGAAGAGGGCCGTGCGACGACCAAGACCAACGACGCCGGCGGTTACTTCGACCTCGCGCCAAAGGACCTCGCCTCCGACGTGCGCCGTGACATCATCTACGGCCTCGAAGACATGGGCTTCGACATCGAAGCCTCCCACCACGAGGTCGCCCAGGGCCAGCACGAGATCAACTTCACCTACGACGACGCGCTCTCGACGGCCGACAACGTCGCCACCTTCCGCTCTGTCGTCCGCGCCATCGCGGCCGAGCACGACCTGCACGCGACGTTCATGCCGAAACCCATCCCGAAGATCAACGGCTCCGGGATGCACACGCACCTCTCGCTGTTCACCGAGGACGGCGAGAACGCGTTCCACGACGAGGACGACGAGTTCAACCTCTCCGAGACGGCAAAGAGCTTCACCGCCGGTATCCTCAAGCACGCACCGGCTATCACGGCCGTCTCGAACCCGACCGTGAACTCCTACAAGCGTCTGGTCCCGGGCTACGAGGCACCCGTCTACGTCGCCTGGTCCGACCGTAACCGCTCGGCGCTCATCCGCAAGCCGGCCGCCCGCACCCCGGCCGCAAGCCGTATCGAGGCTCGCTTCCCCGACCCGTCGTGTAACCCGTACCTCGCCTTCGCCGCGCTCATCCACGCTGGGCTCGACGGCGTCGAGCAGGACCTCGATTGTGACGACCCTGTCCGCGAGAACATCTACGACTTCGACGAGGAGAAACGCGAGGAGTACGGCATCACCACGCTCCCGTCGAACCTCGGCGAAGCCGTCGAAGCGCTCGAAGACGACGAAGTGATTCAGGACGCTCTCGGCGAGCACGTCTACGAGAACTTCGTCGAGGCCAAAACGCAGGAACACAAGGAGTACCTCGTCGACGTCTCCGACTGGGAACTCGACCGCTACCTCGAGAAGTTCTAAACGGCTTCCACTTCAGTATTTTTCTGCGAGTTGCTCACCGGCCAGCGGTAGCGTTAGCAGGACCCCGGTCCCGACCCCTGCAAGCAGCGTGACGGCGACCGGCGTCGGGTCTAACCCGAACGTCACCCCGAGCAACGTTCCAACCGAGACAACGCCCAGCAACGCCGTGATACCGACACCGTGCCGGGTCGGTTCCGGGATTGAATCTCCTAGGAGCGCCCAGACCACGGCACCCGCGACAGCGACACCCAGCGCGCCGGCCGAATTGCGGGAAACGCCGGTGACGAACAGCCCTGCTACGGCGATGACGGCCGCGAAGCCGAACACCCGCTCGGGCGTTTTGAGCGCACCGAGGGCGAGCGCGAGGGCCGCACCGGCGATGGCAAAGCCCGCGAGGATGTCGGCGAGGTAGTGGACGCCGAGTACAAGCCGGGAGAGCCCGATGAGGGCGATGATCGTCGCGGCGACGGCGGCGCGCTGCCGACGCGTGCCGACCCGGAGCGCCCACGCGATGCCGCCCCAGACGAGCAGGGAGAGGGTGGCGTGGCCGCTGGGGAAGCCGAACCCCTCTCCGGTCGCCATCGACTCGTAGACGCCCCGCAGCGCCGCCGGGAGCAGTTCGGCGTGGGTGGCCGTACCCGCTCCGGGCGGCCGCGGCAGCGCGAACACGCCCTTCAGTGACACGACGAGCGCGACGGCGACGGCGAGCAGCGCCACGAGCATCGCCGTCCGGTCCCGAGTGAGGCCGCGACCGAGTTTCGGCGTCCACGGGCCGAGCCAGTACAGCAGGCCACAGGCCAGGAATGTGAACCAGAAGTCCCCTAATTGGGTGATGAGGGCGAACAACACGACGACTGCACCGGGCAGCGCCGACAGCACCTCGGTGACGCCGACAGCCCGTATCACTGTCGCCAGTCGCGCACTCGGTCGACGAGCCGTCCGGGGAGGCCGGTGGCAGTAAGCGTCACACCGACCGTAATCATCACGGCGTAGAGGCCGAGCGTCGACAGCCAGATGACCAGCATCGCCAGGACGGCCCAGACGCCTTTCAGGTAGTAGAACGCGCCAAGCGTCATGATCGTGCCGTACAGCAAGACGATGTAGGGGCCCCACTGTCGGGCGTGGCCGCGGCGCATCCGGCGGCGGACGTACTGTTTGAGGTCCGACCGCACCTCGTCACGGTGGAGTGTCCGGTCCTCGACGTCCTCGCGGAACGACTCGAACTCTTCGCGGAGTTCCTGTAGCTCCTCGTCTGTCAGCGCATCAGTGTCTCGTCCGGTCGGCCCGGTTCCGGCTGGCGGGGGTGTGTCGGTCTCGTCAGCGTCCTCACTCATCGCTTTGCCGGACCGTCGGTGCGATACCTGTTGTAGTTGCCGGTCCGCGAGCGCCGCGTTGACCGCTGCGCCCACGAGTAGCACCTGTCCGGCGAAGTAGAACCACGTCACGAGCAGGAGGACCCCGCCGATGACGCCGTACACCTGGTAGGAGTCGGCCTGCGCCGCGTACACGTTGAACCCTGTTCCGAGCAGCGTCCACCCGGCACCGGCGAACACCGCGCCGGGGACGGCCGCCCGTATCGTCATCTCCTGATCGGGAAACAGGTAGTACAGTGGGAGGAAGGACACCGTTAGTACAGGGATGAGTGCGAGTCCGCCCAGCGCAACCTGGACGCCCAGCACCGTTCCGAGAGCGCCGATGACGCCGAGCCCGCCCAGCGCCACGACGATGCCGCCCAGCGCGGCCAGCCCGTCGACGAGCTCGCCGACAATCGAACCGGGGCCGTCCGTCCCGTAGACGCGGCTGAAGGCCGCGTCAAGCCCGCGGAACACCTTGAGCGCGCTCCAGAGCGTGACGCCGACGCCGAGCACAGTCGCTCCCCCGCGGCCAGCCCCGCTTGTCAGCGCGTCTTCGAGCAGCGTCGATGCCGTCGGCGAGAGCACGTCTCCCGCAGCCGTCACGATTCGCTCGGCAAAGGCCTCCCCGCCCGCCAGCGTGCCGACGACCAGCGTCAGCAACAACAGCGGCAGGAGCGAGACGAACATGTAGTAGGCGATGCCGGCCGCGAGAAAGGAGACCTCCTCCTCTTGGACAGTGCGGACGACATCCCGAGCGACGGAGACAGCGCGTGTGCGATCCACGCGAGCATCTCGGGGTGGAGCCCCAAATATACTGTCGACTGGCTGACGCCAGACCGTCGTTCTGGCCGTCGACACCCGTCAGTCGTCGAGCGCCGCGTCGGGCCGGTAGGACCGGCTCACGACCCGCCACGTCCCCGACCGGAAGCGATAGTAGGTCACTGCCGCGGGAACGGCCGTCTCGACCACGAGCGAGGCGTACAGCGCGAGCTCGCCGAGCGGCGTGACGTAGCCGAGATACGCCAGCGGGAGGGCGAACAGGTACATCCCGGCCAGTTGGGAGTAAAACGGCCAGCGCGTGTCGCCGCTGGCCCGGAGCGGCCCGGTCGAGCCGCCGTCGACACCTCGGAACACGACACTGGCACAGGCGACGGAGACGAACACCGTCACCAGTGGGAGCACTGTGGGGTCCGAGACGAACAGGCGGGCGATGCCCCGCGAGAACGGGAGCAGCGTCGCCGCGACCACGATGTACACGCCGACACTTAGCCGGAGCACCGTCTGCGCCCAGACGGTCGCCTCGCCCTCGTTACCGTCGCCCAGAGCCTGTCCGACGAGGCTGCTCGACGCGAGGCTCAGTCCCCAGTTCGGCGTATCGAGCAGCGCCCGGACGCGGAGCGCCACGACGTAGGCCGACACGACGCCGGGCCCGAACAGGCCGACGATGAACAGCCGGGGGAACTGCGCCCCGGTCCGCGCGAGGTTGGCCCCCACCAGCGGTGCCCCGGTTTCCGCGAGGTCCCGACCCAGTCCCCGGTCGAGGAACGGCCACGACACCGGAACCCGGACCGGAAACGCGCCGATTATCGGCAGGCCACCGCGGGCTAGCCCGACGGCGAACCCGGCCGTGACCAGCACGTTCGCAATGACCGTGCCCAGCGCCGCACCGACGACGCCGAGGCCGAACCCGAAGATGAAGACGGCGTTCAACGCGATGTTGACGACCGCGCCGCCGGCCCGCAACAGCATCGGCGTCCAGGCGTCGTCGGCTCCCACGAGCGTCCGACTGGCGATGAGGTTCAGTGCGGCGAAGGGGACACCGAGGGCGACGACGCGCAGGTACTCGACCCCGTACCCGACGGCCTCGGACCCCGTCCCGACGAGATCGACGAGCAGACCGGGGATGACCCAGTACGCCGCCATCAACGGAAGTGTCAGCCCCAGAACGACGGCGGCGCTGGTCGTGACGGTGACCGCCAGTTCCCTCTCGGCGTCGGCCCCGTAGCGCTGGGACACCATCCCGATGGTTCCTCCGGCGACGCCGCCGCCCAGTGCGAACACGAGTTCCCAGAACGGTGCGGCGAAGCCGACGCCGGCGATGGCGGTCGGCCCGAGTGCCAGTCCGACCATCGCCACGTCGACCGTCGACTTCGACATCCGGGCCAGTCCGGTGACGATCCGGGGCCAGGACAGGTCCGTCGCTCGGCGGACCCGCTCGCGCTCGACGAGGTCGAACCGCGCGAGCAGGCCGCCGATGAACAGCAGGACGCCACGGACCGGGTTGTACGTGGAGGGCACGTCTTCGCCACTGCTTTGCGGCCGAACCCGAAAGGTGTTAAGAAAGGGGAGCCGCCCTCACAGGGTTTATACAGCGCCGCTGCAACGACCGGATATGGATACGGAAGCGGCCATCCGGCACGGGACGATGCAGGTGACCGTCCTGTTGCTCGTCGCGGCCGCACTGGCTATCGGTTTCGGCGTCGCCGGCGTCGGCGCGTCCCTGCCGATTGTCGTGGGCCTGCTGGTACTGACGGCTGTTCTATTCGCCGCCCGACCGGACGAGGACCGATTCGGTCTCGTCGCCGGTGTCGACATGGACGGCATCGTCAAGTCGCTGTGGCTCGCGCCGCTCGTCACGGCCCTACCGCTGCTCGTCCGCCTGTCGGCCACACCCGGAGAGGTACAGGCCATTGGCGGCATGCTCGGCCTCGCGGGGATGGCGAACTACTTCCTGCGGCCGGTGTATCTGCTGGGCTATGACCTCGTCTCCGCGGTTCGAGAGAGCGTTGGCCGGGCGAACGGTCGGTAGTTCGTGTCCAGACGGAGCTATAGTAACAATTGAAACGATTTACACACTGATCGCACTGCCGTCGTGCGATCAGGTGTGCATTGATTTTCAATGGCCACTATAGATTCCCGGGGCCACTACTCCGCCGTCGCCTCACGGATTTCGACCACGTCGGCGTCCGTCTTGAACGTCGTGCCGCCGTAGTGCGTTCGGGAGGCCTCGTAGCCAGTGTCCCGAAGTTTCTCGATGAACTCGTCCATGGCTTCCGCGCCGCGCCCCCAGCGCTTGCAGAGGCGGTGCTGGTCGTAGTGGGTTGGCGTGTCGATCTCCTCGCTGAGCGTCGCCAGCAGTTCTCTCGCTTCGTCGGCGGTGCCCATCTCCTCGGTCACCTGTTCGGACACGGCGTCGGCGAACGCCGGTTCGCAGGTCCGACCGAGCCAGATGGGGCCGGCCGTCTGGAGGTGCTTGTCACAGACCGGACAGTCCTCGGGCGGGTCGGCGATGAGGCCGTAGTCGTGGTCGCGCCAGAGGCAGTGCTGGCAGTGGTGGACGTAGCCGAGTTCGTCGATGCAGTCGTTGGCGACCTTCGCGCCGTGGTCGAACTCCAGGTAGGTCCGGGCGTAGTGTTTCGTCGCGTGGCTGAGAATCGGCCTGGCGGCGATGTCGTAGCGGGCGGCTGTCCGGACCATCGCCGACAGGAGGACGCGCATCCCCATTTCGGCGTGGAACTCGGTGTTGCGCGGGACCGCGCCGTAGGACCGAACGCCGCTCTCGAAGTGTGCGCCACACAGCGGCGCGGTGTCGGTGGCCGTCACACAGAGGAGGTGTTTGGTGCCCTGCACCGCCGCGTCGGCGAAGGGAATCGGCGTGCCGAAGGGGTCCACGTCGACCACGTCGAACGCCTCCGAGTGCATAAGCACGTTCGCGTCCGACCGCCGGACCGAGGCGGCAAGGTCGTTGCGTTCGAGATTCTGCTCGCACAGCGCCGTCGCGTCGTCGTCGATGTCACACAGCGTCGTCTCCCAGTCGTTGGCCGCCGCGCGGACGCCCCGGATGCCGCTCGCGGCGGTGGCGTCCAGGTACGTCGACACGCGGGGGGTTCGCTCTCGGTAGGCCCGCAGCGCCGCCACGGTGATGTCGCGGTTCAGCTCCTGTACGGGGTTAAAGAATACGTCCGCACCCTTCCCCGCCTCCGGCTGTTCCGGCACCGTGACCGTCACCCGGCCCTCACTGACGCGCATACTCCCCGGTCCGTGCGTGCGCCGTTAAGTCGTTCGAAGGCTCTCCGCTCACGCCGCTTCGGCGGCCGTCCGCTCCTGTGGCAGCCGAACGGTCACTGTCGTTCCGTCGTTCGTGTCGAAGTCGAGGTCTCCCCCAAGCGTCGTCGCGGTCCAGCGGACGAGCCAGAGGCCGATGCCGCTGCCGTGGTTCAGGTCCGTTTCGCGGCCCCGCTCCAGCACGCCGAGTTCGTGTTCTGGAACGCCAGGGCCGTTGTCGCTGACGGTCAGCACGACATCGTCGCCATCGACCTTCGCACCGACGGTGACGACGGCGTCCGGAACGTGCTGGAGAGCGTTCTCGACGAGATTGGTAAGCAGGATTTCCAGCAGGGCGGGCTGGGTCGTCAGCCGGAGGTCGTCGGGTATCTCAACCGTGACCGAGCCACCGTATTCCTCGCGGGCAGACTCGACGACTCCGGTGGCGAGGTCGGCAAGTGCGACGGATTCCAGGCCCGCGTCGCCAGCACCCGCTTCGGCGAGCGTTCGAGCCTTCTGGCCGGAGTCGACTAAACGACTGACCGACCGCTCGATGGTCGCCGCGTGGTCGGACTGCTCGCCGTCGAGTTCTCCCGCCAGCAACTCCGCCCGGGCCTGGATGACGACGCTCTCGTTGCGGACGTTGTGTCTGAGAAAGCGGTTGAGCACTTCGAGGCGGCGCTCGCGGCGGATCTCGTCTGTGATGTCCTGAAAGACGACTGTGTATCCCAGTTGCGTCCCCGCCTCGTCCCGGAGCGCCGTCTGCCGGACCTTGAACTCCCGGTGTCGACCACCGGCCTCGATGGACGCCCGCGAACTCCCGCCGTCTGTCGCGATGTCGTCACCCGCTAGAAAGCTGTTCAGTGGCTCTGTCAGGCCTTCGCGCTTATCCACACCCAGCATCCGCTCGGCGGCGGGGTTGAGATTCACGACCCGTCCCTGTTCGTCGACGATGGCGACCGGCGTGGCGATGTCGTGGATGGCCGCCCGCTCGCCGGCCCGCCGGGTCGCCGGGTGGAACTCGAACATGTCGCTCCGGACGAACGCGTACAGGTCAAGGGCGATGTGGGGCAGGAACAGGAGCGTCGTCAGATTCACCGCCGGAACCAGTCCGACGCCGCCGGCCCACAGCAACACCCCGGCGCCGGGCGGTATCGGGCTCAGGCCGACCGCGAGCGCCTCGCGCCGGTACAGCGGGCCGTAGCTGACGACCGTATCGAACACCAGCAGGGTCCCGAAACTGACGAACAGCATCGCGACGATGATCGTGAGCAGCCCCACCGGCAAGACGGCGTAGTCGGCTCCCGCGCTACCGGCGGTCGGCACGACCCGGAACCCTTGCCAGACCACGGTGTGGAGCGGGTTCGTGACGACGAGCGCCGTTCCGGCGAGCGGCAGCACCGCTACGGCCCGGTACCAGCCGCTTTCGAGGACGTTCGTCCGACCGGTGTATCCCAGCGCAAAGGAGAGGAAACAGAAGCCGATCCAGATGATACCCAGCCAGGACACCATCTCCAAGGCAAGGCGCAGTGTCGGGTCGAACACCAGCAGCGCCGCGCCGTAGCTGAAACACCAGCCCGTCTGCGTGACGATGGTCGCGACGAACCACCGCGCGCCGGGCTTGTCCCAGTGCGCTCGGAGCTGGGCCAGCAGATACAGCGACCCGAATCCCGAGGCAAACGAGCCCAGCGCCAGCCACGGGAGGTCGAGGTTCATGCCGGAAGAAACCCGTATTCCGTGTTTATTCTTCCGGGCACAGTACAAGCACTGATAACTCCCTGCTGCGGCTGCGAGCCAGCCGGGACGTGGCTGCTGAAGCCGACGCCGTTTTGTCACCCCTTTCCGTAGCATGGATGTGACCGGAGTCGAGGAGTGGGTGGCCGACCTCGAAGCCGCCGGGGAGCTGACCCCCGACGCAGTGTCGGCTATCGTCGACGTCCACGGCGACCGCGGCCACCAGGCCATCGAGGCTGTCGGCGAGAGCCGCGTCAAGCAGTACCGCGATTTCACCGTCGTCGTGGGCCACGACGACGAGTACATCGTCGAGGACGGCGGCTGTACCTGCGCCGACAGCGAGTACAATCTCGATGCGGACGACCCCGACCAGCTCTGCTGGCACGCCATCGCCGTCCGCGTCGCCGAGGCTATCGACGCCGTCGACGAGCACGATATGTGGTACTCTGAGGTCCGGGAGTTCCTATAGTACCTTTTTACTTCGTCGCCCTTCCTCGCGGCGCGTAGCGCCGCTGCGGGAGGGCTCCTCGCAAAAATCTACGCTAAAAACGACCTTCTCGCTCCCGCTGGTCGCGAGAAGTGAAACCGCGCTCCGTCGGCGCGCGGTATGCTATGCGGTACGGCTTCCTCACCGCTCTGCTACTGCTACCGCTCTGCTCCGTTCCTGCTACCGCACTATCCCGTTACCGCTCCACCGGCCGCCCAGCGCCGTACGTAATCCGCCCTTCCAGCGAGAACCGAAGCACTGACCGGGAGCCGAGGTCGAGTGACCGGAGCGTGTCGGCTCGCTCGTGGTCGCCCAGGTCCACGTCGACGCGGTTGCTCAGCGGCGCGGCCCCCAGTTTCCCCTGGAACTCGATTGGCGTCCGTTCAAGCTGGCCCTCCCGGACCGCGTAGCTCTCGACCGTTTCCCGACGCTCCCATGTCCGGGGCCAGTCGATGCCGACTGTTGCGACACGGTTCCCGTCCTCGACGACCGTCGTCTCGCGGCGGGTCGCGTCGTCGCGGTGCGTGATGTCGGCGACCGTCTTCGGGTAGCCCCAGATCTCGTCGCCGAGGGCGCAAGCAGGCTCGGTCGTCACCGGGAGCGACCAGACGTAACCGCCGACATTGCGCGTCAGCAGTGGAAGCAACGGCGGCCGCCGCCCGTCCGCCGTTGCGCTAATCAGCACCGCGAACTCGTCGTAGGGGGCCATCGCGTCGTCGCCGATGCGGTGGTACTCGACACAGAGGAGCACGACCGCGGCCCGGCGGGCCGTCGCCCGAACCGGCGCAAGCCCGTCGGGTAGCAGTGACTCGGCAACGTCGTATCGCGCCGGGAGCACCGCGCCGGCGACCGTCGCCTCGGTGACCAGCGGGAGCGTCACTTCGTGGCCGGTCGAGAGCCGCACTCTGTCGCCATCACCCAGTCGCGTCACCGCAGCCACCGCCCCAGAAACGAACTCGCTCGACCGAACCCGCGATGAATCGGGTCCTGCAGTCGCGCCGGGAGCCAGTGGGTCCACCGGACGAACGTGGCGAACTTTCCGACGGGGTAGCGGGCCTTCGGCGGGTCGTCGGTCGCTGCGGCGAGTACCGTCGCCGCGACGGCTTCTGGCGTTGTCGCCAGCGGTCCACCGGTGAGGACCCAGCCGTCCTCCAGCGCCTCGTACGTCCGGTTGTAGGTCGGCGTCCGATCTTCGTCGTTCAGGCTTCCCAGCGCGCTGTCGGCGAAGCCGGTGTCTACCCACGCCGGTTCGACGAGCGAGACGTGGATATCGTCCTCGCCGGCGATCTCTATCCGGAGCGCGTCGGTCAGCGACTCGACGGCGGCCTTGCCGGCCGAATACGCGCCCAGGCCCGGCGACGCGGTGTGACCCAGCACGCTGGATACCGTGATGATGCGCCCGCCGTGTTCGCGCATCTCGGGGAGCACTGCCTGTGCGAGTCGGTGTGGGCCGTGGACCAGCACGTCGAACTGCTCGCGAACGTCGTCGCTGGCTATGTCTTCGACTGGCCCGGCGACTCCGTAACCGGCGTTGTTCACCAGACAGTCGAGTCGGCCTGTCTCCTCGATGACCTGGTCGACGACGGCTTCGATCTGTGCTTCGTCGGTCACGTCGAGTTCGAGACAGCGACAGCGCTCGCGGATGTCCGCAGGGAACTCCGCTCGAACGTCCGTCGCATACACTGTCCAGCCGTCGTCGACGAACGCCCGCGCCGTCGCCGCTCCGATACCCGACGCTGCACCAGTGAGCAGAACGACAGAATTACTTGTAGACATACGGACACATACCGAGTCCAGAACTCAGTGGTCGAGGCAGTAGTCGACGAAGTTCCGGAGGATGCGCAGCCCCGTCTCGCCCGATTTCTCCGGGTGGAACTGCGTGCCGAAGACGTTGCCGGCGTCGTTGGCGACGATGGAGGCGAAGTCGGCCCCGTAGTCCGTCGTCGCCACCGTCGCGTTCTCGTCGTCGGGGACGGCGTAGTAGGAGTGGACGAAGTAGGCGTGCTCGCCGTCGACGCCCTCGACGAGCGGATGGTCCCGCGTCACGTCGAGTTCGTTCCAGCCCATGTGTGGCACGGTTTGGTCGCGGCTGAACCGGACGTTCTTCCCGGGAATGAGGTCGAGCCCTTCGGCGTCGCCCTGGCCTTCGTGGTCGGCCTCTTCGCTCGTCGTCAGGAGCATCTGCATCCCGAGGCAGATCCCGAACAGGGGCTTGCCGGCCTCGGCCTGTTCGACCAGCGCCTCGCGGAACGGCCCGGCGTTGTCCATTCCTTCGGAGAACGCCCCGACGCCGGGCAGGACGATGCCGTCGGCCGCGTCGAACTCCGCAGGGTCCTCCGAAAGGGAGACCTCTGCGCCGGCGCGTTCGAGCCCGCGCGTGACGCTCCGGAGGTTCCCCAGTCCGTAATCGACGACGACCACGTCCGCGGTCGTCTGTCTGACACTCATACGGGATCGTAGGCGAACAGGGGCTAAGTGACTTCCTGTTCGAACAAACCTTCGGCACGACCACTGTCCGGCGGGAGGTGTCGCTTACAGTCGGACACCCGGACCTGATAAGGATATCAACTATGAAAATAGGCCGGCCCAGTTTTATTGACCTACCGCATACGGCCGTTGATGGTTGATCCTACAGACGTTCTGTACGTCGACGGTAACGTTCTCATCGCTGAGTTTCCCGAAGAGATGGAGATGACAGACGAGACATTCGCGAAAGTCAATGAACGGTTCGAGGAACTCGCCTCACAGCCGGCGGTCGATACGCATATCTCGAACCTCCAGATGGAGGCGTCACTGAACGACGACGTATTCACGCGAGCACAGGAGGCCGCCGAGGCGGGCAAGGAGTTCGGTATCACGGACTGGGTCATCGTCTCCGAGGGAATCAAGAAGATGGCGCTCAAGAGCCGGGTCGGCGAGATTCCTGGTGTCGACATTTCGCTGGTCGACACGAAGGCAGAGGCGATGGACATCGCAGCGAAGTAGCGGTTCCGGGCCGCACTACCCGACTATTTTAAAACTCGCCGAGCCGCGACTGTCCGCTCTGGGCGTCGGTGAACTCCGCGGCAGTCGTTATCGCGGCCTCAAACGTCTCCTTCTGGCTGGGGTCGTACAGCGTCGCCGCCGGGTGGACGGAGACGAGCACGCGGCGTGGCTGGCCGGCGATAGCCACGTCGAACACGTCGCCCGCTTCGCCGGTGACGGCGACGTCACGCTCCAGCAGGTGCTCAGCCGGCACTTTCCCGAGCGTGACGACGACCTCGGGGTCGACGCGGTCGATCTCCGTCTCCAGATAGTCGCGGCAGTTCGCGAGTTCACCCGTTCGCGGGTCGCGGTTGTCCGGCGGGCGACAGCGCACACAGTTGGTGATGCGCACGTCGCCGCGGTCGAGGCCGGCCTCGCGCAACGCCTCGTCGAGCACGTCGCCGCTCCGCCCGACGAACGGCTCGCCCTGTTCGTCCTCGTTCGCGCCGGGGGCCTCCCCGACGAACAGCAGGTCCGCGTCCGCGGGGCCGACGCCGTTGACGATTCGCGAGCGCGAGCGGCAGAGGTCGTCACAGCGCTCACAGTCGACGACGTTGAGGCCGTCCATCTGCTCCATGTCCCGTCGTTTGCGCCGGGGGCTCTCAAACGCAGCGGTCCGCCGTCGGGCTTCCGGTCGGAATCCGGTTCCGCTAGCTTCAGCGAAAACAACTGTCCAGATCTGGCAGCGATTACCGCTTTACACCCGTCGCTTCGATCTGCACCGCCGCGTCGTTCGGCAGGTGTGCCACGCCGACGACAGTCCGTGACGGTCGCTGCCCGTCGAAAAACGCCGCGTACGCTTGCTTGACCGCTGGTAGGTGGTCCATCTCCGTGAGGTACACCGTCGTCCGCAGCAGGTCACGCGGTTCGAGACCGGATTCGGCAGCCATGGCACGAATTTGGTCGAGCACGGCGAGCGTCTGTTCCTGAACGTCGCCGCTGCGAGCCGTTTCCGCGTCGGGGAACTGGCCGTCGAAGAACACGAGTTGGCTGTCCTGCTGGCGCGTGCCGTAGACGCTGTGTTCTGTCGGCTGGTCGCCTTCGTACCGGGTCACGCTACTGTTGATGTTCGTTTGCTCGTTCGTTTCTGCGGGCTCTACAGCATTCCTCGTCTGCGTTCTGCTTTCTGCCATTGTATCTCTACAAACACAGTGCCGGACAATCAGACTATGTTTAGCTATTGCTAAATACAACCTACGATAGGATATTGCTACCGCCTATGTCGTTCAAACCTCCATCTCTAACTTAGTAATAGCTAATGAGTCGTTGGGGTATCTGAAGGACGTGAATTCGGGCCGTCCATTGTACCGATGGGCAATACGATACCGCATCCGGTCGGTCGCTCCCGCTGTGTGAGTCACTCCATTTCGACCAGTCCCCGCGCCGCCAGTCGGGCGACACGGAGCGGTTCAGGACGGCCGCCCTCCGGCGTGAACGCGCGGACGACATCCGCGGCGGCGCTGTCGTCGAGGCCGACGCTCCGGACGTACACCGTCTCGTCGTTCACCGACACCGGTCGGCGCTCCGGCTGGGCACGGTAGGTCGCCAGCCGGTCCTGCACGACATCGGAGTCGTCGAAGGCCTCGCGGATGGCCCCTTCGAGTCCCGGCGAGGACTCGAAGGTGACCGAGACGACCGGCAGGTCGGTGTGGTCGTGAATCTGTTCGAGGTCGAGTACGTTGAACCACGCCGGCGCGATGCCCGCCACCAGCAAGTAGCGGACGTCCTCGCGGTCCAGTCTGTCGACCATCGCACACACCGTCTCAGTCGCGTCGCTCCCACCGACTGTGGCAGTACTGAAAACAAAGCCGTCAGCCACTCGACTGGCGCGAACGACGGCACCAGCGAACTGACTGGTTTCAGCCCGATACGACTCCGCCACGCCGAGGGCCCGTGCCCCTGATTTCACGTGTTCTGGTTGTCTTTGATGTCTTCCAGTCTATCGAGTAGTTCGTCGTTCGACGCGGTGAACTCGTACTCGATGTCGCCCTCGTGGGCGTTTTCTTCAGCATCGAGGCCGTCCTCGTCCTCGAAGTCTGTGTCGTACTCCTGATTGTCTTGTTCCGATTCGTCGTAGCTCCCGAACCCCATGGTACGTGTACAACTATGACGTTCTTAGTAAAAAATCACTCGGCGACACTATCGTGTTTGATAACCGATATTTTCTCGGCACTGTGAGTCGAAATACCCTATTCCGGTCGGGTTGCCGGCGGACAGTACACTCAAGCGGGCCGCGCCACAGGCTTGGTGTATGGACGTTCACAACGTCACCGCCGAGGCCGAGACGTTCACCTGCAACGCCTATCTCGCGACCGGCGAGCAGACGACGCTGGTCGATGCCGGCGCGATGCGCGGCGTCGTCGATGTCGTCCGCGAGCACGTCGATGCGCTCGACGCCGTCGTGTTGACCCACCAGCACGGCGACCACGTCCAGCAGCTCGACGCCGTCCTCGACGCCTTCGACGCGCCGTTGTACGCCTACAGCTCCCACCCGCGCCGGGACCACGAACTCGCTGACGGCGACACGCTCACGGTCGGTGACGAGGACTGTGAGGTCGTGTACACGCCGGGCCACGCCGACGACCACGTCTCGCTCGTCTCCGAGTCGTCCCTGTTCTCCGGCGACGTGGTCGTCCACGACGACGGCGCGTTCGAGGGCGGCTCCTTCGGCCGCACCGACCGCCCCAGCCAGTCCCGCGAGCGCCTCATCGAGAGCATCGAGCGCATTCTCGACCGAATGCCGGCAGGCGTCGAACACATGTACTCGGGTCACGGCGGCGTCTTCCACGGCGACGTCCGCGAGGTCGTCGAACGCGCCCTCGACCGGGCGCAACGCCGCGAGCCGAAGTATCCCGACGAGTGACCGCTCGAAACCGGCGCAACGCTCTAGTGATAGGGCCGATATTCGACTCCATGAACCAGCGACTTCTGACGGGGACGGCCCTGGCGCTCTCCGGCGTCGTGCTGGCCGCTATGCAGGCCCTCCATGCGTTCCAGCAAACCCGGATTCCGGTGGCAATTGCAGTCGATGCGCTCCCCTTTGTGGCGATGGGACTGGCGATAGTGTACGCGGGCGTCTGGCTCGTCCGTGACACGACGTTCGAGGGGGCCACGTCCCGGGTGGCCGCGTGGGCCGCCGGCGGGACCGTGGCGTTTGCCGCCATCGCGGCGCTCCTGTTGTTCAGCCAGCGCGTGACCTCCGGGTCACTCGCCCGAGCGTCGTACCTGACGGTGGACCTCGTCACCGTCGGCGCGCTGGCGGGCGTTCTGGTCGGGCTGTACGACGCCCGGAGCCGCAGTCGGCTCCGCGAACTGGCGGCCGAGCGCGACCGTATCGAGGCCTTCGCCGGGAAGGCGGCCGACGTGAACAACTACGGACGCGCCATCGCCAGCGCCCCCAGCGTCGACGGCGTCGCCGCCTTCGTCGTCGAGGCCTTCGGCACGATGACCGGCATGGAGGAGACGGCCGTCATCCGGCTCAAGGACGGCGATGCAGTGGTGCTCGCGAACACGATTCGAACCGTGCCGGTCGACGTTGTCGGCTCGCTCGCACAGGAAGTCCGGACACAGCAACAGGGTGAGATCACTGTTCACGACCGGCCGTTCTCCGTCGACATCCCCGAGTCAGTCACCGACTGCGTGTCGGCGGTGGTTTTGGACGACGAGGGCACGGCGACGGTCGTTCTCTCAGTCACGACGGACGAGACGACTGTCGGGGAAGAAGATCAAAAGCTGCTGGAACTCATCGTCTCACACGCGTCGGTTCGCATGGCGACGCTCGACCGGCAATCAGCGGACAGAGAACCCACTGAGAAGTAGTTGATTGGCGACGAACCGCCACCGGATGCCGGCGGCAACTGACCCGAAAATCAGGCGCTGCGGGTCTCTTTCGCCTTCGGACGCAGGTTGCCGTAGCCGCACTTCCGGCACTGCTGTGCGCGCTGTGGGTTCCGAGCGTTACACCGCATGCAGATCTGCTTGTTGAGGAGTCGGTCGGACGCAGTCTCGAAGCTAGCCATGCGCGCCTCTTTCCGGTGCGCGCGTTTAAGCTTTGAGTTTCGGTACGGGGAGCGGTGACCGTTCGAGCACGGGAATCGGACTCCGGACGTCGCTGGCTTTAGATGCCCGAGCGGCGAAGCCGGAGTATGTACAATCAGGTCGCAGACCTGCCGGTCACCGTCGAGAGCTGTGCGTTCGAGCGCCGAGAGCGGGCGACCTCCAGCGGATTCGACCGGGTCACCACTGTTGTCCACCTCTCCGGTGCGGGTGAGACCGGCAGCGGCGAGGACGTGACGTACACAGCCGAAGCCCACGACGCGCTACAGGACAGCGATGCGTTGCCGGGCGAGGACTCCCCGCTGGCCGGCGAGTACACCGTTGATTCGTTTTCCGCGGCGCTGGAAGCGGCCGACCTGTGGCCCGCCCCTCCCGACCAGGAGCGCTTTCGCCACTACCGGCGCTGGGGGTTCGAGAGCGCGGCGCTAGACCTGGCGCTGAAACAGGCCGACACGGATCTCGGGACGGTGCTCGACCGGCAGTACGACCCGGTGAACTTCGTCGTCTCGACGCGGCTCTCGAACGCCGACGACGACACGCCGCCGACGGCTGACAGACTGGCGATGCTGTGTGAGCGTTACGGCGACCTTTCGTTCAAACTAGACCCCACGCCGTCCTGGAGCGATGCCCTCGTCGACGCACTGACGGACTACGATGTTCGCGTGTTGGACCTGAAAGGGCTGTACGAGGGGACGGACGTCGACGTAGAGGCTGACCCCGAGTTCTACCGCCGCGTCGTCGCCGGCCTCCCCGACGCGCTGGTTGAGGACCCAGACCTGACCGACGCAACTCGGCCGGTTTTCGACGGCGAAGAAGCGCGCGTCACCTGGGACGTGCCTATCACCGGCGTCGAGAGCATCGAGGCGCTGCCGCTCGAACCGGCGTGGCTCAACATGAAACCGTCCCGTTGCGGGACCGTCGAGTCGGTGCTTGCGACCATCGACTACTGTGAGCAACACGGCATCGACCTGTACGGCGGCGGGCAGTTCGAACTCGGCGTCGGTCGCGACCACATCCAGGCGCTGGCGTCGCTGTGCTATCCTGACGGGCCGAACGACGTCGCGCCCGGCGGCTACAACGACCCCGACCCGGACGCGGAGCTGCCGACGAGTCCGCTTGCGCCACCCGACGCGCCGGTCGGCATCGGAACCGGGTTCTGGTAAACGCCCTTAGAAATGAAGCCGAAGCTACATTGTTGTCTGGAGGCTAACTATTGTCATGCGGTGCCAAGCCTGCGGAGAACGCATCGAAGATGTACTGGAGGCACACGCACGACGGGCCTGTCCACACTGTGATGCGCCGCTCCTCGATAAGCCAGCAACGCCCAAATGACTACTCCTCGGCGAGGTAGTCGTCCTGTACGTCGATGACGTCGCTCGAATCCTCGCAGTTCGCGTACCGCTCTAGCGGTTCCTCGTTCAGTTCAAGGAAGGTGTGGCCCCAGGAGAACGTCGAGAGGATTCGCTCGGCGTGGTCGCGCTCCCCGAGAATGGCGAGCGCACCGGCGAACGCTTCGACGGTATTTAGCTGGAACGCGGTCCCGTAGTTGACCGGATTGCCGGCGACGAGAAACGGGAGCGAGCGGTGCACCCCTTCGAGGTCGAACGCCTCCCGTTCGGCGGTTTCCCAGGAGCAGTCGAGCGCGACCAGGCGGCTGTGGCGAGCGCCGTCGCCGGCGGTCGGCCGGTCCGCCGGGGACAGCGCCTGCTCGGCGAAGGGGTTGAGCACGATGCCGGGCGGCGTCGACCGCGTCGCGCGGTGGAGTTCGGCCTCGTCCATCCGGGCCAGCTTCCGCGCGCTACATTTGTCGGGGTCGTCGTCACCCTCGTACCGGACGTGCAGTTCCACACGAGCGCTACTACGCTGGCGAATAAAAGCGACTCGTTCGGTGACACTGTGCAAACACTGTTATAGCCGGGCTTGGTTGTACAACGTGTGCTTTCAGAGGGGACGACGGCACCACTGTTCGAACTACCGGCGCTCGTCGATGACGACTGCCAGCGAGTCGGACTAGCCGACTATCTCGGCGAGGATGTGGTCATCCTCGCGTTCTATCCGGCGGATTTCAATCCAGCCTGTGACGAGACGTCCTGTGATCTGGACGAACTCGACCTCTTTACGATGCAGAAGGACGTAACTATCCTCGGTATCGGCCCGGATTCGGTGTACAGCCACCGGGCCTTTGCCGACCGCTACGACCTGAACATCCCGCTGCTGTCCGACACCGACCACGATGTCGCCCGCGAGTACGGGCTCGACTTCGTGGACGACATCGGCCAGCAGCTCATCGAGCGCGCTGTCGTCGTCATCGACCACGACGGCGACGTGCAGTACGCCTGGAGTACCGACGACCTTCAGGAACTCCCCCGTGTCGGGGAGATCAAGGACGCTATCGCCGACACCGGCGGCGACGACACCGCGTTCGCCCGCTACCGCGTCGGCCACGCCCACTACACGGAGGGCCGGCGCGCGTTCACCTCGGCGATGGAGGCCTTCCGCGAGTCGGAGTGGATGGTCGCACAGGGCGACTTCCAGCAGGCACGCGACGAGTTCGCAGACGCCGAAGACCACTTCGACACCGCGGTCCGGTTCGTCGACGACGAATCCCTGAAACCGATCTACGAGGACGCAAAGACAAAGGCGAACTCGCTGTGGCAGGCCAGCGACTGGCTCACCCAGGCCGCCCGCGCCTACTCTAGCGGGAACGGAGCCGAGGGCCAGCAACTCCGGGACGACGCGGAGCGCCCGCTCGAAACCGCCCGTGGCTACGAGGAACCGCCCGACCCCGACGATCCGTGGCCACCAGCTCTGGAGACGCTGGAAAAGGAGGAGGACGACGACCGGCCGGCGTTCCTCACACAGGACGAGACCGCTGTGGACACCTCGCTCGACGTGGATATCGACGCGGAAGTCGAACGGACAGACAGCGAACTGTCGGAGACAGCATCGTCGGCTACCGAGTCGCTGGAGTCGACGCCGTCATCTGAAGCCGCCGATGCGGCCGACGAAATGCGAGACGCAGCCGACGGACCGGCGGCAGAACCAGCTGAGGAGACGACACCAGCGGGGACAGCTGACCAGTCGACGAATCCGCCGCCTTCGACCGACGAACCGACTGCACCCGTAGACCAACCGTCAGCGTCGGAATCTGCGGCAACGTCGGCCGACGACGCGCCGCCGGAGTCAGTGTCGGTACCCGACGGAGAGGGTGATATATCGGACGTCGATGACGCTGATATCGAGGAGATACAGGCCGAACTGGCCGCCAGCGAAGCCGAGACCGAGCCGACGGACCCGCTGGAAGAGACTCCAACCGCAATGGTCGAAGAGCCGCCCGACACGGTCGGCAGCGCGGCCGACGAATCCTCGGCACCGGACGACGACGCCTCGACACAGGACCCACCGGACGACGACGCCTCGACACAGGACCCACCGGACGACGACGCCTCGACACAGGACCCACCGGACGGCGAGCAGTCGACTGCCGGCCCGTCGCCGGACGTCGCTGCCTCCGAGACAGAGACCGACGACGCAGTCGAACTGGACCTGGCCGACCCGATGGCCGACGACGACACGGGAGCAGCGGTCGACCCCGAGCCGGACGACGGTTCGGGACCGGAAACAGACGGCGAGCCATCTGACACGGAGAGCGATAGAGACACCCCTGAGGAACCCGAATCAGGCCCGTGACGCGACCCGATCTCCGTCAGCGTACACGGGCCTACTACGACGCCATCGACGGCGACGACTACGACCAGTTGGCCTCGCTGCTCGCCCCGTCGTTCGTCCACGACCGCCCCGATCAGACTATCGAAGGCCGGGACCGGTTCGTACAGTTCATGCGTGAAGAGCGGCCCCAGACAGACACCACGCATCCGCTGGACGGCCTCTACTGTCGCCCGGACAGCGTAGCGGAGCCGGCCGACGGCGACGACACGGCGACGGCGGAAGTCGTCGCCCGCGGCCGCCTGCTCGATACCGACGGCGAGTGCATCGTCGGTTTCGTCGACGTGTTCACGTTCGCCGGGGACGATATCGAGCGCATCGAGACGTACACGCGCTGAGGCTTGACTGCTTTCGGATTTGCTGTGTCACTGTCCCGGCAGCGACAGCCGGACGCCGTAAGCCGACCCGTCGGTTTCGGTCCCGACGAACGTGTCCACGGACCACGGTGTCTCCCGAACCGCGGCGCGGAACTGCGACGGCGTGACCAGCAGCAGGTCGGTCCACGGGCCGGCCAGCCTGTCGTACTCGACGCGGAAGGTGCGGTAGGCGACACCGGGCTGGGCGAGGTGGGCTGCGCCAGTCTCCGGGTCTGCCCGGTCGAGCGTGTCCACGTCGGCGACGAGACGGCCACCGGGCCGTGTCACCGCCGCCAGTTCTGTGAGCGTCCTCCGGAGGTCGGCCAGCGAACTGCCGAGGCCGAGTTGTTTGCCCAGGGCAACGACCGTCTCAAACCCGTCACCGGGTGGCTGTCGAAGGTCGCCGACCACTGCATCCGTGACGCCGCGCTCGCTGGCGACCGCGACAGCCCCCGGACTCCGGTCGACCGCCAGCACGCTGTGGCCGCGCTCCTGCAGCGCGAGCGCGTGCCGGCCGACGCCACAGCCGGCGTCGAGGACCCGTCCAGTAACGTCCGAGAGCAGACGCTGTTCGATGGGATGCCACTCGGACGGCGGCTCGAAGTAGCCCGCAAGATGCGCCTCGGTCAAATCGCCGTCGTCGCGGCGATAGCGGGGCCGCTCGGTGAGGTCGTCGCGGTGGAAGTCCAGTACCATCTGCCCGAAAGCGTCGTCCGGCATACTTCGGCGGTGCTGACGAACGAATGTAATAGTGCATTGAAATATGGTGTCGTGTAACGCACCGCATACGGGAAAGCGGGACACCGGCCGAGCGCAACGGACCGCGGCGGCCTACTCTTTCTCGCCGGCTCCGACGGCGCTCTCGCCGATTTTCTCGGAGCCCTCGATAACTTCCTGGCCGCCCATGTACGGGCGGAGGGGTTCGGGAACGGTAATGGTGCCGTCGTCGTTCTGGTAGTACTCCATGATGGCGACGAGGACACGCGGGACTGCCAGACCAGAGCCATTCAGCGTGTGGAGGTAGTCGGCGGATTCGTGCCGTTCGGGACGGTAGCGAAGGCCGGCGCGGCGCGCCTGGAAGTCCTCGAAGTTCGACACCGAGGAGACTTCGAGCCAGCGGCCGCCGCGGTCGGGGCCGTCCGCCATGTCGTCGCCGGGGGCCCACACCTCGATGTCGTACTTCTTGGCCTGTGTAAAGCCCATGTCGCCGGTGCACATGTCAAGCACGCGGTAGGGAAGTTCGAGACGGTCCAGTACCTCGGCGGCCTCGTCCAGTAGGCTCTCCAGTCGGTCGTAGCTGTTCTCCGGCCGGACGAAGTTGACGAGTTCGACCTTGTGGAACTGGTGGACGCGGACGTAGCCCCGCGTTTCCGTCCCGTGCTCGCCGGCCTCACGGCGGAAGTTCGGCGAGAACGCCTGGTGTTTGACCGGCAGGTCGTCGTCCAGCAGGATCTCGTCGCGGTACATGTTGGTGACCGGCACCTCCGCCGTCGGCAGGAGCCACAGGTCGTCGCTGTCGTAGTCGTCGTCCTGGCGCGCGCCGACGCGGTAGGCGTCCTCGTCGAACTTCGGAAGCTGGCCGGTCCCTTCCATCGAATCGGAGTTGACGGGAATCGGCGGAAGCACGTCGACGTACTCCTGTTCGCGGTGGACGTCCAGCATGAACTGGATGAGGGCGTGTTCCAGACGTGCCCCCTCGCCCTTGACGAACTGGTAGCCGCCGCCGGACACCTTCGCGCCGCGCTCGAAGTCGAGCAGGTCGAGGTCCTCGCCGAGGTCGTAGTGAGGAATTACTTCGTCGGGCAGGTCCCGGAGGTCGTCGAACCCCTCGCGGTAGCGCTCGACGTTATCGGCCTCGCCCTCCCCGGTCGGGACCGACTCGTGGGGGACGTTCGGCAGTTCCAGCAGGGCTTTTTCCAACCGGGACTCCAGTTCGTCGGCGCGCTCCTCGACCTCCTGCAGTTCGTCTTTGAGTTCCTGCGAGCGGTCGATGGCCTCCTGTGCCTCCTCGTCTTTGCCGTCCTGTTTCAGCTGGCCAATCTTGCTCGACACTTCGTTGCGTTCTTGCCGGAGGCCGTCGCCTTCGGCCTTCAGTTCCCGCCACTCCTCGTCGATTTCGAGGATTTCGTCGAGGTCTACGTCCGTGACGCCCTTCCGCTCGATAGCGTCACGGACCGTCTCGGGGTGCTCCCGGACGAACTGTCTCGATAACATGGACGACGGTTCTCGGCGGCAGAAATTAGGCGTGTCGGTCCCGCGGTGGGGCTGCCCCCGACTGTCGACTTGTGCGTCTCCTCCGTTACGTTTCGCCGCCGACCTTGACCGCCAGTACCGGCACCGGCGAGGCCCGAACGACCGACTCGGTGACGCTGCCGATGAGTTCCTTGGACGGCCCGGTCCGCCCCTCCGTCGCCATCACGACGACGTCGATGTCGTTGCGCTCGACGTAGTCTACGACTTCCTCGTGGGGGACGCCCTGTTCGACCGCTGTGGTCACGGTGTCGATGCCGGCGTCTTCGGCCTGCGCGCGCAGGTCGTCGACGGCCTGCTGGCCGGCGTCAGCGAGGCGGTCGAAGATGCTGCTGTCCTCGAAATCGGGAATCTGTTCGACTACCTGTTCGGTTTCGAGGACGTGCAGCGCGTGCAGACTCGCATCGTGGCGCTGTGCGAGGTCGATAGCGTGTTCGGCCGCAGTTACGGACCCCTCGGAGCCGTCGGTCGGAACGAGTACGGCGTCGTACATACAGTGGTGTTTCTGATTCCGGGTAAATGGCTTTGCCCTTCCTGACCATCGGTTGTCAGGACGGCCACAGCACAACGGTTTTGCCCCCGCCGGTCACGAGGAAGTGTATGGGAATCGGTGACGTTTACGAGGTGACGGTCGGGGACTGCACAGACGTCCACTACGTCGACACCGGGATGTACGACGTAGCCGAGTACGGCTCCGTTTACATCATCGACGCCGAGCGGCCGGCGCTGGTCGACACCGGCATCGGCGCGCGCCACGAGAACATCCTTTCAGCGATGGAGTCAGTCGGTATCGCGCCCGAGGACCTGGAGGTCATCGCGGCGACGCACGTCCATCTGGACCACGCCGGCGGGGCCGGCTACCTCGTCGAGGACTGTCCGAACGCGACGGTGTACGTCCACGAGTCCGGGAAGCGACACCTCGCCGACCCCCAGCGGCTCTGGGAGGGGACCAAACACGCCGTCGGCGACCAGATCGAGTACTACGGCAAGCCGATTCCGGTCCCCGAGGACCGAATCGAGACGCTAACCGACGGCGACGTGATCGACCTGGGCGATCACTCGCTGGACGTCATGCACGCGCCGGGCCATGCCCCACACCAGGTCGTCTTCTACGACCCCGTCGTCGACGGTGTGTTCACCGCCGACGCCGCCGGTATCTACACGCCGGCGACCGACGAGATGCACGTCACGACGCCGCCGGTCAACTTCACGCTGGAGGGGGCCCTCGACGACGTGGCGATGTTACAGGACCTCGACCCGGACATCCTCATGTTCGGCCACTACGGCCCGGCCGAAACCGGCGACAAACTGGAGACCTACGCCGAGATCCTGCCCGAGTGGGTTGCCGAAGTCGAGCGCAAGCGCGAGGAACTCGGCGACGACGAGGCGGTCATCGACTACTTCGTCAAACGGGCCGACACCGATACCTGGGGCGAGCGCAAGGGCCGCGCCGAGATGCGCTTGAACGTCCGGGGCGTGCTCGTGGCCCTCGACAACCGCGAAGAATAGCCAGCGTCACATCGGCCGTGGACTGGGCTCCCGATAGAGCCTTCGTGTGCCGTTGAGTGAGTGCGTTTATACGAGGCCGATACGTTAGGCTGGACAGATGGAGGCCAACTGTGGCTGGTAGTTCGGGGCTACTGATTCCGCTTGTCGCCGGCATCATCGGACTTGGCGTCCTTGCACAGGTCCTCGCCGCGCGCCTGCGGGTGCCCAGTATCATCTTCTATTTACTGGTCGGTGTCATCATCGGCCAGCCCGGACTGGGCATCATCGGTGACGGCACCTTCGGCGGGGCGCTGTCCGCCATCGTCGGCTTAGCGGTCGCAATCATCGTCTTCGAGGGGGCCTACCACCTCCGGTTCGACCGTCTGCGTGAAGCCCCGGCTGCGACGTTCAGACTCGTTACCGTCGGTGCGGCTATCGCACTGGTGGGTACCGCTATCGCCGTCAAGTTCGCGTTCAACTCCGCGGCCGTCTCCTGGAATCTCGCGTTCCTGATCGGTGCGCTGCTGGTCGCAACCGGGCCGACGGTCATCACGCCGATCCTCAACGTCGTTCCGGTTCGGGACCGCGTCGCGGCCGCGCTGGAGACGGAGGGGATCGTCAACGACGTGACCGCGGCGATCATCGCCGTCGTCATCTTCGAGACGGTCAATCCGGCGGCGTCGAGCGAGGGGCTGTTGCGGGCGTTCGCGCTTCGATTGGGGACGGGGCTACTCGTTGGTCTCCTCGTCGCTGGCGTAGTGTACTACCTCCTCCAGTACGTCGACCTCTCGCCCGGTGACGCGCCGCGGAACTCCCGACTGCTCGTGCTCGCCGGGGCGCTCATCGCCTACGCGGGTGCGAACACGATAGCGACCGAGGCCGGCGTCGCCGCCGCCGCGACGGCGGGGATGGCGCTCGGGAACGTCGACCACCCCTACGAGGAAGACATCGAGGAGTTCAAAGGCGACATCACGCTGCTGGTGCTGTCGTTCGTGTTCATCGCGCTGGCGGCCCAGTTGGAGCTCGCGTCGCTCATCGACGTCGGACTGTCTGGCATTATCGTCGTTCTCGCCGTCGCGCTGGTCATCCGGCCGTTGCTGGTGTTCGTCTCGGCCGTCGGTGACCGGTTTACGACCAACGAGAAACTGTTCGTCAGCTTCGTCGGCCCGCGCGGTATTATTCCGGCATCTGTCGCCACGCTGTTTGCCGTTGAACTGAACGCCGCGGCCGAGGAAGTCACCGGGGCACAGGCCGAACTACTGGGGACGCAGGCGGATATCTTGCTGGGCACCGTCTTCCTTGTCATCTTTGCGACCGCCCTGTTTGAGGGCGGACTGGCGCGATTCATCGCGGAAAAACTGGATGTGATACCAATGCGAGTCATCATCGTCGGCGGCGGACAGGTGGGCCGAGCGCTCGCCGCACGCCTCGAAGACCGGGGCGAGAACGTCGTCATCATCGAGCAGGAAGAAGAGAGCGTCGAACGAGCCCGCAACGAGGGGTACGCCGTCGAGATCGGCGATGGAACCGACACCGATATGTTGCGGTCGGCCGGTGCGGACAACGCCAAGACCGTCGTCGCGGCGACCGGCGACGACGACGCGAACCTGCTGGTGTCACAGCTTGCGAGTTCGAAGTTCGGCGTCGACCGGGTCATCGCCCGCGCGAACAACCCGGACAACGTCGAGGCCTTCGAGGACCTCGGCGTTCGGACCATCTCCTCGGCGATGGCGACGGCCTGGGCCATCGACAACCAGATCGAGCGCCCGGCCATCGCCCACTGGATGACCGACATCGGTCGCAGCGGGGATGTCCAGGAAGTCGAAGTCAAGAACCCGGACCTCATCGGCAAGCCGATCAGTGAGGTCGGGCCGATGCTGCCCGACGCCTGTCTGGTCGCGCTCGTCAGCGGCGAGCTCCACGAGAATGCCGAAGTACCCACGGCCGACTACGTCCTCGAAGAGGGCGACATGGTGACGCTGCTGGGCCGTCGGGAGTCCGTCCGCGACGGGATGAAAATGGTCAGTGGCGACTAGTCGTCGGTAAGCCGTGTAACGTCTGACTCGTCGACGCCTTCTGTCCACGGCGACTCGCCGCGGTCGCCGTCCGTCTTGTACGTGCCGCGAGCGCTCGCGATGTGATGGCCATCGGTGTCGTACACTTCTGCGTCGACGACGGAGACGCTCCCGCCGCTCCGGATAACTTCTGCCTCCGTCCGTAAATCGGCGGTTGCGGGCGCGAGGTAATCGATCCGCATGTCGACCGTCGGCGAGACGGTGCCGGATTGCGAGACGACGGCCGCCCCGCCGACGGTATCGACGAGCGAGTACGTGACGCCGCCGTGTGCGATTATCGATTCGGGGTTCGAGGAGTGACCGTCCTCCAACGGGAGTTCGCCTGCCGCATAGCCGTCCTCGACGGCAGTTATTTCCATCCCTAACTGCTTGACAAACGGGATGTCGTTGAAGATCGATTGGAGACTCATGGCTACCTCCAGGGAACCGAGTCTGATAAGTCTCCGAGAACGAACAACAACGGGTCAGGTGTGGTCGGTTCTACAGAACACGGCTTCCTGTCAGTCGCCCGCGACCGCTCCGTCCACGCTCTCTTCGTCCTCCGTGGCTTCTTCGGGGAGTAGATGCTCCGGGCGACGCAGGTAGCTCGGTTTCTGTGCGAACGCTTCGATTCGCTCCCACTCCTCAGGTGTGATGTGACCGTCCATACACAGTCCTCATGGTTGACACAACTTTAATCCTCGCAATCTAGATTAAAATTAATGCTCACTACCCGGAACTGCCACCATCACAGTGCGTATCCGCTACCGAGAATGACGGCGTCAGTGTACTGTGGTGCGCCGCTACCGGCGTACTGCGCCCGCTCACTCCTCTTCTCAGCCATCCGGTGTCCTAATATGATTTTAGGCAGATATGTGGGTAGTACTATATGTCTGCTGTCGCTACCGGATAGTATGCAACCACAGCGGGCGACGTACGTGAAGAAGGCCTGCGCCTACATCACCAGAAACGGATCGGAACTCCTGGTGTTCGACGGACCGGGCCACGACGGGCTACAGATACCGAAGGGAACCGTCGAACCGGGCGAAAAACCGCGGGTCGCCGTACAACGGGAAGCCGTCGAGGAGAGCGGTCTCGCCTCCTTCGAGCGCCTGCAACACATCGCCACCGACGTCTGGACGCGTCGTGAATCACCCCCGAAGCGGTACGTGCGGTCGTTCTACCACCTTCCCGTCCACGAGTCCCGTGATCACTGGGTGCACACTGTCACCGGCACGGGCGAGGAGCGCGGCGCGGAGTTCGAATTCTCGTGGGTCGATCTCCCGACCGACGCCACCTTCGCGCTCGACCTCGACGACTACATCCACTCACTGACGAGTCCCGCCGAGGCGGCGACAGCCGGCGACGTGGCTGCCGATTAGCGACTGTCTTCTCTCGACTCTCGCTCGCGCGAGCGCCTCGACGTTCGCAAATAACGCACTCGAAAACGACGTACTGCGGTAAAATCCCGAAACTGCGCCGATAGCACCCAGTCAGGGCAGTCGGAACTCGATTGCCGCACCCTGGCCGAAGCCGACACACTCCGTCGCCAGGCCGAGCTCCGCGTCGCGGCGGTTCATCTCGTGGACGAGCGTCACCGGAAGGCGCGCGCCGGAGGCCCCGAGCGGGTGGCCGATGGCGATTGCGCCGCCGTTGACGTTGTAGATGTCGTCGTCGAAGCCGAGTTCGCGCTGGCAGTACAGGCACTGGGAGGCGAAGGCCTCGTTGAGTTCCACCAGGTCGTAGTCGTCCGTCTCACGGTCGGTGCGCTCGGTGAGTTTCCGGACAGCGGGGACCGGGCCGATACCCATCACGGTCGGGTCGACGCCGGCGACTTCGTGGGAACCGATCTCCGCCAGGATGTCGAGCCCGCGGTCTTCTGCGAACTCGCGCGACGTGACCATCAGCCCCGCCGCGCCGTCGGAAACCTGCGAGGCGTTGCCGGGTGTGACTGACCCGTCCGACTTGAACACTGTCGGTAGCTGGGACAGCTTTTCGAGCGTGGTGTCCGGGCGGATACCCTCGTCTGCTTCGAGCTGGCCGTCCTCGGTATCGATTGGGACGATTTCGTCGTCGAAGCGACCGGACTCCGTCGCGTCGGCGGCGCGCTGGTGGCTCCGGAGCGCGTACTCGTCCTGTTCCTGTCGGGCGACCTCCATCTCGCTGGCGACCTTCTCGGCGGTCATTCCCATCTGAAGCTCGCCGATATTGTAGTGCTCGGCCAGTCGCGGATGGACGTTGTGGGTGTTCTCGTCCATCTGCACGCGGGACATCGACTCGACGCCGCCGGCGATGAGCACGTCGCGCTGGCCGGCCGCGATGGCGTCGGCGGCCCGCATCAGCGCTTCGGCGGAAGACGCACACCAGCGGTTGATGGTCGATGCGGGGACGCTCTCGCCGAGGTCCGACAACAGCGCGATGACGCGAGCCATGTTGTTGCCCTGTTCCCCGCGCTGCTGGGCACAGCCCCACAGCAGGTCGTCAACGTCCTCGGCCTCGACGCCGGTCGACGCGAGCAACTGGTTGATAAGCGGCACAGAGAGGTCTTCGCTCCGGACGCCGGCGAGTGCGCCGTCCTCCTTTCCCTGTGGCGTTCTGACTGCATCCACGATGACAGGTGTGGGCATGGACAACGGAACGTCTCGGCCTGTGTTAAAACCTGACAAACTCTACACAGTGGGGGAACCGTTGTCTCCGACCGGGCCAACCGCTCCCCGAAACAGTCGGACAGTGGGCTCACTCCTGTTCGAACGCCGGCGGCAGACCGGCGTGTCTGAGCCCCTCCTTCTCGTCGATGTGGAACCGATAGACTGCGATGTCGCCGTCCTCGATAGCGTCCTCGAGCAGTTCCGGCCGCCACGCCGTATCGAGCACGTCTGCGAGTTCGTCCCACTCGGACTCGGGGACGGCCTCGATGCCGCCCTGCAGCAGGACGCTCTCCCAGTGGAACATCGATTCGACCTTGTACACGAGCACGGCCGCGTCCGCTGCCGCCTCGGTCAACTGTTGTTTACGACTTGCCGACCCACCGATGAAGGTGAAATACAGCGACCGGTCACCGTCGTACCCGAACGACAGGGGAATCATGTACGGTCCGTTCCCGGTCGGCAGGCCCAGCACGCCGACCCGCTGGTTCGACAGAAACGCCGCGATGTTGCTGTCGTCCATGCGCGTGAGTCCGGCCGCTTCGAGGGTATCTATTGTCATATAGGTGTAACTTCAACTGAAACCTGTTTAATTAATTCGGCTATTCTTCGCTACGGAGAATTGCCCGCCCGGGCGTCTCGGTCGCCGCTACCCTTCCTGTGTTGCACCGGGGGCGTGGCGCTTGATTCGCTCGATGGCAGCGACGGCTTTGTTGCGCTCGGCGTACCCCTCGCCGGAGTCAGCGATGATTTCGCCGTTGCGGTGGCGGAGTCGCCAGCGCCACTCCTCGCCTCTGTCCTCGTACACCTCGAAGGCCGCGCTCCCGATCTCCAGCAGGTCGGCGTCGGCGGCGTAGGACTGGACCCGCTCGACGGCATCCATGGCTTTCGACCGATTTGCGTACCCCTCGCCGGAGTCGGCGACGAGTTCGCCGTTGGCCGCACGCAACCGCCAGCGCCACTCCTCGGCGTTGTCCTGATACACCTCGAAGCCGTCGTCGACCTCGGAGTCGGGCGCGAGTTCGCCGACGCGGCGGGCCGCCCGCCGGGCGTTCGACCGGGAACTGTACCCCTCGCCGCTGTCGGCGAGAATGTTGCCGTTGCGGTGGAGCAAGCGCCAGCGGAACTCCCCGGCGGCGTCGGCGTACACCTCGTACGCCACGGGATCGATCTTGAGATAGGCCGCACCGGGGACGTACGCGCGGACGCTCTCCAGCGCCCGTCGAACGTTCGACTTCGAGGCGTACCCCTCGCCGCTGTCGGCAAGGATGTTGCCGTTGTCGTGGCGCAAGCGCCAGCGGAACTCCCCGGCCGAATCCTCGAACGATTCGAACGTCGCGTCGCTTTCGGGAGCCGGCACGACCGGCACGTCCTCGGCGGTGTCGTCCTCGGTCGCGTCCTCGAAGAAGACGACGGCTCCGCCGGCGGCGTTGGACTGGACGCTGCGGAGCCCCTGCATCGCCTTCTGGCGCGACGAATAGCCCTGTGCGCTGTCGGCGATGATATTGGAGTTCCGGTGGCGGAGCCGCCAGCGGTACTTGCCCGCCGAGTCCTCGAACAGTTCGAACGTCGCCTTGCTGTCCATCGCAGCCGCGATGGTGCCGTGGGCCGCGGCGAGTTCCGCCTCGGTCGCTTCTGTGACCGTCGCCATCTCCTCGCGGGCGGCCTCGCTGGTCGCCAACTTCTCGGCCAGCGTGTCGCGCTCGCGGGCCGCCTGCTCAGCGATTTGAGACTGCTCGCTGGCCATCTGAGAGGCCTGCTCGGTCTCCTTGGACGCTCGCTCTGCTTCATCTGAGGACCGTTTGGCGGACTCCGTCGCTTCCTGTGCCGTCCGCACGGCCTCGTCGTATGCTTCCTTCCGCCCGGTCAGCAGCGGGGAGACAACCGCGCCGACCGCCATCAGTCCGAGGCCGACGATGTACAGCGTCACCGCCGGGTTCCCCTCGGGGCCGGTCCAGTTCGATGGATAGAACGTGGTGAACCACACCATCGCGACCAGCCCGACCACCGCGCCGAGATATGTGAGTATCAGCCCACGCCGTGTCAGCGGCAGTCTGATTGTCGGTCCCGCAAACAGCAGTATGAGCCCGATAGCTCCCAGCAGATAGCCGAACTGCCGGGGCGTACTCCGCGATGCTGTCAGGTAAAACAGAAGGAGGCCGACGATACCGAGCACGATGCCGATGACGAACAGCCAGTAGCCGTAGGCCTCGTCGTCGGTCGTCGGCTCGCCGATGCGGTTCCGATACACGCTGATTAATGTGTTATCAGTTGCCACGTTGGGAGTACACAGAGGGGGTATATTACCCTGGTGTCGGTCACCGGGGCTTCGAGTGACTTATACCGGTTGCGTGGTAACATCAGTGGGAATGAGCAATCCGGAACTGGATGTCGTTGAGTTTCTGCTGACGGCCACTATCTACAGCGAGCGGCGGGACCTCGAACCGGACGACCTGCCGGCCTCGTACCGGTCCGTCTTCTGGAGCGACGGCGAGATCGAACGGCCGCTGTCGGTCACCAACACGACCGCGAGCGAGGCCACCGGCGTCGAGCGGCCCTGGGCGGCCATCTCCGGCCTGATGTTCACCGACCGCGACGACTTCTCGGGGAGCATCTCCATGACGGACCGCGACCTCGCCGAGGAGTGGTTCCTCGAACGGGTCGATGCCGCGGCCCTCGAAGACAATCCGGTCCTGGCGAAAGCCTTCGAGGACCAGGTCGAGGGCGCTGACTACGAGCGGGCCCGCGAGCAGAACCGACCGTCGCGCGCCGACCGCGCGTTCATCGACGCCAAACTGGAGGAGGCGTTCGACACCGACGACGAGGACGACGAGGAGATGCTGGACCTCGTGGACGTTCGCGCCCCCGAAGAGGTGGAGATGACCCTGGCCGACCTGGTGTTGACCACCGACCAGGAAGACGAGATACAGAAAATCGTCAAAGCCATCGAGCACCGCGACTACCTCGCCCGCATCGGCCTGCGAGAGATCGGGAAACTGCTGTTCGTCGGTCCGCCGGGGACCGGCAAGACCAGCGTCGCCCGGGCGCTGGCCCACGACCTCGACCTCCCGTTCGTCGAAGTGAAGCTGTCGATGATTACCAGCCAGTACCTCGGCGAGACGGCCAAGAACGTCGAGAAGGTGTTCGAGGTCGCCAAGCGGCTCTCGCCGTGTATCCTCTTCATGGACGAGTTCGACTTCGTCGCCAAGACCCGGTCCTCCGACGAACACGCCGCCATCAAGCGCGCTGTCAACACCCTGCTCAAGAGCATTGACGAGATATCCTTGATTCAGGACGAGGTGCTGCTCATCGGCGCGACGAACCACCCGGACCAGCTCGACGCCGCCGCCTGGCGGCGCTTCGACGAGATCGTGAACTTCCCCAAGCCGGACCACGGGATGCGCGCGGATATCCTCCGTATCGTCACCCAGCAGATGGAGATCGACGACTTCGACCCCGAGACGCTGGCGGAGCTAACCGAGGGACTGACCGGCAGCGACCTCCGGCTCGTGCTCCGTGAGGCCGTCCTCAACGCCCTGACCGAGGAGCGGACCACGCTGACCCAGCAGGACCTTGAAGACGCCATCATCGACTTCGAGGAGCGGGACAACCTCAAGAACATGGACATGATGGACGGCGACGCCGACGCGCTGGTCGCCGGGAGCGGCGGCTTCTCCGGCGACGGTGGCAGCGACCACGACCACGATCACGACCACTGAGCGGCGGATCACCCGTTCGAGCGCCGGCTCTGGCCGTCGTTATGAGCGATCTACTTATCAGTACAGGAACCATTCCCTGTAGCCATGGCTGACGATGACGTGTTCACCGAGACAGACGACCCCGCGGAATCGTGGGTCGACGTTCGCATGACTGACCCCGATGAAGGCGAGTGGGATGTAGACGTAGTTATCGCTGAAAAGCAAGTCGAGTACGTCGACCTACGTATCCGACCGGCACTGCTCGAAGGGTTCCTCGACTGCCTGTTCGACGACCTTTCCGACGAGCGCGCCCAGTCCCTGCTGGCGGCGACGCTGGAGCGACAGGACGTCGACCCGTCGGACCTCGCTGGCGAGTAACGAAAGCGAGGGGCTTAGGCGAGTCGCTCCCTGAAGGGACAGTAATGGAGGTCACGCTGCTTGGGACCGGCGACACGACGGGGACGCCGACTGTCCAGTGCGACTGTGACACCTGTGAACGGGCGCGCGACCCCGACGAGGAACTCCGGGCTCGCGTCCGCGAGCGCGGCATCGACCCAACGGGCGGCGTCGAGCGGTCGCGCTTCTCCGTCGCCGTGGCGAACGACGAAACCGGGGAGTCGCTACTCATCGATCTGAGCCCCGATTTCCGCCACCAGTTCCTCCGCGAAGGGGTCCCGCTGCCGGACGCGGCTATCGTCACGCACGTCCACTTCGACCATCTCGACGGTCTCGGGAACGCCTATCGCCTGTTCGACGAGCTGCCGGTCCACGCCGCCGACGAGACAGACCCGGTCACGGGTGAGAGTGTCGCAGAGGGCGTCCGGAGCCGCTATGACTACCTCGATACGGTGTCTGTCCACGCACAGACGCCGTTCGAGCCGTTCATCGTCGCCGGCTTCGAGGTGACGCTCGTCCCGGTCACGCACCCGCCACTGCTGTGCTACGGCCTGCGAATCGAGGAACCACAGACCGGCGCGGTGCTGTCGATTTCCGGCGACACCTGCTACGACGTGCCCGACCGCTCGAAATCAGTGCTGACCGGGGCCGACCTCGCGCTCGTCGAGGGTATCGTCCATCCGGAAGCCTGCGAGTACCACCCGAAAGGCGGGACGCACCACGACGAGGATGGCGTCCCGCGGACGTTCGGCACGAAACACATGACCTTGCCCGGCGCGCGGGACTTCGCCGCCGACATCGAGGCCGACGACTACCGCATCGTCCACACCGCACATTACGTCCCCGCGGACAGGGCCTTCGCCGATGACATCGGTCTCGACGGCGAGCGGTTCACGCTCTAATGGCCGTTCGGCTCCGTGAAACAGGCCGTAGCTTATAGGTACTGGCGGATAATGCCGCTATATGGACAGGCGCGGCATCGCGGAGGTCGGTGGGCTGTCGCTGGCCGGCGGTGTCCTCGCAACCGCCGCCCAGCAGGGCCTCGTGGGTGGTATCGACTGGGTGCTGGTGGTGGGACTGGTGGCCTGTATTGGTATCGCAGCCGCGGCAAACTATCAGGCCAGAACGAAACACGCGGCGCAGGTCGCAACTGAGGCCCCCGAAGTGACAGAAGACAACTACGAACAGCACGGCCGTCCGACAGCCGGCGACGGCGGCGTCCCGCCCGATAACGCGCCGTCAAGCGACGACACCCGGTAGCGGTGACAACTTCTCGTGGCTATCCGAACCGATCCAGTCCCGACTGGCGACGCCTGCGCCCGTCGGGGTCTGCCCGCCACGGCGTCCGCTCGGCCCGGAGTGAGTCGCCGTCGACGGCCGGCGGGTCGGCTGCCTCGTACCCACCGCAGTCCGGGCCGCAGTCGTCGCTTTCGCGGACAGCGCGCCCTTTCCACTGACAGTACGGAATCCCGTCGCTGTCGGGCGAACAGCGCTCACACGTCGGGTAGTCGAAACTCCGCCACCCCTTGCCGTAGGCTCGCTCGGCCAGTTTTCGACGCGCGCGGGCCTTTTCAACGGAATCGACGATCCGCACGTCCGTCCGGACCGGCCCCTCCTCCAGCAGTTCGACGCCGGCATCGTCGGTCGGCAGTGGTGTCGCCTCCCGACGGACGTCTATGGTTCCGCTGTCGGGGTCGAACCGCCAGACGCCGACTTCCTCGGGAATCCGGTTGAGGTGCGCGCCGGTGACGTAAGAGGCCGTCGCCAGTACGACGCGGTCGGCGAGCGCGAGCGACACGTCGGTCCGCAACTGGGATTCCAGGTCGCCGGGCCGCCCGAGGTCCGGCTTGTTTTCGATGGCGACGATTCCGTCGAACCAGTCGGGATACCGCGTCGTCTGACGGACGTACGTCCGGCCGCCGCGGCGCTCGCGTTCGAAGAATCCACGCTCGGCCGCCAGTTCGACGGCCCGTTCGGCGCGGTCGGGGTGGCAGTCGAAGGCGTCTTTCCAGTACCGCGCCCGGCCCGGCCCGACGTTGCTTTCGATGGCCGCTGTCGGCAACCGTTCGGGAGTGATGGCCGCCCGCTCATCGAACTCGGGCCCCGGCTTGACGACGACAGTGTCGAGGACGCGCCGGCCGTGGACCGCGCCACCGAGTTGGCGGCTCACTAGACGGCCCTCGCGTTCGAGGTGGGCACACAGCGCCAGTTCGAAGTCGAACTCCCGCACGACCGGACGGAGGGCTGGGACGGGCAAAAGCCCCGCGCCCGGTTACCGCCTAGCGACGAAGAGACAGGCCAGCGCCGCCAGTCCGAGAAGTGGACTCAGTGAGAGTATCGCCAGAAGGCCGAAATACACAGTCAGCACTCCGAGGAGGGAACGAACGGTCAGCGGCGGATACGTCGGTCTATACAGTTCGGGGTCGGTGTACGGTGCAGGCTGGTACATTACAGTGAAACGATGGTCCCGAAACGCGATAAGCATAATCTGAATGATATTTCTGCGGGAGGCGCGTACCGGCGCTCTCCTGCAGACGATTTCAGTCAGCGGGAAAACAGTTCACTGGCATCGGACCGACAACGCAATCGGCGGGCCGGCTCAGTGCCCGCAGGCCTGCCGCTCGAACTCGACTGGCTGGAGGTCCCTGTCCAGATAGGCGGTCAGTTCCGCCTCGGCCAGCGGAATCCGGACCGCGAGTCGCCACGGGTCGGTGCCTTCGACGGTCGTGTACTGGTCGTCGACACACCAGGGGAGCGTCCAGTAGGGGCGACTCGACAGGTCGACGCCGTGGTCGTCGTAGAACGCCGTGACGCGGGAGTCGTCCAGTAGTGTCAGCCCGACGGGCGAACAGAGTTCGTGCCGACACTGTTCACAGACGAACTCGGCGCGGACCGACACGTCGAGACAGCAGTCGCCATCACGAGATATATCTGTCCGCATCCGGCCGGCGCAGTCCGGGCAGACGCCGTCAGCGGCCAGACAGTGGAGGTGTCGCACCCGCTCGGCGAAGGCCGTCGCGACTTCCGCCGGTGTCCGGTCGACCAGGCCGCCCGGCGGGAACGGATACTCGCCGTGGGCCTTCCCGCAGTCTTCGCAGTCGATGGCGAACTGCTCGTCGGCGTACTCGGCCAGCAGACCGCCGCCACACCGCGTACAGGCCCCGGCCACCGGGAACGGGTCGATATCGGGCGTCCGCGTGAACGTTCCTGCCCGCACCGCGCGGATGACCTGCGCCCCGGCGTGCCGGAGGTCGTATCCGTCCGCTCCCTGGCTGACGAACTGGCCGGTGAGCTCCTGCAGGTGATAGTTGAACTGCCCGCTGTCGGCCAGTTCTACGGCATCGAACAGTTCCGAGAAGCGAACCGGCCGGTCCTCAGCGCGCCACAGCGCCTCTAGGATGTCCAGGCGCGTCTCGCTCGCGATGACCGAGAACGCCGTCGCCGGGTCGATGTCGGCATCAGTTTCGGGGGACTCATCGACTCGCATCGTGCGTGAACTTGTCCCCGTGGGAACAAAAGCGTTCACAGAAACACAGTTACGTAACACTGCTGACGAGAGCGGGCTGTAGCCGCACTCACCTCAGCGGCGGACTCTCACTCACCAAACCGGAGCTATCGCAACGGCGACTGCCGGCGTGACATCCGACTCGTACAGCTTGTCGCTCGCACCAACCGACAGGGGTCGCGTCGCTATATCGAGGGCGATACCGAGCAATATGGTGACGTTGCCGCCGTCAGCAGAGACCAAACCGGCGATTGAACCGGGTTCGGCGGGGGTGCTCCGGGCGCAAACAGTAGGTTTATCAGTTGCACGCGGCGAAACTCCACCAAGATTACTCTCGAAATGACATCGAACAAACAACCGGAGGTGAACATCGGACTCGTCGGGCACGTCGACCACGGAAAGACGACGCTCGTACAGGCGCTGTCCGGCGAATGGACCGACCAGCACTCCGAGGAGATGAAGCGCGGTATCTCTATCCGACTCGGCTACGCCGACGCGACGTTCCGTCGCTGTCCGGAGGCCGAGGAGCCGGAGGCCTTTACCGTCGACGAGCACTGCGACGACCACGACGTCGACACCGACCACCTCCGGACGGTGTCGTTCGTGGACGCGCCCGGGCACGAGACGCTGATGGCCACCATGCTGTCCGGCGCGGCCATCATGGACGGGGCCGTTCTCGTCATCTCGGCGACCGAGCCCGTCCCGCAGGCCCAGACCGAGGAGCACCTGAGCGCGCTCGATATCATCGGTATCGACAATATCGTCATCGCCCAGAACAAGGTTGACCTTGTCGACGAGGAGCGGGCGATGCAGAACTACGAGCAGATTCAGGAGTTCGTCGAGGGCACCGTCGCCGAAGGCGCACCGGTTGTCCCCATCAGCGCGGGCCAGGAGGCCAACATCGACCTGCTTATCGAGGCTGTCCAGTCTGAGATTCCGACGCCGGAACGGGACCCGGACGAGGACGCCCGCATGATGGTCGCACGCTCGTTCGACATCAACCGTCCCGGTACAACCTGGGACGACCTGATGGGCGGCGTGCTTGGCGGGTCGCTCGTTGGCGGCCAACTGGACGCCGACGACGAGATCGAACTCCGTCCCGGCCGCGAGGTCGAGGAAGGCGGCCAGACGGAGTGGCAGCCCGTGACGACGACGGTCCGCTCGCTCCAGTCCGGCGGCGACTTCGTGGACACGGTCACGCCGGGCGGCCTGCTCGGCGTCGGGACCGGTCTCGATCCCGCCATCACGAAGGGCGACGCCCTCGCCGGCCAGGTCGCCGGCCCGCCCGGCAGCCTCCCGCCGGTCCACGAGACGTTCACGATGGACGTGGACCTGCTGGAACGCATCGTCGGCGACGACGGCGGCGAAGTCGACGAGATTTCGACCGGCGAACCGCTGATGCTGACTATCGGTACCGCCACCACAGTCGGTTCGGTCACAAGCGCGCGCGACGAGGAATGTGAAGTCGCGCTCAAGCGCCCGGTCTGTGCGGCCTCGGGCTCGAAGATCGCCATCAACCGCCGTGTCGGCGCTCGGTGGCGGCTCATCGGTGTCGGCACGCTGCGGTGATGATTGTGCTGGACACGAACGCACTGATGATGCCGGTCGAATGCAACGTACGGCTGTTCGAGGAACTCGATAGGGTGCTGCCGGACGCGACGGACTACGTCGCGCCCGCTGCCGTCCGCGACGAACTGGCGAAACTGGCCGACGGGGCCGGTGCGGAAGCGACGGCCGCCTCGGTCGGGCAGGACCTGCTCGACCGGTGTACGGTTCGGGAGACGACGGCGGACTACGCGGACGACGCCGTCCTCGAACTGGCACAGGCAGACGATGCGACACACGCGGTCACGAACGACACCCCCCTCAAACGACGCCTGCTGGACGCGGGCGTTCCAGTAATTAGTTTAAGGGGCCGGAACAAACTGGGTATCACTCAACCATAACACATGTATAAACGGGTACGCCTACGCGATACGGTCGAAGTCCCGCCACGCTTTCTGGCGGAGGTCAGTCCGGGGCTGGTCAAACGGCTCCTGCAAGAGAAGCTCGAAGGTCGAATGGACGAGGACGTCGGCAGCGTCGTCTCCGTCATCGAGGTCCACGACATCGGCACCGGCGCTGTGTTGCCGAACAAGCCCGGCGTCTACTACGAGGCCGAGTTCGACGCGCTCACGTTCGACCCGCAGATGCAGGAAGTGGTCGACGGCGAGGTCGTCGAGGTCGTCAACTTCGGGGCCTTCATCGGCATCGGGCCGGTCGATGGCCTGCTGCACGTCTCCCAGATATCCGACGAGTATCTGGCCTACGACGAGGAGAACCAGCAACTCGCCTCACGGGAGTCCAACCGGACGCTCACCGTCGGCGACGCTGTCCGGGCGCGCATCGTCACCAAGAGCATCGACGAGCGCAACCCGCGGGACTCCAAGATCGGCCTAACAGCGAAACAGGTCGGCCTGGGCAAGCACGGCTGGCTTCAGGAGGAGCGCGAGCGCCGCGAAGGCACGGCGGAAGCCGGTGATAGCTGATGGCGGACCGACTCGTCTGTCGCGACTGTCACCGCGTCCAGGGCGCGGAAATCGAAAGCCAGTGCGAGGCCTGTGGCGGCACCGCACTGACCGAGGACTGGGCCGGCTACGTCGTCATCGCGCACCCGGAGCGGTCCGACATCGCTGAGGAGATGGAAGTGACCGAGCCGGGCAAGTACGCGCTGAAAGTCCGCTAACGTGTCCGACGTCGTTCTCGAACTCCCGAGTGACTTGCGGCACGAGCTGAAAGAGCCGCTCGGACGGATTTATACCGATACAGCGGCGCTGCTGGCCGACGCCGGTGACCCCATCATCGCCGTTGGCGATATGGTCACGTACCACCTCATCGAGGCCGGACGGGTGCCCGACCTCGCGCTGGTCGACGAACGGACCAAGCGCTCGGCCGTCGACGCGGACGTGTCGGCGGCTATCGACGGGTTTGACCGGAAGCGAGACGTGTCAAACCCGGCCGCGACGCTCACCGCCGAACTGCTTGCTGCGCTCAGGGACGGTATCGACAGCGGCGAGACGACACTTCTCGATGTCGACGGCGAGGAGGACCTCGCCACGCTCCCCGCAGTGCTCGCCGCACCTGCCGGTGCCAGCGTCGTGTACGGCCAGCCGGACGAAGGGATGGTGCTGGCAGACTGTGACGCCGAAGCCCGGGACCGGGTCCGGTCGCTGCTGGAGCGGATGGACGGTGACGCCGAGCGGGCGATTGCGCTCGTATCGGAGTAACCGGCGAGAAAACGGGACGCGACCGGTTTTATTCCGGCCGTGGAACGCTGAGGTTCTGCATATCTGTTCCACAGCGACCACAGGAGACCGCCGAGCGCTCGCTACAGAGGCGCTTTCCGCAGTCCGGGCATTCGAATAACTGTTCGTCGTCGTCGCATGGGGCGGGGTCTGACCACGTCGGCATACTTGGTACTAATTAGCATTTGTCATGGCATAAACCTTGCTCATACCGCAATAAATCACAACGCATGTCCAGAGAAGGTGGACGTATGTTCACTCAAGAACGTGGACGTGTCTGACAAGTGAACGGTGGACTCGCCGCTGGAAGTAGTCGGTGACAGTCCAGCCTGCGCCGGTCCCTGCCTCGCGCCAGTCGCGGTCGGCGACCAGCACGCACCGTCCTGCGACGCGGTCGGCTTCGCCGAGTGCACCGGAAACGAGGGGGGCGAGTTCGCCCTCGATACGGGACTGGCGGCCGTAGGGGGCGTCGAAGACGACGGCGTCGACGGCGTCGTCGGCAACCGGTAGTTTGGACGCATCGGAGCGGAACACCCCCCAGTCGCCCGGGTCGGGATAGGCGTCCCTGTTGGGATGGCCGTTGCCGTCGAGCGCGTAGCTCAGGTTCTCGCGCGTCCCCGAGACCATCTTTTCCTGTGCGTCGCCGCCGACCACGTCGGCCCCGACCAGCCCCGCCTCTAGCAGGAGGCCGCCGGTGCCACACATCGGGTCCAGTATCGTTGCGTCCGGGCCGGCTCCGGCGATATTGACCAGCGCGCGGGCTTCGAGCGGGTCCATGCTGCCGGGCTGGAAGAACGGGCGGTCTGTCGGCTGTCGGCCGCCGAAGTCCCGCACGCTCTCGGCGGTAAGCCAGCCCAGCGCACAGCAGGCCTCGCCGGTCCCGCCCTCCTCGTCGCCGTCGGGGTCTGAGAGATAGGCATAGAGGACGTGGTCGGGGTCGTCGAGGTCGACGGCAAAGCCGCGATCGGTCAGCACCCCGCCCAGCGTCCGCTCAGCCTGTTGTGTGTCGATGCCAGTGCTCGCTCGCACGTCGACCGCTCGCACGGCGACGCTCCCCTCGCGGTCGATGGTCGCGGCCGACAGCAGCGCGGCGGCGCTTTCGATGTCGGGGTCCGCGGTTCCGATCAGGTCACAGGCCCGGTGGGTGAACGCGAGGTGGCGAACACGGTCGCTGATGCCCCGTGCCGTCGCTAGTCCGGGCGCGAGGGTGTCGACGGCGCTCGCGGCGCTTGCTGCCTCCCGCCGCGCGAACGCGTCGTCCTGCCCGCCGAGTTCGAGGACGTACACGCCCGAGCGGTGTGGCCGAGCGGCTATGAGCGTGCCGGTCGCGCCCGGGAACAAAACGCACAAGCGAGCGGCCGCCGAACCTCGAGTATGCTCCAGTCCGGGTTCTCTAGCCTGACCGGTGGCGGTATCCTCGCCGTCCTCGTTACCGTTCTCGTCACCTGGCTCTTCTACGCCGTCACGCTCCACCTGGCCGCGACGTTTTTCATTGGCGACGTGCCCAGCCAGCTCGCGGCCAAAGCCGCCACCGCACCGGCGGTCGTCTCGCTGATCCTCCAGCGCTGGGGGGTCGAGTCCGGCGTCGTCTCGGCGGATCTGGGCGTGCTGGTCGTCCTCGTGCTCACAATGCTGGCCGACGGTATCGCGATTAGTACCACGTACCGGCTCTCGACCCGCTCGACAGCCCCGCTCGTGGCGCTGCACCTGGCCTTCGCAGCCGTCCTCGGGTTCGCGCTGAACAACATCTTCAGCTTCGTGTAACCCCCGTTGAGTCCTTGTTGGCGGGCTGTCCGATGTTTCACCCGGATAATAAACAACATGCAGAACGTGAAAATCAGAACTAATTAGATATTTTGAATTATAGGATTAGTATGATTAAACGCGAGGTTCGTTCCGCTGAATCGGTAAGCGAAGCGGTCGTCCTGGCTGTGAGTATCGCTGAGGATTGCCATCCACGAGCGCTCCCCTCACTGTACGGCGTTGTCAATCCCGAATCACTGAATGACTTGTTCAGACAGGACAGCAAACGTGAGACGCCCGAAACCGATTCTATCTCGTTTCGGTTCAGCGAGTCTCTCGTCACGGTCGACGCCGATGAGTGTATCAAAGTCGAGTACGCTCCGTGAGCGCGTGAGAAACAGCACGAGCAAAACGGCTATTCGACCAGCCGCTCTATCTCTGTCACCAGTATGTCACTTGCGCCCACGTCTTTGAGCGAGCTAATCGTCTCGAAGACGGCGCGCTCCTCGACGACGGCGTGAACGGCGAGCTGGTCGGAGCCGGCGATGTCCATCACCGTGGGGCCGCCCATGCCCGGAAGCACGTCTTCCACGTCGTCGAGGGCGTCTTCGGGGGCGTTCATCATGAGATAGCGTTTGTCTTCGGCGGCGAGGACGGAGCCGAGCGCGGTGTCGACCTGCTGGACCTTCTCGTCGTCAGCGGTGTCTTCGCGGGCGAACAGGCGGACAGAGCTTTCCAGTACCTCGTCGACGACGGCGAGGCGGTTCATCCGGAGCGTGGTCCCGGTCGAGGTGATATCGACGATGCCGTCGGCGATGTCGACGTGGGGGGTCAGTTCCGTCGCGCCGGACACCTCCGTCACGTCCACGTCCACATCGACCCGGTCGAAGTACCGCCGGGTGATTTTGGGGAACTCCGTGGCGATGCGGCCCCCTTCGAAGTCGTACACGGTCTCGATGTCGCTGTCCTCCGGCGCGGCCAGAACGAGGCGACAGCGGCCGAAATCGAGGTCGCGGAGTTCGACGAGGTCGTCGGTGTCGGACTCCCGGACCTGGTCGAGGCCGGTGATACCCACGTCGGCAGCGCCGTCCGCGACGTACTCGGGGATGTCGGCGGCGCGGGCGTACAGGACGGTCACGTCCGGGTCGACGGTGTCGGCGTGCAGTTGGCGGTCGGCCCCGTCGACCAGGTGGAGGCCGGCCCGTTCGAGCAGTTCCTCGCTTGGTTCGTGCAGGCGGCCCTTGTTGGGGACGGCGATTCGCATACGCCTACTGGCAGGCCGCGGGGCAACTGTCTTTCCCCTCAGACTGACCAGCTGCGGGCGGAGCCGTTACAGGCGGTCCCGGCGTGGGAGGACAACGAAGGTAGCCGCGGCCAGGAGCGTCAGACCGGCGAGACCGTAGAACGCGACCGCAAACAGGTTCTGGTCGGCGAGCAGGCCGACAGCGGTCGAGCCCAGCGAACTAATCCCGAAAAAGCCGGTCCGGAGCAGGCCCCAGCCGGTGCCTTCGGCGGCGTCAGGCAGCGTGTCGACGATGTAGGCGTTTGCCAGTGGGCCGACGCTCATCCGAACCCCGATGAGGCCGGAGACGACGGCCAGCGGCACGACGCCGTGGACGGACGGAATGAGTACGAGGGGAACGGTACTGACGAGCGCGACAGCGGTCAGGACACTGGGCGTTCCGTATCGGTCGGCGAGCCGACCGGTGGCTGTCTGTGAGAGCGCGCCACCGACGAACAGCACCGAGAGAAGCGCCCCAGCGGTTCCCTGTGAGAGGCCCCGGACCGTGACCAGATACGTGGTGAGGAATGCTGTCACGGCCTGAAAGGCGAACAACATCAGTGTCTTGCCCGAAACCGACAGCACGAGCCGGCGGTCCCGAAAGCCGACGAGGACCGTTCGGAGGTCCCGACGGAGGCTCCGTTCGGACTCGCTGGTCGGACGGTCCGACACCGAGAGCCAGAGCGCGCCGGCGACAAGCATGAACAGCGGGGCGGCGCTGGCAAGCGCCAGCCGCCAGCCGTACCGGGTCGTGACGAACGCGGCGACGGCGGGCAGTGCGGCCGCTCCGAGAGAGCCGGCGGCCATCACGACACCGAAGGCGGTCCCCTCGCGGGCGTCGAACGTCCGCGAGAGGGCGGTCCCGCGGGTGGGGCCGTACAGTCCCGTCCCGAGCCCGAACGCGCCCGTCGCGATGAGGAACAGCGAGAACACCGGCGCGAAAAAGTAGCCCAGCAGCCCGACGCCGGACAGCAACGCCGCGGCCACCAACAGCGTCCGCTCCCCGATCCGGTCGATCAGAACTCCGGCCGGAAACTGTACCGCCGCGTACGTGAGCCAGAGCACCGTGACCGCGAGCCCCGCCTGTGTGTTCGAGATGATGAACTCCTCGCGTATCGTCGGCAGAACCGCAGGCACGACGAAACGCATCCCGAGGACGAGGAACCAGCCGGCAGCGACGGCAAGCAGCATTCGGGCCGGGCTTCCGTGCCGCATCGCGCTGACCCGCTGTCGGATGCGCTCTGCCGTCGCCATGTTCTTGGCCTTCCGAACGCGCCGGAGGGGAAAGACCCCTACGGAACAGGCACCGTCTCGGCGGTCAGCCTGTTCCAGGGATATGGCAACACGCCACACAGCGGCGCTGTGGACCCTGCGAACTAAGACCCGCGGTTGCGAAGCCACCGCCATGAGTGAACTCCTCGTTACCGGCGGGCAGGTCCTCCGGCCGGACCTGACCGTCGAGCGTGCGGACGTACTGGTTTCACAGGACAGCGGCGATATCGTGGCGGTCGACGAACCGGGCACACTGGACGGCGACGACGAACTCGACGCCAGCGACGGCCTGGTCATTCCCGGGCTGGTCAACGCCCACACCCACGTCGCCATGACGCTGCTGCGCGGCCTCGCGGACGACAAGCCCCTCGACGCCTGGCTGCAGGAGGACATTTGGCCCGTCGAGGCGGAACTGACCGCCGAGGACATCCACGCCGGCGCGGAACTCGGGCTGGTCGAGATGATCCGGTCGGGGACGACAGCACTATCGGACATGTACTTCGAGGTCGAGGAAATCGCGGACGCAGTCGACCAGGCCGGGATGCGAGCAGTGCTTGGCTTTACTGCAGTCACCGTCGGCAAGGATGACGAGGCCGCGCGGTCTGATCTGCAGGAGAGTCTCGACGTGGCTCGGAAACTCGACGGCGCGGCCGACGGCCGTATCCGGACGACGTTCCAGCCCCACTCCCTGACGACCGTCGGTGAGGAATACCTGCGCGAGTACGTCCCGAAGGCCCTCGACGATGACCGCTCGATTCACCTGCATGCCAACGAGACGCGCGATGAGGTGACACCCATCGTCGACGAGCACGACCAGCGCCCGCTCGCCTACGCCGACGACATCGGCCTGCTGGACGGCGACACCTACGTGGCCCACGGCGTCCACGTCGACGACAGCGAGATCGACCTGCTGGCCGAAACTGGTACCGGCGTCGCTCACTGTCCAGCCTCGAATATGAAACTCGCCAGCGGGATGGCTCCCGTGCAGGACCTGCTGGACGCCGGCGTCACCGTCGGCATCGGAACCGACGGCGCGGCCTCAAACAACGACCTCGATATGTTCGACGAGATGCGCGACGCGGCGATGATAGGTAAACTCGCGGCCGACGACGCCAGCGCGGTCGACGCTGGCACTGTCGTCGAAATGGCGACGGAAAACGGCGCAAACCTGCTCGGCTTCGACAGCGGCCGTCTCGAAGCCGGCGCGAACGCGGACCTGGCCGTCATCGACCTCGACGCTCCCCACCTGACGCCGGCCCACGACCTCGTCTCGCACCTGGCCTACGCCGTCCACGGGAGCGACGTTCGCCACACGGTCTGTGACGGCGAAGTGCTCATGCGCGACCGCACGGTCGAGGTGTTCGACGAGCAGGCCGTCCGCGAACGAGCGAGCGACCACGCGTCCGCGCTGGTCGAACGAGCCGGTGACTGAGTGAGCGGAATAAACGCTGAGAACGGGTTTTAAACGGTATAACTATATTTCAGGCGGTGTTGTCGATGCTGCGAACGGCGTGAACGAGTTGAACGGGAGGGGGTGTTTATCGCGCTCTCGGCGAACGTATTGGCTACGATGCGCACCAAACTCTTCGCACTGTACGCCGCTGTCGGACTGGCCCTGCTGGCCGTCGGTCCGGGTCTGGCGGCCGCTGCGGACTCGGCCGGCAACACCGGCGCGGGGAACACCCTCGCGGTCGGTGTCTCACAGGCTGACGACGGCAGCGCGACGGTATCGGTCACACAGAACGAGACGGGCGTCGAGAACGCCTCTGTCGCCGTGGAATCGGCTGACAACACCTCCTACGCTGGGACCGGCAACTACACGACCGACAGCAACGGGACGGTTGGACTGCCCGCCCCCGAGCAGAACGTGACGGTCGACGTGACGGCGACGGCCGACAATCACACTGCGACGACGACGGCGGACCTGACTGTCGCGCCGAACGCCACCAACGTGACCGAGTTCGACACCTTCGGACTCGAAGTGTCGGCCTACGTGAGCGACCTGTTGAGCGACAAGAACCGGACCGGTGGTATCGGCCCGGCTGTGGCCAGTTTCGTGACGGCGAACAACCCCGGCAACGCGCCGGACCACGCCGGCCCGCCCGCACACGTCACTGGTGAGAACGAGTCCGACGACAACGAGACCCACCCCAGCGAACGACAGGGTCCGCCGGCCGACATCTTCGGTGACGACGAGAACGAGACTGAAAACGAGACAGACGACCGCCGCGGCCCGCCCGAGGACGCCGGACCGCCCGAAGACCGCGGTCCGGGCAGCGATGACGCGGAGAATGAAACGGACGACGAAAACGAGACGGACGACGACCGTCGTGGTCCGCCCGAAGACGCTGGGCCACCCGAGGACCGCGATGACGACGACGTGGAGAACGAAACTGAAGACGACGAGAACGAAACCGAGGAACCGGAAGACGAGACGGAAGAGCAAGACGAGTCAGAAGAGCAAGACGAGGACGACGATGCTGACGACGACACCGATAGCGACGACGATGACGACGGCGACCGCGGCCGACCGGACGACGCCGGCCCGCCGGACGAACGCGGTAACTGAACGGCTTCGGTAGCGTTTTAGGAACTCTCTTCCTCTGTTGTGACATGACGACGCCTATTTCGGAGCGACTTGATGACCTTGACGAGGCTCGCGATTCCGGCCGCCGAAAGATGGACTGGGCTATCCAGCATATGCCCATCTGCGGCGCGCTCCGTGAGCAGTTCGAGGCCGACCAGCCCTTTGCCGGCGAACGCATCGGCATGGCGATGCACGTCGAAGCCAAGACCGCCGTCCTCGCGGAAATCCTCGCAATCGGTGGCGCGGAAGTCGCCATCACCGGCTGTAACCCGCTCTCGACGCACGACGACGTGAGTGCCGCACTCGACGCCGTCGACGGCATCACTTCCTACGCCGAGCGCGGCGTCGACGACGAGGAGTACTACGAGGCTATCGAGGCTGTCATCGGCCACAAGCCGACCATCACCGTCGACGACGGAATGGACCTCGTCGCGGCCATCCACGAGGACTATCCGGAACTCATCGACACTATCATCGGTGGGGCAGAGGAGACGACGACCGGCGTCCACCGACTGCGCGCGATGGACGATGACGGCGAACTCGACTATCCTGTGTTCGCTGTCAACGACACGCCGATGAAGCGCCTGTTCGACAACGTCCACGGCACCGGCGAATCCTCGCTGGCCTCGATTGCGATGACGACGAATCTCTCGTGGGCCGGCAAGACCGTCGTCGTCTCCGGGTACGGTGACTGCGGCAAAGGTGTCGCAAAGAAAGCCAGCGGTCAGAACGCCGACGTGATTGTGACCGAGGTCGAGCCCCGCCGTGCGCTCGAAGCCCACATGGAGGGCTACGACGTGAAGCCGATGGCCGAGGCCGCCGCCGAGGGCGACGTGTTCATCACGACCACCGGCAACCGCGATGTCATCGTTGAGGAGCACTTCGAGGCGATGCAGGACGGCGTCCTGCTCGCCAACGCCGGCCACTTCGACGTAGAGGTCGACCTCGACGCGCTGTCGGACCTCGCCGCCGACACCTACGAGGCCCGCGACGGCGTCCAGACCTACGAGATGGCCGACGGCCGCCGCCTGAACGTGCTGGCCGAGGGCCGGCTGGTCAATCTCGCGACGCCCATCGCACTCGGGCACCCCGTCGAGGTAATGGATCAGAGCTTCGGCGTGCAGGCCGTCTGTGTCCGCGAACTGGTCGAGAACGGCGACGACTACGAGGCCGGTGTCCACGCCGTCCCGGACCGGCTCGACAAGGAAGTCGCGGAGATCAAGCTCGACGCTGAGGGTGTCGACTTCGACTCGCTGACTGACACCCAGGCCGAGTATATGGATTCCTGGCAGCACGGGACGTAGGGCGGCCGACTGAAAGGAGGCCGCCGGAACGCGCAGCGGGGAACGCAGTGACCCGCGAGACGTAGGGCGGTCTGAGCGGAGTGAAGACCGTCTTTCAGTCGAGCGGCGGAGCCGTGAGACATAGCGAGACCGACCAGCGGGAGGCCTCGAATACCCGTGCGGGGAACGCAGTGACCCGCGAGGGCTTCGGGCGCTCCGAACGAAGCGAAGACCGCCTTTCAGTCGAGCGGCGGCACCCCTTCCAGAGCGCCGACCACTGGCGACTTTTTTGAGCTGCGCACCATCTCCAGTTCCGACACTGGCCGCCGCCACGATGATTACGGTCGGCGCTGACATCCGCATATGGCTGTCCACGAGACCGCCCAGGTCGAGAACGCGACGCTGGGCACCGTCGAGATTCGCGAATACGTGACGATCCACGACGCCGACATCGGCGACGGCGTCCAGATTTACGAAGGGGCCTCGATCAAGAAGGCGACTATCCATGGACCGACCGATATCAACGCGAACGCCTACGTCGAGAACGCGACGCTTGGCGAGTCCGTCCAGGTCGGGCCCAACGCCTCCATCGTCGGCGTAACCCACGACCTCACCGACGCAGGCATGGAGTTTCAGAACGACACGTTCGACGAGATAGTCATCGAGAACGGGGCTTTCGTCGGCGCTGGCGCGGTGATCCTTCCGGGCGTCACGGTCGGCGAAAACGCCGTCGTCGGTGCCGGAACCACCGTCACCGAAGACGTCCCAGCCGAGACCGTGGTCCGGAGCGCCACGGAGACGGTACAGCGCTCCCTCTGAGCGTTGGCACAGCACCCCGGTTTCCACGTCCCAGCGGACCGTCCCGGGAGACGGACAGTAAAACCGCTCGCTCCGCTGGTGTCGCCGATAGACCGTCGACTAGCCCTACTCGGTTACGTCGACGAAGACCGTCGACTGAATCCACGCAGACGGGTTTTCGGGGTCGCCGATGTGGGCGACCGTGTCCACGCCGACGTCGTACTCTTCGAATGTCGCTCTGATGCTCTCTTGTGAATCGGTATCGTGCTCGTGCGTCATCGATGTGCTCCGTGTCTCGTCTGGCAGTTCCCTCGTCGGGCATGACTGCACTGGTCCGGTTCCCCGACCGAACCGTGTGCAGTCGCCGACCCGCGTCCTTACCACACTTTGTTGGTAGGGGTTGGCAGGTATCGGCTTGTCTACTAGCTGTATTCACCCGCCGCCCGCCTGGGACTATATGTATAGCCTCGCAATATCGCCACACTGACTCTCGCAACGGATGTCGGGAATCCGACACCGACCGTCCCGGTGACGGCAATTTTATTCACTCCCATCCGAAAGGTGGTGGCAATGGAACCGCTCCACGCACGCTACCCCTTTCTGGCGCGGTCGCGGGAGGCCGTCGAAGCCGCGGCGGTGGACTTGGGCGAGATCGTCGCCACTGACGAGACGGTCACGGCGCGCGCGCTGGAGCGGGTCGAATCAGCAATCACGGACGGCACTGTCGGGGAACCACGGCGGACCCGCGTCGAACTGCTGTCGTACCCGGTCGCCCGCGTGCTGGTGTCGCTCGTCGACGTGCACATCTGCACCCGGAAGTACGCCCAGGCGGAGGCCGAGGCGGCCTACGACCGGTTCACAGAGGAGTTCGCGACGACGACGGAACTGAAATCGACCCAGCGCGAGACGCTGGACCGCACGGAACTCCTCGCGGAGTTCGACCTCGCGAGCGCCGTCAGCGACACTGGTGACGGCTACCGCGTCGAGGTCGGCGCGTATCTCGACCTGGCGGCCGACCAGCGGGGCGATTCCTGGCGGCTGGTCAATCGGCCACTGGCCGACGGCGAGGTCAGGGTCACCGCCGAGGAACTGAACGTCCTCCTGAAACAGGCCATCCGCCATCGGGTCACTGACGGCCTGCCGTTCACCGTCCCCGACGCTATCGCCGATGAGCTAACAGAGGAAGTCGACCGCTTAGAGGAAGTGCTCTCGGAACTGGAACTCACCCGCGAAATCGACACCGTTGTCCCGGAACTGTTCCCGCCCTGCATGAAGTCCCTCCTCGACCGGGTGCAGAAGGGCGAACATCTCGAACACCACTCCCGGTTTGCTATCGCGACTTTCCTCATCGGCATCGGGATGACGACGGACGAAATCGTCGACCTGTTCCAGGTCAACCCCGGCTTCGGCGAGGAGGCGACCCGGTATCAGGTTGACCACATCCGCGGGGAGACCAGCCCGACGGAGTACTCGACGCCGGCGTGTTCGACCATGCAGTCCTACGGCGACTGTGTCAACATGGACGACCTCTGTGAGACGATTTCCCACCCGATGGGCTACTACGAGCAGAAGATAGACGACACCGACGAGGAGGAACTGGTCGACTGGCGCGAGGACGAGGGCGACGAAGAGGCCGACGCCTAGAACTGCTGGCGTTCGAGCCAGAGGCCGGCAGCGGTCATAAACACGACGAAGAGGCCGATTGCGCCGATGAGCGCGTAGCCGCCCGTCGCCTCTACGGTTGACCCGTCCAGATACATCTGTGAGGCGGTGATAGTTGCGCCGACGAACAGCACGACGGCGACCGCCGAGATGACGATTTGCAGGAGCGTCTCCCGCTCGATATCCATGCTCTGCGGTTTCACAGGGCCGGCAAAAAGGGTATCGAAGCGCCGGAGCCCGCTGGCCGAGCCATTTAGGACCGTGTAGCACCTACGTTTCAACTGGACGCATTGGAAAATACAGCCGCGTCCGCACCTATGACGCTTATCGAGCCTTCCGCTGACCGGCACAGTACCGCACTTGCACCGGACCTCCGTTCCCTCCCGGACCGGGCAGCCCGCGCCTGGACCGAGCGCATGGCCGTGCGCCCGCGAGCGGGCAGTACGTACGCTGTGACGACGGAGAGCGAAAGCACGTACCTCGTCGACGTCGCACAGCACTCCTGTACCTGTCCCGACAACCGCATCCGCGGCGAGCACTGCAAACACCTCCGGCGCGTCGCCATCGAAATCACTGCCAAGCGGATCGCGCCGCCCGGGAAGGAACGGGCGACCTGTGACGCCTGTGGTACCGTCACCTTCGTCGCCGCGGACGCACAGGCGCCGCATCTCTGTGGGCACTGCCGACTGGAGACCGGCGACATCGTGCGGGACCGCGAGACGGGCGACAGACTCGTCGTGACGGCCGTCACCGACACGTCGGCCGACGACTGGACCATCGAGGCAACGGGCGAGACAGTCGCCGACTACGACACCAACGATGGCTACCCATCCGACGACCTCGTTGTGCTGGTGACGTATCTCTCGGACGCTGTCCGCGCGACCGACCCGCGAGAGTACGCCTTTCCCCTGTCGCGGCTCCGCCGCGTCGAGGACGCCGAACTCATCGGCAGTGAGACCCAGTAATCGAACGCCTGCGAACCGCTACTCCAGCATCGCCGCAGCTTCTTCCTTGTCGAGGTCGCCGCGCTCGAAGGCCGACAGCACGTCCAGCACGCTCTGGTCGGGGCCGTCGTCGCCCACCTCGTCCAGCGTGACCTTCTCGGAGTTACCCACGAACTCGTCGAAGTCAGTCCCGTCGGAGAGGGCCTTCTCCTTCTTGACGCGGTAGTTGCCGCCGTCGGTCGTGTGGAGGTCCGCCGGGTGGAAGAAGTACCAGTCCTCGCGGTCGAACCGGACGCCGATACGCGGCTTCGCGCCGAAGTTCCGGGCGAAAAACAGTAGCGCCTCGACCTCCTCGCCGGTGAGATAGATGGGGTCGCCGGCGCTGGATTTCGCCTCGATAGCGTAGAACGTCTCGCCGTCGCCCGAGAGCACGTCCGGCAGTTCCCGCTCGGTCGCGCTGCCGCTGGCCGGCGCGCGCATCACCGCAAAGCCCGCCTCGTCGAGTGCGTTGACCAGTTCGCGCTCGCGGCGGTCGCCCTTCGCGTTCGAGTTTGCCATTATCAGGACGTGGAGCGACGGGGGTAAAACCGTTCAGATACGGCCAGACCGTTCATTCCGTTCAAAGGGCCGTACATCGATTTGACCTATCGCGGGGCATATACGCACCAGTCCCATCCCACGTCATGGAATGATTTCGTTCGCAACAGCAGAGACAGTAATGATAGCGGCGCAGAACGGGGAGCGACGCCAATGAGACGACGACGATTCATCGCCACGGGCGCGGGCGTCGGGGTCGGTCTCCTCGCCGGCTGTTCCGGGTCGAGCGACTCCGGCGGGTCTGACGGGACCAGCGGTGACGGAACCAGTGACGGCGGCTCCACCGACGAGGACGCGATGACGGACGACGGCGGAACCGTTGGGACGTTCCGGCTGCTGATCAGCGACCAGCCCGCGGCTATCGGCGACTTCGACTCGCTCGACGTGTCCTTTTCACGGGCCCGCATCTTCCATGCAGGCGGGGAGGATACAGGGAGTGAGACCGAAGCCACGGAGTCGGCCGGGGCAACCGAGACGAACGAAACTGCCACGACGGAGGCGACAGAGACAAACGAGACTGCAACGGCCGAACCGACCGAGACGGCGGAGATGGACGACGTAGACCAGCCGGAGGACGAAGCCGACGAAGATGAGACGGAAGACGAGGAGGGCGACGACAACAACGGCTTCGTCGTCCGCGACCTCGACGGCGCGACCGTCGACCTCACCGAGGTCGTCGGCGACAAGGCCATCGGCGTCCTCGACGGCGAACTCGAAGCGGGCCGCTACAGCAAGATCGAACTGTACGCCGAATCCGTCGACGGGGTCGTCGACGGGGCGTCGGTCGACGTGAAGATCCCGAGCGAGAAGCTCCAGCTCACCAAGCCGTTCGAAGTCGTCGCCGGCGAATCGGTCGACTTCGTCTTCGACATCAACGTCGTCAAGAAGGGCAACGGCGGCTACAACCTCCTACCGGTCATCTCGGAGAGCGGCGTCGCTGGCAAGGACGTTGAGGTGGAGGAAGTCGGCGAAGGTACAGATGCCGACGACAATGACGATGACGACGAGGAGACCGAAGTCGAGACGACGGAAACCGAGGAAACGGATCGCGACTCGATGACGGAGTCGGACCAGCGCGGCAACGAAACGACGGCCGCCGAGTAACGCTCAGCTACGCTTAGTCTTCGATTCGGGACTCCAGTTCCTGAATGACCTCGTCGGTCGTCCCGCCGTCGCCGCGAACCGCCTGCGTGTAGCGTTTGTATTCTTTGGGAGACACCTGGACAGTCTTGGTCTCGCCTTTGTGCGAAATTTCCAGTTTCACGGTGCCGTGTGGGTTGTTCCGTCGCCGGAAGCTCGCCATCGCCGTGAAGACGAACCAGAACGCCACGCACGTCCCGATGAAGTACGCCATCGTCGTTTCGAACGCCAGCGTCTGTCCGCCCACCGTCCAGTTGTAGGGATATGCTACCTGAAACAGCCCGACGCCGACCAGACAGAGGAATGCGCCGACGGTGACACCGCTCTGTTCCCGGCGGCTCGAGGGGAGCACGGCGACGACACTCAGGAACATTGCGGGGATTCCCAGCCCACCCAGCGTCCCGCCGAGTTTCTCGGCGGCGTGGGGTGCAGTTGCGCCGACGACTGCCGACAGCGGCGTCGTCACCAGAAGTATCGCCACGACCACCGCCAGCGCGCCGACGAACCCCAGGGTCGCACCGGCAACGACGCGGCGGGGATCGCGTCCCTCCCAGCGCCGGTCGTTGTACGCGTCCCCGAGATTCTCCATACCGGCCCGTTGGCACCCGACCCACAAAACGGTACGTCAGACGCGTGTGCGACGCTGTACGGCGGCCAGCGCGCCGTCGCCAGCAGCTGTCAACGTACCGAGATGGTCGCTGTCGACCGATTCAAACGAAGCGTCCGGAAGCCGCTGTGCGAGGGCGTTCCCCGTCGACGGGGCGACGTTGGCGTCGTTTCGTCCCTGAAACACAGTAACCGGCACTGAAATGTCTTCGAGGGCAAACGGCCATGGCTGTGAGAGGAGTCGCTGCTCGCGGATGATCCCGCTTGGACCGCGTGCCATCGACGTGAGCATATCCGCACGGACGACCCGAGCCACCTCCTCGGCTGCCAGGGCGTCTGTTTCCGGTGTCTCCTCGGCAACGAACCCGACAGCGTAGGACGGATCCCGGCGGAGGGCGAACCATCGTTGCAGCCGGAAGAGTCGCCCGAGCGCCCACGGAGCGTGTCGGGACAGCGCCCCCACGAACTGCTGGACGCGCCCCGTCGAACCGATTGACGGTGGGCCGCTGCTGCCCAGGAGCGCGATTCGCTCTATCTCGGGCAGTCGGTGACAGGCCAGCGCGAACGCGCCGCCGCCGGAGAAGCCGACGGCACCAGCCGCGTCGACATCGAGATGGGACAGGAGGTTCGCGGCGTCGTCCGGCCAGTCCTCGAACGTAATAGCTGCGTCTTCGGAGTTCCCGATGCCCGGCCGGTCCGGAGCGATGAGGTTGATGCCGCGTTCGCGAGCCGGCGCGGCGAGCAGCCGTGCGGCGACGTGTGATCCGGGGGTACCGTGACAGAAAAGGACCGGATAGCCGTCGGCGTCACCGTAGGTGGCGTAGGCCAGCCGCCGACCGTCAGAGAGTGAGATCGACTCCGTCTCGGAGTCCTCGGGCAGCCAGTCGGTGGCCGGGATCGGCGGCGCGGACCCCATCCGTCGTTATTCGCTCTGGATGCGCGGTGCGAGCATGTACGTGACTCGGCCCTGCCCCTCGGCGAAGCTGAAGTGCATCTTGACCGGGAACTCCTCGCCGAGTTCCATCTCGACCTCGGCGTCCTTCGGGATGGCCTTGTTCATGTTCTTCAGGTAATCCAGCGAGAACAGCGAGTGGGCGTCCCCGGGAGTGAGGTCGATGAGGTCGTCGCGGGTGAGTTCGAGGTGGACGTCGTCGGTGTCGCCCTCGGCGTCGACGTAGAACAGTTCCTCTGTCGCGTCGACGCCCAGCGCGATGTGGTCGCTGACCATGTCCGCGGCGGTGACCGACCGGTCGATATCCTTGCCCTCGATGACGATGTTCGCCGAGAGGTCCAGGTCCGGGAGGTCGGGCTCCTGACGGATGGAGTCGGGGTCGATAAGGGCGAGGGTGTATTCCAGGCCGTCGATAGAGATGTGGAGCTTTCGGGTCTCCTCGTCCAGGTCGAGGTGGACGAGCTGGCCGGCGTCGGCCATGCCGGCGATGTCTTCGAGGCGGGAGAGGTTGACGCCGATGAGCCCACCATCAGTCTCGTAGGACTCGAACGCCGCCGCGTCGAGTCGCAGGTCGACCATTCCAACGTTTGCCGGGTCGACTGCCCGGATTTCCAGCCCGTCTTCTTCGAGGTGGATCTTGCACTCGTCCACCAGCACGCTCACAGAGTCGAGAGTCGCCTGGAGCGTGTCTGCGCTCACGATGGCGTTGAACATCTTGAACCGGACTATGCCCCCATCCATTAAAAAGTCCCTCATTGAAACCGCGTGCGCGCGAGCGACCGAGGACGGGCCAGCGGTTACGAGCGACACCGGTTATCGAGTAATCGGGCCGAACGCGAAGCGGCAGTGCGGAGCGTTACTCCGGCGAAGCGGTCAGACCTCCGGTTCGAACACGTCGGGGTTTGCCGCCCCTTCACGGTTGATGACAGCCATCATGCCCTTGCGGGCGACCCGGGAGAGCGCGTGGTCGACCAGTTTGATGGGTCCAGGCACCTCGGCGTGGAGGGTCGCGATGGCACAGGACCCCGGCTTGACCGGCGTGGTCTGGACGTACTTGTTCGGCGGCCCAGCGATAGAGCCCTGCTGCCAGACCTCGTCCCAGACGGAGCCGATGGGGTGGAAACTGGAGTCGAGGTTCGGACCGCCGGTCACGAAGTACACCCGGGCTGTCTCACCCACCTGCATGCTGGGCGCGCCGTGAACGTCCGGCGTGATTGCGTACTTCTCGCCGTTCATCAGGACGTACGTCGGCTCTTCGGCCGCCATCGCCTCCATGTCGAAGTCGTGGTGCCCCTTCTCGCCGGTGTCGCCGGTGGTGTACAGTTCGTGCTGGCCGAAGTAGAACTCGTGGTCCACTTTGGGCAGCCCCTCTTTCGGCTCAACGAGTATCATCCCGAACATCCCCGAGGAGATGTGCATATCGAGGTTCGGGACGGCGCAGTGGTAGATGAACGCGCCGGGGTAGGTGGCCTTGAACCGGAACGTCTTGGTCTGGCCCGGCGTGACCATCGACGCCTCAGCACCGCCACCGGGGCCGCGGACCGCGTGGAGGTCGATGTTGTGGGGCATCGAGTTCCCCTCCTCGTTCGTGATGGTGAGTTCGACGGTGTCGCCACGGCGGACTCGGATCATCGGGCCGGGAATCTGGTCGCCGAAGGTCATGTACGTGTAGGTGACGCCCGGCTCAATCTCTGCGACCTGCTCTTTGGTGGTCATCTCGACCGACACGGTCTTTGGCTCCGACCGGTCGATTGGGTCCGGGATTGCGGTCGGGTCCGCGGCAATACGGTCGACGTCAGTCTGTTGTGCGGCGTTCATAGCTGGCTCCTGTGGGGTCGTCTTCGCCTCGGTCGGTTGCTCTTTTGCGCCCGGTGCGCTGGCACAGCCCGCAAGCGCGGCCGTGCCGACGCCCAGGGCTTCTAACACCCGCCTCCGCGTCGCCGTCGGAATGGTTGACATTGGGAGGTCACTTCCTACAGATAGGACTCAGCGCGTGACCTGTATATATGGGGACGGCAAATCTCAGCCGCTGAGACGCGTTCTTGCGCGGTAAGAATGGCTCTGAACGTGTTCGGCTTGATGGTAAAGCACGTAGTCACGTCCTTGGCGCTTGCCCTGATTGTCGGTGCGGCAATCGACTGGCGACTGTCGTGCCGTGGCTCGGCCGGAAACTTCGAGTCGGCATCCATTTCAGCGCTGACCGCCTTCCCACTACTATGACTGCGATTTCGCCGCATTTCGGCGCTCAAAACGTGTCACAGCGCGGTGTGTGGTAACCATGTCGGGCAAAGACGACTACTACAACAGAGCGAAGCAGGAGGGGTACCGCGCGCGGTCGGCCTACAAGCTCCAGCAGCTAGACGACACGGCCGGCTTGCTGGGCGAGGGGCGGACCGTCGTGGACCTCGGCGCTGCCCCCGGCGGGTGGATGCAGGTCGCGGCCGAGCGGATCGGCGAGCGCGGGACGCTGGTCGGCGTCGACCGCCAGACCATCGACGAGCTGGAGGACCCCGAACCGACCGTCGAGTACGTCCGCGGCGACATGACCGAGGACAGCACGAAAGACGAAATCCGCGAAATTGTCGGGGAGAGCGACGGCAGCGGCGGCCCGGTCGATGTGGTCATCTCCGACATGGCCCCGAATATGACCGGCCAGTACGACCTCGACCACGCCCGGTCGGTCCACCTGGTCCGGCAGGCCTTCGAGGTCGCGACGGACCTGCTCGACGCGGGCGGGGACTTCTGTGCGAAGGTGTTCGACGGACAGGACCTCGACGACCTCATCGCCGATATCGAACCGGAGTTCGAGTACGTCCGTGAGGTCCGCCCCGACGCCTCCCGTGACTCCTCCTCGGAGCTGTATCTGGTTGCGAAACACCGCCTGACCGGGCCGGTCCGCGAGGGTGACATCGTCGAAGTCACTATCGACGACATCGGCGAGGAGGGTGACGGTATCGCTAAAGTCGAGAACTTCACTGTGTTCGTCAGCGGCGTCGAAGCGGGTGAGACCGTCGAGGTCCGCATCGACGACGTGAAGCCCCGGTACGCGTTCGCCGAACCGGTCGAGTGAGCCGCTGGCAGTCGTTTTTCAGTCGGCCCGTGCCGGGGTCGGTGCGACGTCGTTCCGCCGAGCGAAGCCGACGACGGCGTAGACAAAGGGCGTGTCGAGGACGGCGATAGCGAGCTTCAGCAAGTACTGGCCGACGATGAGCGCCAGCGCCTCGGCCGGCGGGACGCCCTGAAACAGGATGAAGCCGACGCCGACGAAGATGACCGTATCCAGTAGCTGGCTCGTAGCCGTCGAGCCGATGTTACGGAGCCAGAGTTTCTCGCCGTCGGTTCGGTCCCGAAGCCAGTGGAAGACGAACACGTCCCAGTTCTGGCTCACGACGTAGGCCGACAGGCTGGCGACGACGATGGCCGTGCTGGCCCCGAGCACGTTCCGGAACGCCGCGAGATCCACCGGCTGGGCCGCCTGCGGGAGCCCGGGGGCGAAGATGGTACTCCAGACCAGCGCCAGCAGGACGAAGTTCATGGCGAAGCCGACGTTGACGACGACCGTCGCGGCCCGCCGGCCGTACAGTTCGGCGTAGCAGTCGGAGGCGAAGAACGTCAGCGCGTACGCCAGCGCGGCCCCGGGCAGGACGAGCGTCGACCCGGCAAGCGGGAGCGAGAACGGCAGCGAGAACGCGAGCAGCTTCGAGGCGGTCACCTGTGAAGTGACCAGTGCTGTCACGAACAGCGCGACGAGGCCGACGCGCACCGCCTCCGACCGCTCACTGGTCATCGTCGAGTCGCCCCTGCCGTTCATCGATGTCGTCAAGCACGTCGAGCGTTTTCCGCACCGAGGCCCGAATGGCTTCGCTTCGGTTGACGAACTTCCCGTCTTCGCCGACGTGCTTGTCGATGTCGTTCAGCAGTTCGGCCGGGACCTCCACGCTTATCTTGGGCATATCTGAGGAATATATCAGGGGTGAGCATATGTACTGTGGTTCGACGACCGTCTGTCTCTACGTAGACGGCATGCGCCGGGATGACTATCTGACTCGTTTTGTTTTGCAGTTACTGTTGTGGAATATACCCGCAGATTGAAGCGGCAAGCAACGCTCGGATGTCTACCGCTGGCGGTGGGGGCTCGTCGCTGTATTCGTGGTGATAGCGCTGCTACCGACCGCTACGAGTATCTTCGTACGTTCCATGACAGCGGCGACGGCGTAATCATCGTCGAATACGATTCCAAGCGTCCGTGGCTGCGGTCAGTCAGCCGGTTCGCTGCGGCGGTTCGTCGTCCGCCGGCCGCCGAGCGTGTACACCCAGAGGATGCCGAGGCCGAGCATGTACGAAAGCGCCGTCGGAATGCCGACGATGAACATCGTGAAGATGCCGCTGGGCGAGAGAATCGCCGAGAGGGCGACGATGGCGATGACGACCTCCCGCCAGCGCTCGTACATCAGGTGGAACGGGATGATGCCGCCCTTGTGGAACAGGAACATCGTCACCGGGATCTCCGCCAGCAGGCCGATGCCGATGGTGAGGAAGAACACGAGCCAACCGAACTTGCTCACGCGGTAGGCGATGACCATGTTCGAGTTCAGCTGGTCGTAGGCGATCCAGGAGATGGTCATCGGGGCCACGTAGAGGAAGCCGAGCAGGCTCCCGCCGATGAGCGCGGCGAACAGCGTCCCGCCCCAGATGCCCAGGATGTTGCGGTTGCCGATGACGAGGCCGCGCTCGCGCATCGCCGGCCACGCGAAGTACAGCACAACGGGGATGACAGAGACGGCCCCGAGTATCGTCGAGAACTTGACGATGAACACCAGGTGCTCGACGGGGTGGAGCGTGACGATGCTCACGTCGGCGGCCATCTCCGGCGGGAGCCGGCTGACGAACGTCCGCTGTATCGACCCGATGCCGCCCTGATAGAGGAACAGGAACGCGGCGGCGAGCACTGCCCCGAAGATGCCCAGAATCACGAACGCCCGGGAGGCCAGCGCGCTGAGGATGAACTGAATGTCGTAGTAGTAGCCGCCGATTTCGTCTTCCGTAGTCTCGTCCTCGGTGAAGGCATCGACCATGCCGGCGGTCGTCGAGGTGAACACGCCTGCCTCTTCTTCGTCCGCTTCGGCGGTCTCGTCCGCGCCGTCGCCACCGTCACCCTCCGAGTCGTCCTCGTGGGCCATGTCCCACCGGTCGAGGACGGCCTGGGCTTTCTCCTTGTTGTCGTCCGCGAGGGCGCGGTCGGCGTGGGCGAGCGCCTCGTCCTCGGTCATCTCCTCGAACACTTCCGGCGGAGCAACCTCGACGGCCGAGGCGTTGAGTTCGTCGATGTCGATAGCCGTCGGGTCACCGACCTGACCGGGACCGGCCTTCTCCGAGAGGGCGGTCAGGACGTGGTAGTAGAGGACGACGACAGCACCGATGACACCGAACACGGCAGCGAGAAGCAGTGCCGTGCTCTCGACTGGGAGTCCGAACAGCGCCGGCGGCTGGATGTCGCCGGTGAGCCGGTCGGAGGGGAACACCTCGGCGAACCGCTGAACGTACTGAAATGCCGGCGTCGCCAGGACGTAGTACACCACGCCGCCGCCCAGCACTGCACCGCCGAGAATCGTGTTCCAGTGCCCGCGAGCGACGGCGCTGGTACTGACGAGGTCACCGGAACGCCTGACCAGCATCGCGAGCTTCGCCAGCGCGAGGCTGATGCCGTAGAGACCACACAGCGGCGCGGCCCACATAATCTGGGTGAAGGGGTCCGGCGGCGAGAACAGCGCGCCGAAGGCGAAAATCCCCATTACCGCGTAGCGCCACTTGTCCCGGAACGTCTCGTAGGGGACGATCTCGGTGTAGGAGAGCACCGTCATCACGAGGGGCAACTGGGCGGCGAGTCCGAAGGAGACGGCCAGCAGGAAGACGAACTGGAACCACTTGACGATGGAGTACTGTGGCGTGAAGCCGGCCTTGAACGCGTCCCCGGCGAGGAAGTTGAACATCAGCGGGAAGAACAGTTCGTAGGCGTAAGCCACGCCGCCGAAAAACAGACCTAAGCTGATCGTGACGAACAGCGCGCCCTTCCAGGTCGGGATGTGCTCGGCCGGCCACCAGCCGCGCTGGCGGAGTCCGTCGCGGCCGAAGTAGATCAACAGCGGCAACGACATGAGAATCCCGATGACGGCGCCGATTTTCACCTGCAGGAGGATGACGTCGAAGGGCGTGACCGCGACGATGCTCGTGGCCTCCTGCGTGGTGAGGTCCATCTGCGAGTACAGGAGATCGGCGCGTAGCGTGTCCCAGACGCCGTACTGCAGTCCCATGATCGTGCCGATCATCCCGATGACGAAGACGATGAACACCTTCTGGAGGTGCACCTGCGCCGAACGGAGCATCGCGCCGAGCGTGGCGCGCCCGCTCTGAACCGTCTGGACGGTGTCCTCGTCGATAGCACTCGCCATCTTCTCTGTGCCTAGCCCAGTGGGCGTTATCAATTTATTCATCCCGGTGACAGCCACTGCTCGAAAAGAAAGTTTACAACACCCACCGTCTAAGCCCGGGACAGATGGAGGACGGTGACGCAGACGACGAGCGGCGCGGGTCCGAAGAGCCGCCACTACCGTCCGACGACGAATCCGACGAGTCGTCGATCCCCACCGACCCCGTGGCCGAGGCCGATGCCGATCGGGAGACGGACGAAGTAACGAGCCCCGGTCCCGCGCCGGCCGGCGGCAATGAGGATACCGTTGGCTCTCACGCCACGCCGACTGAATCCGAATCCAACGCCGGGCTGTTCGACCGGGACGCGTCGGACGTTGCCGCCGCTGTGCCGGCGGACGTTCCGACCGACTGGGGCAAGTCGACGCCGTCACCGGCTGGTGCCGGCGGTTCCGCGCCGACGACCGGCGGCGGGAACGCGCCCACCTACGACCCGGATGAGGACATCGTCGACGAGGGCGCGCCCGACGACGAGGAGATGCCCCTCGCCGACCACGTCGAGGAGATGGCGATGCGGCTGTTCGTCGTCGTCGGCGTGATGGCCGTCGTCGCCGTCATCGCCCTGCCGTACTCCGACGAACTCATCAATTTCCTGTGGTACTCCTTCCTCGATGGCCCGGCAAGCCAATGCGGTCAGGTCGCGACGAATGCCGATGGCAGTGTCGTCGAAGGGGCGGACTGTCCGAACGTGTACAACCCGCTCGCGCTGATTCTGGCGCGGCTGAAAGTGTCCTCGCTAGTCGGCTTCATCGCCGCCTTGCCGGTGTTCGTCTACCAGACGTACTTGTTCATGCGGCCGGGACTGTACCCCCGCGAGCGGCGCTACTACCTCGCGGCAGTCCCGACCAGTCTGGTCCTCGCAGCCGTCGGCGTCGGCTTCGCGTACTTCGCCGTGCTGCGGGCGATGTTCGACTACTTCATCACCTACTCCGACCGCGCGGCCGACCTGGCCTTCGGCCTGAGCGAGACGTTCAACCTCATCATCCTGATGCTCGGGCTGTTCGCGCTCATCTTCCAGATTCCGCTGTTCGTGATGCTCGCGGTGATGATGGGCGTGACGACGCGCCAGTGGCTCCAGGACCGGCGGCTGTACTTCTGGGGTGGCTTCGCCGCCGTGGCGTTCCTGTTCAGCCCGGACCCGACCGGGATGGCCCCGCTCATGGTCGCCGTGACGATGATCGGCCTGTTCGAGGGGACCCTGCTGCTCCTCCGCTGGACCGGCAGCACGTCGCCGGTGCCGACGGCCGACGACCTCGCCGCTCGCCGTCCCGCCGCGTGGCTGGTCTTCGGTATCGCCGGCTACCTGCTCAGCCCCGCGCCGGTGCCGACGGGCTACTACGAGCGGCTTCCGGCCACCGTCACCGAGACGCTGGCGGCCGTCGGCCTCGGGAACGCCACGCCGATGCTCGTCGGCGGCGGGATGATCGTCCTGTTCGAGGCGCTGGCGTACGTGAACAAGAACTACTACGGCTCGGTCAGGCTCTGGCGCGGGTTCCGGGCCGCACGCCTGCCGGTGTGGGCCGTCGCCATCGTCGTCGGCTACCTCGGCAGCCCCGACCCGACGCTGTTCCGCCTCGTGAACCAGTTCAGCCTCCCGCGAAACGCCGCAATCGCTGTCGCCGCCGGCCTCGTCCTCCTCTACGAGGGGACCATCGCCGTCGCGCGCTGGCGAAACCGGGGTGAATAAGATGGGAACCCTCCTCGTCGCCCGGCACGGCGAGACGACGTGGAACCGCGACGGGCGCATCCAGGGATGGGCGCCGAGTCGGCTGACCGACCAGGGACAGGAGCAGGCCACGGCGCTCGGGGCGTGGCTTGACGACCGCTACAGCGTCGACCGCGTCTTCGCCTCGGACCTCCGGCGCACCCGTGAGACGGCTGCCGCGGTCGGTGACGGCTACGGCGGCTTGCCCAACCCAGAGTTCGACACCGACTGGCGCGAGCGCGGCTTCGGAATCGTGCAGGGCCTGTACGCCGACGAACTACTTGATGAGTACCCCGACCACGACCGGGACGCGAGCGTCATCTCGCTGGATGCGGCCCCGGAGGGCGGCGAGGGCATTCCGACCTTCCGCGGACGGGTCGAGTCGGCCTGGGACCGGGCAATCGCGACGACCGACGCCGGTGAAACCACGCTGGTGGTCACCCACGGCGGCGTCATCAAGGTCCTGTTGGCGAAACTCACGGATATAGACCCGGACGCGGCGCTGGCCGAACACTCACAGGCGAACTGCGCCGTCAACGAGATTCGGCTCGATGGGGACAGCCCCGAACTGGTCGGCGAGGAACTGACTGGCTGGCGGACGTTGCTTGACTGAGCCCTCAGTCGACGGACGGGTAGTCGGCGTCGAAGACGTTGCTGACCACGTCCTCGGTCTCCGCTTCAGCTGGCTCCTCCGTTTCGGGGCTCACACTGCCGGTTTCGTATCCGTGGAGGTCCAGCGTTACGTGATCGAAGCCACAGTCCTCGATGTGGTCGCGGGCGGTGCGAACGAAGTCGGGGTCGAGCGCCGTTTCGAGCTCTTCCTCGCCGACTTCGATGCGGGCGAGGCCGTCGTGGTCGCGTACGCGGAACTGCTCGAAGCCCCACGTTCGCAGGAGGCGCTCGGCCTTCTCGACGCGGGAGAGGCGTTCCTCCGTGACTTCGAGCCCAGTCGGAATCCGCGATGAGAGACACGCCATCGAGGGCTTGTCGGCTACGGAGAGGTCGTACTCGCGGGCGATTTCGCGGACTTCGGACTTCTCGATGTCGTGTTCCAGCAGCGGGGAGTAGGCGTCCAGTTCTTCGACGGCGCGCAGGCCGGGGCGGTGGCCCTCGCCCACGTCGGAGGCGTTCGTCCCGTCACACACCACGTCGATGCCGAGTTCGCGGGCGCGGTCGTACATCGCGCCCAGGCGCATCGACCGGCAGTGGTAACACCGCATGTCGTCGTTCTGGATGAACTCGTCGCTGTCGAGTTCGGAGAACTCCACGATTTCGTGACGGATACCGATCTCCTCCGCGACGCGCGTGGCGTCCGTCAGTTCGGCAGCGGGGAGCGTCTCGGACTTGGCGGTACAGGCGATAGCGTCGTCGCCGAGGGCGTCGTAAGCCAGTGCGGCGACGACACTCGAATCGACCCCACCGGAGAAGGCGATAAGCACGCCGTCTCGCGACTTGAGGTCTTCGCGGGCGGCCGCTAGCTTCTCCGAAACAGCAGACATGGGATTCCTTTCTCGGTGGAGCGCAAAAACGCCTTCGCGTTCGGTGTTTAGCTGACGTAGTCGAAGCGGTGTCGACTACCCACTCCGCCGCCGGAGCCGCTGGCAACGGGTTTTTTCTCGCTGGCGTCGAATGGGCGGGCAGATGGAGCTCGAATCGGTTCCGGGCGTCGGGGCAAAGACAGCCGCGGCGCTCCGGGAACTAGACGATCCGGAGGCGGCACTCCGGGACGGCGACGTGGCGTCGCTCGCACACGCACCGGGCATCAGCGAGGGTCGGGCCGCCCGCATCGCTCGCGGTGCGATCCGGGCCGAACACGACGACCCCGGTGGGTTCACCGCGACGAAACGCGCCCGGGAAATCCACGAGGATGCACTGGCCCTGTTGACCGAGCGGACAGTGACCGACTACGCCGCGAAGCGACTGGAGACGATCTATCCCAGCGGCGTCCGCAGCCGCATCGAGGAGGTCCGGGCGTTCGCCGAGTCGGCGATGGCCCGCGACCCCGACCCGGCAGTTCTCGACGCCCTGTCGGCCGTCGAACCGCTTTCTGAACCCGGCGACGTGCGGGTCCGGGACCGCTGTCTGGCGACCCGCGACGCCGAGCGCTACGCCGACGCGCAGGCCGCGATTCCGGAGGTCAGTGTCGAGGTCGTCGACGACGCCCGCCAGCTGGCCGAACTCGCCCGCTCGTACTCGACGGTCGTCGCGCTGGACGAGGCCTTCGCCGGTGTTGACGTGGATGGCGATGTCCGGGTAGAACCGAACGCGCTCGAAGAGCCCGAATCCGTCGTGCCCGAACGCGTGCTCACCTTCTTCGCTCGCAACCGCGACCGGATACGGGCCGCTGCCGAGGTCCACCGCGTCGCCGACCTCGATTCGCCGTGTGACCTGGAGACGCTCCTGTCGGCGCTCGACCAGCTCGACGAGGACGGGAGCGTCAGCGGCGACGAGGAGCTCGACCGCCTCGCCACCGCCGTCGACGACCTCGACGCGGCGGTCTCCACGGCTGAAAGCGTCGCCAACGACCACCTCCGGGAGGCCATCGAGGAGCAGGACGTGACCATCGAGGGGACGGACCTGCTGTCGCTGGTCGAACGCGGCGCGGGCGTCGACTCGCTGCTCCAGCGGGAACTGGCCGACGAGTACGCCGCCGCCGTCGAGAAAGCCCGCGACCACCTCGTCGACGCGCTGGCGCTCCGAGACATGGAGGCGACGGCGCGCCGGGCCTTCCCCGACGAGCCGGCCTACCCGGTCGAACACAGCGAGGACGTCGTCGCCCGTCTCCGCGAGGAACTGACCGCCGCGCGCGACCAGCGCGCGACCCGCCGGAAACGGGAGCTGGCCGACGACCTCGCCGAGATGCGCGAGGCAGCCGAGTCGCTGGTCGACGCGACGCTGGAACTGGACGTGGAGCTGGCCATCGCCCGCTTCGCCGCGGACTTCGACTGCACGATGCCGGACCTGACCGAGTCCGAGGGCGTCGCCATCGAGGGCGGGCGCTCGCCGCTGCTCGACGTGCCCTTCGAAACAGTCGAGCCCGTCGACTACGCTGTCGAGGGCGTCACCGTCCTCTCGGGGGTCAACAGCGGCGGCAAGACCTCGACGCTGGACCTCGTGGCGCTGGTGACGACGCTCGCCCACATGGGCCTGCCCGTCCCGGCGGAGTCTGCCCGCGTCGGCCGGGTTTCGGAACTCCACTACCACGCCAAGACCCAGGGCACGCTGGACGCCGGCGCGTTCGAGGCCACGCTGCGGGAGTTCGGGGACCTCGTCGCGGACGTCGATCACCGCAACCCGGGACGAGACGACGGTGCCGCTACCGACGGCCCAGCGGCCGGGACCGACGACCGCCCGGTGATGGTGCTGGTCGACGAACTCGAGTCGATAACCGAACCCGGGGCCAGCGCGAAGATTATGGCCGGCATCCTCGAAGCGCTCGGCGAACGACAGGCCACGGCGATTTTCGTCTCCCACCTCGCACGCGACATCAGCGAGGCCGCCGAGACCGACATCAGCATCGACGGCATCGAAGCCAAGGGGCTGGAAAACGGCGAACTGCGCGTCGAGCGCTCGCCTGTCAAGGGGAAACTTGCCCGCTCGACGCCGGAACTCATCGTCGAGAAGCTCGCCGACGACGGTGCCGACGATGCCGATGGGTTCTACAGTGATCTACTCGGGAAGTTCGAGTAGCGACGGCCGGCGAAACCGCGCCCCCTCGTGTACCTGTCACTGCTCGTGAAGCTGTGGCAAATGGTTAAGTGGGCCGCGAAGCTCGGTGAAAGTGATGAGCGACGACCCCGAGGACCGGATGCTCGGCTGGGACGAGTCCGTCTTTCGGGACGAACACGTCTTCGAAATCGACTGGCTCCCGGAGACGTTCAAACACCGGGACACCCAGATGGAGACGCTGAAGTACGCGCTCCGGCCGGCCGTCCGCGGGTCGCGCCCGCTCAACGTCATCGCCCGCGGACCGCCCGGAACGGGGAAGACGACGGCCGTCCAGATACTGTTCGACGAACTCACCGCCCAGACGGACGTGAAAACCGTGCGGGTGAACTGCCAGATGGACTCGACGCGCTATGCCGTCTTCTCGCGCCTGTTCGCCGAGATATTCGACTACGAACCACCGTCCTCGGGCATCTCCTTCAAGAAATTGTTCTCACAGATCACCGACAAACTGGTCGAGGAAGACGAGGTGCTCGTCGTCGCCCTTGACGACGTGAACTACCTGTTCTACGAGAGCGAGGCCAGTGACACGCTGTACTCGCTGTTGCGCGCCCACGAGGCCCACTCCGGCGCGAAAATCGGCGTTATCTGTGTCTCCTCGGACCTCGAACTGGACGTCATCGACGCCCTCGATACCCGCGTCCAGTCCGTGTTCCGCCCGGAGGAGGTGTATTTCAACCCCTACGGACAGGCCGAAATCGCGGACATCCTGGGCGAGCGCGCCGACCGGGGGTTCAACGAAGGTGTCGTCGGCCCCACGGTGCTTGACCGCGTCGCCGAACTGACCGAAGAACAGGGCGGGGACCTCCGGGTCGGTATCGACCTCCTGCGCCGGGCCGGGATGAACGCCGAGATGCGTGCCTCCCGCTCTGTCGAAACGGAGGACGTCGAGGAGGCCTACGACAAGTCCAAATACGTCCACCTCTCCCGCCGGTTGCGGGAACTGTCAGACTCGGAAACCGCGCTCGTGGAGGTCATCGCCGCCCACGACGGCCAGCAAGCCGGCGACATCTACGACGCCTTCTCCGAGCAGACAGACCTGGGTTACACCCGGTACTCCGAGATCATCAACAAGCTCGACCAGCTCGACATCATCGACGCCGACTACACCAACGTCGAGGGTCGCGGTCGGTCGCGGGAGCTGACGCTCAACTACGACGCCGATGCGGTGCTGGAGCGACTGTAATACAACGTCGGAAAACGTATTCTATCGGCAAAACGGAACCGAGTCAGTCCATCTTCTCGAACGTCGTTTCGGCCCACTGGACGGCGTAGTCAGCGCCGTACTCCAGATAGGCGTCGGTGTCGAGCGCGGCAAACGGCGCGGGCAGGTCGAGTCCGTGCTTGACGCCGCTACAGGCGAGTTCGGCGGCCGCGGCGAACTCCGTTTGGCCCTGGGCGATTTCGCTGGGGAGGTCTTCGAGGCGGGGCTGGAGGCGCTCGCCGGCATCCTCCCATGCCGCGTACAGCTCGGGGTAGTCGTCGGCCCAGTCGGCGAACTCCGCGCGGGTCTGGAGGCCCAGATACGCTGTGTACACCGCCGCTGCGAGCTGGTACCGGGCGTTGGCGTCGAGGTGGTCCTCGGTGGCGGCCACGAACTCCGGGTAGCGCTCGCCGAAGAAGCCAAGGAAATGCTCAGGTTCGTCGAGACTGACCTCGACGAGCGCCTCGGCGATGAGAAACGAGACGAAGTCGTCCGGCGAGGTCTCCAGCCGTGGCTTGACAAACACGCAGGGCGGGACTGTCTGGTGTGTCCAGGCGACACCGCCGTCCCCCGGCATCCCGATAGTCAGGTCGCTGCCGATGTACTCCTGTAGTACCTCCGGGGCTGTGGTCGGCAGCCACGCACCGTCGTAAGAAATCTGGTCGAGGCTGTCAGTCACCAGCAGGAGTTCCTCGGCGACTGCGGGGTCCAGCGTCTCGAAGTCACGGTCGCAGTTCAGTACGAGTGTCTCAGGGGCGTAGGCCGCACGTACTGCCGGCAGTTCGCCGGTCAGTGAACGCTCGGTGAACATCTACGCCGAGAACAGGACGAGGTTGATGACGATGCCGATTGACAGCAGTGCTGACACGCCGATTGTTCCGAGGACGATTTTCGTGGCCTTGCTCATGCCAATGAGTATCTCGGGCCGGACATTAAAACTTGAGAAACGATTTTCCAGGTCCGAGCCGTCCATCGGGTATGCGCCGCGAACGCGTTTCCACGGGCACAGACTGGGAACAGCAAGTCGGCTATTCGCGAGCGATACGCGCTGGCGACACCGTCCGCGTCGCCGGTACCATCGCCACGGACGACGACGGCGAGGTCGTCGCGCCGGGAGACCCGTACGAACAGACGAAACACGCCTTCGGTATCGTCGAGGACGCGCTCGCTTCTCTCGACGCCGCTATTGAGGACGTGGTCCAGACCCGGATGTACGTCACCGATATCGACGACCAGGAGCGGGTCGGCGAGGCCCACAGCGAGTTCTTCGGCGACGTGCGCCCCGCGGCGACGATGGTCGAGGTGAGCGGACTGGCAACACCCGAGGCCGTCGTCGAGGTCGAAGCCGTCGCGCAGGTCGAGTGACGCGGTCGACAGCGGGCCGGTGTGGCTGATAGCCTCCGGCGTCAGTCGTCAGTCGCACCGACGCCCGCCCGTCTGGCAACGTCGCGCCACCCGCCGGACCAGAACCGCCCCGCGTTGACCGCGGCCTTCAGGTAGAAGTCGCCGACGAGCGCAGCGAAGATTGCGGGTAGTCCGAGTCCGAGGCCCGGCGAGACGGCGACGCCGACGAGTGGGACCGTCACGATGAACGACGATGGGAGGGCGAGCGCGGCCACCGGGAGCCGGTAGCAGTAGCCGCCCAGAAACGTCCCGTACAGCGGCCAGCGGGTGTCACCAGCGCCACGAAGGCTGCCCCGCATCGTCCGGGAGATGGAGAAGCCGGCGACGAGCAGGCCGAAGACGCGGACGAACGCTGCCGCCAGATCGGGGTAGGCCGTCCCGAACAGGGCGACGATAGGGCGGGCAAACACCACGAGCAGGACCGCCGCGACGAGCTGGACGGCGAGCGCGACGCGAAGCGTTTGCCAGCCGTAGGCGGTCGCCTCCCGCTCGTCACCGGCACCCAGCGACTGCCCGACCAGCGTTGACGCGGCGGTCGCATAGCCCCACGCCGGCATCAGCGCGAGCAGCATGACCCGGCGGCCGATGGCGTAGGCCGCGAGCGTCGGCGTCCCCAGCACGCCGAGGATGAACAGGAACGGAAAGCGGGCGAACGTCTGGAGCAGTCGCATTCCGGACAGCGGGAGCGCGACGCGGACGATTTCGCGCATGAGGTCGGCGCTGAACTGTGTTCCGCCGGGCCGGAGCGTGACGACGTAGCGCCCGGACAGCAACAGTCCGAGGAAAATCACCGCCGCGAGCGTGTTCGCGATGGCCGTCCCCCACGCCGCACCGGCGATGCCGAGTTCGGGGAACGGGCCCACCCCGAAGATGAGGACGGCGTTGAGCGCGACGTTCGTCGGCAGCGTGAGCAGGCGGACGTACATCGGCGTCTTCGTGTCGGCGCTGCCGGCCAGCGCGCGGGCGGCGACCATGCTCCAGAACCGCGGGGCCAGCGACAGCATCACGATAGCCAGATACGTCGCGCCGAACCGGATGGTCGCCGGATCGTCGGTGAGAACCCCCACCAGAAGATCCGGATAGCGCCAGCAGAGCGCCGACAGCGGGATGGAGATGAGCAACGCGATCCACAGCGATTGCTTGACAGCGAGGTTCGCGCGCTCGGGCTGGTCGGCTCCCTGCAGCCGTGAGACGACGCTTATCGTCCCGGAGGAGACCGCCAGCGAGAGCCCGAACCCGACGAAGTAGTACTGGAAGCCGAGTTCGAGGCCGGCAATAGCCGCGTCACCGAGCGCCAGGCCGACCATCAGGAAGTCGGCGAGGCGCAGCAGGATCCGGAGCCCGCCGGTGACCATCACCGGCGCGGCGAGATCTGTCGCGGCAGTCGCCTTCTCTCGGTCGACGAGCCCTGCACTGGCCAGCAATGCCGGGAACGCAGTCAGAAGACGACGGAGGCGACCACCAGTCGACATCGCTCTGACCTGGGAAGTCCAGCCCCCTGTGGGTTTCGGGACGAGGCCATAGACTTTTCTCCCGTAACGCCGACAGGCCAGCACATGCCTTCCGTCGAAGCCGGCGAGACGTTCACCGAGACGCGGACGTTCCAGCCCGAAGATGTCGACCAGTTCGCTGCCCTCTCCGGAGACGACCAGCCTCGCCACACGGAGCCTGACGGAGATGGTCGGCGGATGGTTCAGGGGCTGCTCACCGCGTCGCTGTTGACCAGTATCGGCGGCGACCTCGAAGTGCTCGCCTCGCAGATGGACCTGCAGTTCCAGCGCCCGGTGTACACCGGTGAGACGCTAGTCTGCGAGCTGACGGTAGTGAACGTTGACCCACGTCCCGACGCCGGCGTCGCTCTCGTGGGCGACGTGACCGTCCGGCGCAGCAATCGCGGCGACGAACCCAGTCAGGCCGACACAGCCGCGGCGAAATCGACCGATGGCGACACCGCTGACACCGTCGTGCTCGAAGCGACTGTCGAGGGAATAATCAGGGAATGAGCTGTTCGCCGTCGTCGTCGTAAATCGTGATGGCGTCGACCGGACAGGACCGGGCCGCGAACTTCGCGTCCAGTTCGGCGTCGTCGGGGACCTCCCGGACAAACACGTCCTCCTCGCGTTCCTCGCTGTCCGCCAGCACCGCCTTGCCGGCGTCCTCGTCGCGCTCGAAGGCGTCCCACTCGGCGACACACTGGAACATCCCGATACAGGTGTCGTAGTCGTACTCGACTCGCATACCTCGTGTTGGCCGCTCGCGGGCAAAGGCGTTCCCCCTCGGTGCTCGATCCGCCAGTGAGTCGATGCGGTTGCAGTGCGACAGTTTAAATCGGGACAGGACCCAAGCGGGGTGTAATGGACGTTGCGGACCTGCCGGGCGTGCCCGAGTGGCTCCCGGACCACCTGCGCGACGACGGTATCGAGGAGCTGTATCCGCCCCAGGCCGAGGCTGTCGAGGCCGGCGTCACCGAGGGGGAGAACCTGGTCGCGTCGATTCCGACGGCGAGCGGGAAGACGCTCATCGCCGAGCTAGCGATGCTCTCCTCGGTCGCCCGCGGCGGCAAGGCGCTGTACATCGTCCCGCTTCGGGCGCTGGCCAGCGAGAAGCAGGCCGACTTCGAGGAGTTCGAACAGTACGGCCTCGACATCGGCGTTTCGACGGGCAACTACGAGTCGGAAGGTGGGTGGCTCGCGGACAAGGATATCGTCGTCGCCACCAGCGAGAAAGTTGACTCGCTGGTCCGCAACGACGCCCCCTGGATCGAGGACCTCACCTGCGTCGTCACCGACGAAGTCCACCTCGTCGACGACGGCGAGCGGGGGCCGACACTGGAGGTGACGCTGGCGAAGCTCCGGCGGCTCAACCCCGACCTGCAGACCGTCGCGCTGTCGGCGACCATCGGCAACGCCGAGGCGCTGGCGACGTGGCTCGATGCGGGGCTCGTCGACTCTGATTGGCGGCCTATCGACCTCCAGAAGGGGGTCCACTACGGGCAGGCGCTGCACCTCGAAGACGGGAGCCAGCAGCGACTCTCGGTACAAAACAACGAGAAGCAGACGGCGGCAATCGTCCGCGACACGCTGGAAGACGACGGGTCGACGCTGGTGTTCGTCAACTCCCGGCGCAACGCCGAGGCGGCGGCGGGCCGACTGGCGAACACCGTCCGGCCCCACCTTACCGCCGAGGAGCGGGACCAGTTGGCCGACATCGCCGAGGAGATCCGCGACGTGAGCGACACGGAGACGAGCGACGACCTCGCGGACGCCGTCGCGGACGGGGCGGCGTTCCACCACGCCGGCCTCTCCCGGGGCCACCGCGAACTCGTCGAGGACGCCTTCCGGGACCGGCTAGTGAAGGTCGTCTGCGCGACGCCGACGCTCGCGGCCGGCGTCAACACGCCCTCGCGGCGCGTCGTCGTCCGCGACTGGCGGCGCTACGACGGCTCGGCCGGCGGAATGGCCCCGCTCTCGGTGCTCGAAGTGCATCAGATGATGGGGCGGGCAGGCCGCCCGGGACTCGACCCCTACGGCGAGGCTGTTCTCATCGCGTCCAGCCACGACGAAGTGGACGAGCTGTTCGAGCGCTACGTCTGGGCCGACCCGGAGCCGGTCCGGTCGAAACTCGCGGCCGAACCGGCGCTGCGGACCCACATCCTCGCGACCGTCGCCTCCGGCTTCGCCCGCTCGCGGGAGGGGCTGCTGGAGTTCCTCGAACAGACGCTGTACGCCAGCCAGACCGACGACAGCGGCCAACTGGAACGCGTCGTCGACGACGTGCTCACGTACCTCCAGCGCAACGACTTCCTCGAAATCGAGGGCGGAGAGCTGGATGCTACCTCGCTGGGCCACACTGTCTCACGGCTCTACCTTGACCCGATGAGCGCCGCCGAAATCGTCGACGGCCTCCGGGACTGGGAGCGCGGCGCAAGTGACAGCACCTCCGCGAGCGGGTCGCCGGCTGACGCACCCGCTGAACCGCCGGCAGACAGCGGCTTCACCACCGCCAGCGAACTGGCCGAGGATGCCGATGGGAGCGACGACGCCGACGCGGACCCGGATGACATCTCCGCGCTGGGCCTGTACCACCTCGTCTCACGGACGCCGGACATGTACCAACTGTATCTCCGGTCGGGCGACCGGGAGGAGTACGAGATGGAACTGTTCGAACGGGAGGACGAACTGCTCGGCCCCACCCCCTCGGAGTTCGAGGAGGGCCGCTTTGAGGACTGGCTTTCGGCGCTGAAGACCGCCCGCCTGCTCGAAGACTGGGCGACGGAGGTCGACGAGGCGACGATCACGGAGCGCTACGGCGTCGGCCCGGGCGACATCCGCGGGAAAGTCGAAACCGCCCAGTGGCTGCTCGGGGCCGCTGAATCGCTGGCCAGCGAGGTCGATCTGGACGCTGCGCGGGCCATCAGCGAGGCCCGCATCCGCGTCGAACACGGCGTCCGGGAGGAACTGGTCGACCTGGCCGGCGTCCGCGGCGTCGGCCGCAAGCGCGCCCGCCGGCTGTTTCAGGCCGGTATCACCGACCGCGCACAGCTCCGGGACGCCGATAAGTCGGTCGTCCTGGCGGCGCTCCGGGGCCGCCGGAAAACGGCCGAGAACGTGCTGGAGAACGCCGGCCACCGCGACCCGTCGATGGAGGGCGTCGAACCCGCAGCCGACGTGTCCGTCGACCTCGACGACGAGGCGGACACCGACACGAACGCCGAAGCGGCGGCGAACGAGGACCAGTCGAGCCTGGGTGATTTCTGATGCGGGTCGTCGAGGGCACTGCCGATATCGACGACGTGGGGGCGTTCGTGGAGACGCTCAGTGCAATCGGTGACCGCCACGATGTCACGGTACAGGCGTTCGACGCCCGCTACGTCGTGGACCAGGCCCACCTCGAACTGGCCGTCGAACTTGCGACGCGGGCCCACGACCGGGGCGAAGGCATCGCCGAGGACTTCGGCGTGGAGATCCTGCTGTACGCGGCCGGTCGCCGCCAGATCAACCGCGCGCTGACGATGGGCGTCAGCAAGGGGACCTGTCCCGTCGTCGTGGCCGTCGTCGACCCCGACTCTGGAGATACGCACGAAGGAAATGAGGGCGATGACGCTATCGCGGCAGCTGTGGACGAGGTCCGTGACCACCTCACGCCCCGGCCGACGCTTGGCGCGTACGACGAAGACCGCGTCCGGTCGTTCTTCGACGTGACGGACACCGAGCTCGCAGCGACGGCGGGCGGGATTCCCGACGCCGTCCGAGAGCGCGTCGCGCTGTTGCCGGTCGAGAAGTAGCGACAGTATTTTTGACAACGACCGTGTTATATTCACACATGGATCCACAGCGGACGGCACGGCAGCGGGCCAGCGAGCGCGCCCGCCGGGTCGAGGCGACGGTCGACCGCACCACCGGTGGGGCCGCGTACCCGGTCCGCGTGGAGGAACTGGCAGACGAGTACGGCAGCGCCGACCCGCCCGCCGGGGACCTCTCGGCCGCGATCGAGGGCGGCACCGACGGTGAGTTCGACTCGCCGACGGAGGTCCGGGCGGCCATCCGGCAGGTGACACCACAGGAGGGCAGCCGTACCGAGGCGACGTTTGACGAGCGCGAACAGTCGTGACCGACCTGGAGACGCCGCTGCGGATCGGCGGCGTCGAGGTCCCTAATCGGCTGTACCGCGCACCGGTACTGGAGTGTGCGGGCAACGGCGCGGCCGCAGTCGACACGCTTATCGACGAACTCGGACCGACGGCAGCCTCCGGTGTCGGCCTCCTCTTTCAGGGGGCGAGCATCGTCACCGACCGCGGCGGCTGTGCCGCGCCGAACATGACGCGTGTCCACGACCCGGCCTTCGTCGAGCGCCTCGAACGGCTCACCGGTGCGATTCACGACCACGGCGGCCGGGTCTTCCTGCAACTGGCCCACGGCGGTCTCCGGAGCATGGCGACGTGGCACACCGAGTACCGCCGACAGCACCCGGACCAGCGCCAGCTCGCCGTCAGCCACCCGCCGTGGCAGCTCCAGATGCTTGACCGGCTTGGCCTGATTTCGCTCCAGCCGGATGTGCTCTCGACAGAGGAGGTATGGGCCCTGGCCGAGCAGTTCGGGCGCTGTGCCGGCTACGCCGTCGAGGCGGGATACGACGGCATCCACCTTTCTGCGGCGAACATGAGCCTTATCCAGCAGTTCCTCTCGCCGTTTTACAACCGTCGGAACGACCAGTTCCGGGACGGCGTCCGCTTCCTCGAAGCAATCCACGACGCCGTTCGGGAACACGCCGGCGACGTGCCGCTGGTCACGAAGGTCCCAGCTGAGACCGCTGCGCCGAGTTTCGTTCGACGGCATCTCACTCGGAGGGATGGCGTGGCTATCGCGACGCGAGCGGCGGCTATCGGCTATGATGGTCTCGTTCCGGTCGAGGTGTCCCCGTTCTGGGACATGAGCATTGTCCGTGGTGCGTTTCCGGACCGGGCCTGGGACGCGAGTGACCTGCAGGACGACTACGCAGCAGTCTTCGGCGGCCGACTACGAGCGCGTGCCGTTCAGTTGCTTAATCGCCTGCAAGCCTGCCGTTTCAGCCGCGACCCGGGGTGGAACGCCGACTTCTGCCGGGCGGTCCGCGAGCGCGTGGACGTGCCGGTTCTGCTGGAGGGCGGACTTCGGACGCGGGCCGACTGCGATCGGTTCCTCGGAGCGACTGGAACCGTCCCCGCCGCCGATGCGGTCGGAATGGCTCGCCCGTTCTACGCGGAGCCGCGGCTCGGCGCTCGCCTGCTCAAGGGCGCAGACGCGCTGTGTGAGAGCTGTAACAACTGCACTGTCCCGCAGGTCACCGGCGAACCGGGTCGCTGTCGGACGCCGGCTATCGTCCGCGAGCAAGCCCGACTCCAGCGAGACGGTGCGTACGAGCGACCCGAGTGACCGATTTCGGACGCTCCCGCCGTGATAACTGGGCGGATACAAAGGCTCATACGCCCTCGGTCCCGAACGAACGCCGATGACGACAGGGATTTCGTCCGAGCGCGTCGAACTGTCCGTCGACGGTGAGGACGTCGATATTCACTACCGGACCGGCGGCGAGGGGCCGCCTTTGGTGTTTCTCCACGGCATTGGGCTGGACGCCGCGACAGTTTCGTGGCGTCACGCACTCCCCGCACTCGCGCCGGAACGGACGGTGTACGCACTCGATCTGCCGGGCCACGGCGACAGCGACAAGCCTGACCGCGCGTACACGACCGATTACTATCTCGAGACTCTGTCCGAGTTCATCGACGCGCTCGGTATCGAGGAACCCGCGCTGGCCGGCCTTTCGATGGGCGGCGCAATCGCGCTCGGACACGCGCTCGACGGCGGTCCGGTCGAGCGGCTGGTACTGGTCGATAGCTACGGGCTGGGAGCCGACGCCTACTGGCGCACAGCGGCCAGCAGCGTCTTGCAGACACCGATACTCGGAAATATGCTCTGGCAGGGTGTGGGATCGTCCCAGTCGGCGATCAGAAACAGTCTCCGAAGCATGGGTCCCGGGGAGCCACCCCAGCAACTGGTCGAGGACGTCGACAGCGTCGTCGACCGGCAGACGGTCCGGGCGATGCGGCGCTGGCAGCGCAGCGAGTTCCAGTGGTGTGGCTTCCGGACCGACTACTCCGACCGGTTAGCGGAAATAGACGTGCCGACGATGTTGATTCACGGGGCCGTCGACCCACTGCTCCCCCGTCGGTGGTCCGAGCAGGCGGCCGGGACGGTCACTGATAGCACGCTGAAAATCTTCGAGAACTGCGGGCACTGTCCGCCGCGGGAACACCCCGACCGTTTCAACCGGGCCGTTCGAGCGTTCTGCTGACTATTCTGGCAGGTCGTCGATGAGGACGACCGCTTCGCCGTCGATGACCACTTCGTCGTCCGCGAGGACCCGCGTGGTTAGCCGGTACTGCTCGTCGCCGAGATCCTCGACGATCTCACACTCGGCGGTGAGTCGGTCGCCGATACGGACCGGGTTGTGGAACTCCAGGTCCTGTGAGAGATAGATCGTCAGCCCAGGCAGGCGTGCCAGGGCCGCGCTGATGAGGCTGCCGACGAGCGTCCCGTGGGCGATGCGGCCGCGGAAGCGCGTCTGCTCTGCGAACTCGTCGTCCAGGTGAAGCGGGTTCGTGTCGCCGCTCGCGGCGGCGAACTGTTGCACGTCGTTCTCCGAGATCGTCTTCGTGAAATCGACGTGGTCGCCGACGCCGAGGCGGCCCGGGTGGTCTTCGGAGATCGAGACGTGCCATTCCGGGAGATCTTCGTCCGGCTCGATACGGTCTGCGGGCGTGACGCCGTTCTCGTCCTCCTGCTGGACGCCGAACGCAGCGAACGCTGCCCGGTTAGCTGCGACGACGCTGTTGAACATATGTGACGATGTTTCAGTCCATGTGTCTAACAGCGGGTTTCGTGGCGATTCAGAACTCATCTGTTCTGCTAATTTATTGGTCGGAGTATTAAACCTTGGTGTTGGTTTCGCCTCAGATGTCGGTAAATACCGTCTAACGGGCGTCAGACGTGTATCTGGGGTTGAAGTTATCGGTGCTACAGAGCGTAGCACGTCCCTCGACGCTCCTCAATCGGTAATACCATTCTCTACCAATCAATGGTATTCAATGGGTTTCAGCGGAAAGTTTATATTGTTGAGGAGAGTACATGTAGTTGACCGATGGCCGACGAGGATGATGGCCTGCTGTGGCCTCCGATGTTCAAGGGGATGCAACAGGCAAGCGAGAACGCGATGGAACAGCAACAGCAGCTGATGAAACAGATGTTCGCCAGCGGTGGCATGCCGAGTTTCGATATGAATCAGCTCGGTGCCATGAGCCAGATGGCGACGTTCAAGACCCGCGTGCAAAGCGGGGGTCGGATCAGCATCCCCGATGCGGAGCGAGAGGCGCTGGGCATCGACGAAGGCGATATCGTTCAAGCCGTCGTCCTCCCGGTCACTAACAACAACAGCGAGTAATCCAACAATGGTAGACTACACAACCCCCGTCACGACAGCGTTCGAGATGCAGCGTACCACGATCGAGCAGAGCCAGAAGGCGCTCGAACAGAGCGTTTCCTTCCAGCAAAACGTCAACAGCGCGGTCATCGACAGCCTCGACACACAGGAGTCGGCACAGCGCCGCGGTGTCGAGCTCCAGCAGACCGCGTTCCACAGCTATCTCGACGCGATGGCGTCGACGATGCCCGGCATGACCGAGACTGTCGAGCAGATCCGCGAGACCGTCGACGAGCAGTTCGACTTCCTGCTCGAGAACCACGCCGAAGTCTTCGACAACATGGAAACGGAGCTCGAAGAGGGCGCTGACACCTACGACGAGATGACCGACGAGTACGTCACCGCCGTCAACGATCAGGTCGATATGCTCGTCGAGGCCCACGAGGAACTCGAAGCGCAGTCTGTCGAGGCCGCCGAGCAGTTCGGCGAGCAACTCGAAGAAGTGCAGGAGCAGGTCGAAGAGATTCAGGAACAGGTCGAGGAAGTGCAGGCCGAAGCCGCCGACGCTGTCGACGTCGAAGCGTAAGTACGACAGTCGGTTTTTTTGTGCGCCCGCCGCCGAGGTACTATTATGAGTAATACAAACAACATTCAGGAGGAATGGACGGAGATGGTTGAGGAGATGAACAATGCGGTCGCTGACTCGATGGAGCAGAACATGAAGGCACAGGCGGCCTTCGTGGAGTCGTGGGCCGACGCCGTCGAGGACACGATTCCCAAAGAAGAGGACCTTGCCGACGGGATGGATGGCTACAACCGCGCCTACGAAGAGTGGATCGACGCCGCCGAGCAGATGGTCGAGCGCTCGACCGACGCCGCGCAGGGCGAGGATGTCGACCCCGCCGAGTTCCGTGATATCTGGCTGCAGTCCGCCAACGAGGCGTTCAAACACGTCATGGGAACCTCGGCCTTCGCGGCCGCCAACGGCCAGCTCGTCGAGTCGATGATGGAGATGCAACAGGAGGCCGACGACCTGAGTCAGGACGCTCTGGAGCAGATGGGTTTCCCAACGCGCAACGATGTCGACGAAGTTGCTGAGCGGCTCATCGAACTGGAGCGCCGTCAGCACGCGGTCGAACAGAAGCTTGACCGCGTTCTCGAACACCTGGAAGAGTAACTCATGTCCAGCAACCCGTTTAATCCGTTCGAAGCCGCGCTCAACTGGCAGCGCAAGACGCTGGAAAACATGACCGACGCCGCCGAGACGAGTCAGATTGCCGACGAGCGACTGGAGCTGATGGAGTCCGTCGAAGTCGGCCAGACGCCCAGCGACGTCGTCTACGAGGAGAACAAGCTCGAACTCCTCCACTACGACGCCGAGGCCACCGGCATCGAGGTCGCCGAGGAGGACAAGGAAGCCGTGCCGATTCTCATCGTGTACGCGCTCATCAACCGGCCGTACATCCTCGACCTGCAGGAAGAGCGGTCGGTCGTCCGACGCCTGCTTGAGGCGGGCCACGACGTGTACCTCATCGACTGGAACGAGCCGTCGCGGCTCGACCAGCACCTCACGCTCGATGACTACGTCAACCGATACATGGATAACTGCGTCGACGTGGTCCGCGAGCGCTCCGGCCAGGACGCCATCAACATCCTCGGCTACTGTATGGGCGGCACGATGTCGGTGATGTACACCGCGCTCCACAAGGAGAAAGTCAACACCCTGGGCCTGATGGCCGCTGGGCTGTGCTTCGATCACACCGGCGGCGTCCTCGAAGAGTGGGGCTCCGAGGAGTACTACTCCCCGCAGGACGTCGTCGATACGTTCGGCAACGTCCCCTCGGACATGCTCGACATCGGCTTCGCGCTGATGGACCCCGTCGAGAACTACGTCACGAAGTACATCCGGTTCGCGGAGAACATGGAGAACGAGGGCTTCGTCGAGAACTTCGGCCGGATGGAGCAGTGGCTCGGTGACGGTATCGACGTCGCCGGCGAGGCCTACGTTCAGTTCCTCGAAGACGTGTATCAGGACAACAAACTCTACAAGAACGAGCTTGAGCTCAACGGCAAGCACGTCGACCTGGACAACATCGACATGCCCGTCCTCCAGCTCATGGGCGAGTACGACCACCTCATCCCGCCGGAGGCCTCCAAGCCGTTCAACGACGTCATCGCCAGCGACGACACGCGAACCATCGAGTTCTCGACGGGCCACATCGGTCTCTCCGTCTCGTCGTCGACCCACGCTGACCTCTGGCCCGAGGTCGCCGAGTGGTACTCCGAGCGCAGCACGGGGGGCGAGGAAGTCGATATCGAGGTCGAGTCCCCTGAAGACGACACAGTGGACCAGTCGGAATCCACTGATATCGAGGTTGACGCGACTGACGATGTCGATGCCGACGCTACCGAGGACGACGCCGACGCAGCCGACGAACCCGCCGACGTCGATAGCGTCTCCGGTATCGGCCCCACCTACGCCGAACGGCTGCACGCCGCCGGCATTCACAGCGTCGCGGACCTGGCCGAGTACGACGCGGCCGAACTGGCCGATATCGCCGAAACCACCGAATCCCGCGCGCAAGACTGGCTCGACCAACTGTAATCCGGCGGCGTTTTTCTGTTTCCCGTTGCACGACCAGCTATGCGCGTCTCGGTCATCGGCGGCTCGACAGTTACCGACGAACAGTACCAACAGGCACGCGAGGTCGGGAAACTACTCGGTGAGCACGGCCACGACGTCGTCTGTGGCGGTCTCACGGGTGTGATGGAAGCCGTCTGTCGCGGTGCGAGCGAGGCGGGCGGTCACACTCTCGGTATTTTACCCGGCGAGCGCCGGGCCGACGCGAACGACTACGTCCAGACAGCTATCGCGACGGGGATGGGAAACGCCAGAAACGTCCTCGTCGTGATGAACGGCGCGGCCGTCATCGCCGTTGACGGCGGCACCGGAACGCTCTCGGAACTCGGCCACGCCCTCGACATAAATCGCCCAGTCGCCGGGCTCGGTACCCACCGCCTCGACGGCGTGGCCGACGGCGACGCCATCGAACACGTCGACACCCCTGCCGAGGCTGTCGCATACGTTGAGTCTGCCGTGCAGTAGCCGTCGTTTCAGTCGAGTAGCCGTCTCAGTACCGCCGCAACAACGAGGTTCCCAACGCCAAGCAGCCTGACCCGACGATGGGCCCCGTCCTGTGGCGTGAACTCCACCGACAGCACCCAGCGATAGCCCAGCCGCGCCAGCGACAGTAACAGCCCCGGAACGAGCAGATGAAGCGCGCCCGCTAGTGCTGTTCCGACCCACAGCAACCGCCGTTCGGTCCGTGTCAGGTCCATACCGACTCAAAGGGATACGTCGGTTTGACCGTGGCGTCTACTTCGTGATAGTAGGATTCTTAGGGGCGAGACGGCGTTCACCGCGGCTACGCTATCGTCATAGCGTCGTTATCCACCTATACTGAAAACAAAAATAGAGAATCGCACCGATTCTTCACGAGGTCGACGGGCGAGGCAGGCATCCGCGGCCGAAGGCCGCGGTTCTCGGAATCGCCGCTTTGCGGCGATTCCGCCTTTTTCGCCAATGTGGCTTGCCTCGCGGGTCACTTCGTTCCCCGCTCGGCGTGCCGAGGTTTCTTCGAAACCTCGCTTACATCATGCCGCCCATACCGCCGCCCATGCCGCCCATGCCGCCGCCCATTCCGCCGGGCGCGCCGCCTGGGCCGCCGGGTCCGCCTTCGTCCTCGTCGTCGTCGCCCTGGCCACCCTTGAGGTCGCCAGCAGCGATGACGTCGTCGATGCGGAGGATCATGACGGCTGCTTCGGTTGCGCTTTCGACGGCCTGGGTCTTGACACGGAGGGGCTCGACGACGCCGTCCTCTTCCATGTCGACGACCTCACCCGTGTACGCGTCAAGCCCGGAGGTGACTGCGCCACCGTCGTGCTTGCTTCGGAGGTCGACCAGCGAGTCGATCGGGTCGAGACCGGCGTTCTCCGCGAGAGTGCGCGGGATGACGTCGATGGCATCGGCGAAGGCCTCGACGGCGAGCTGCTCGCGGCCACCGACGGAGTCGGCGTGGTCTCGGAGACCGAGGGCGAGCTGCGTCTCGGGGGCACCGCCGCCGGGCAGGACCTTGCCGTCCTCCAGCGTAGCGGCGACGACGCCGAGCGAGTCCTCGATGGCGCGCTCGACTTCGTCGACGACGTGTTCGGTGCCGCCGCGGAGGATCATCGTGACAGCGCGGGCGTCCTCGACGTCCTCGACGAAGATGCGCTCGTCGCCGGCGATGTCCTTCTGGGCGACGGAGCCGGCGAAGCCGAGGTCGTCGGCTTCGATGTCGTCGATGTTCGAGATGATGCGCGCGCCGGTCGAGCGCGAGAGCGCTTCGATGTCGGACTTCTTGGCGCGGCGCACGGCCAGAATGCCTTCCTGAGCGAGGTAGTGCTGGGCCATGTCGTCGATGCCCTTCTGGCAGAAGACGACGTCAGCACCGGCTTCTTTGAGCTGATCGACCATCTCCTTGAGCTGCTCTTCTTCCTGGTCGAGGAACTGCTGGAGCTGGTCGGGGTCGGTGACGTTGACTTCGGTGTCGAGTTCCGTTTCCGGAACCTCGATGGCCGTGTCGAGCAGGGCCACGTCGGCGTCCTCGACGGCGAACGGCATGTTGTCGTGGACGCGTTCCTTGTCGACGATGACGCCTTCGACGAGTTCGGACTCATCGGTTGCGCCGCCGACGACGGTTTCGATCTGGATGTTGTCTGTGTCGACGCTGCCGTCGTCGTCGACGACGGACTGTGCGGCGCGAACGACGAGTTCGGCGAGGATGTCCTTGGAGGACTCCGCGCCCTTGCCGGTCATCGCCGTCGCGGCGACCTTTTCGAGGGTCTCCGTGTCGTCGGCGTCGACGTCGATGGCGTTGTCCTCGAGAATCTCCTTGGCCTTCTCTGCGGCCTGGCGGTACCCCTGAGCCAGGATGCTGGCGTGGATGTCCTGGTCGAGGAGTTCCTCGGCCTTCGAGAGGAGTTCGCCGGCCATGACGACCGCCGTGGTCGTGCCGTCGCCCACTTCGTCTTCCTGGGTCTGGGCGACCTCAACGATCATGTTGGCGGCGGGGTGCTCGATGTCCATCTCGTCGAGGATGGTGACGCCGTCGTTCGTGACGACGACTGAGCCCGAGTTGTCGACGAGCATCTTGTCCATGCCCTTCGGACCCAGTGTCGTCCGAACGGCCTCGGCGACGGCCGTCCCGGCCGTGATGTTCATCGACTGCGCGTCCTTTCCGGATGTCCGCTGGGACTCCTCGGAAAGTACAATCATGGGCTGGTTGCCCATCTGCTGTTGAGCCATAGTCAAACGATGATTGAATGTGCTTCTATATAAAAGCTGTGGTGCCGGACGCTGTATCGCCCGACTACATGCCACACTCGTCGGTGTGATACCGTATCACGTAGGTGGTTTATATACCCTTTCAGGGGCGCTCAGCGGCCCATTCCGAACCGCCGGTGGCGCAGTTCGGGGGTAATCTGGATGCGAGAGATGTCCTGGCCGGTTCGGTACCAGACAAACGCCGCTCTGGTGAACAGTTCGCGACACTCGATGCGGACCTCACGGGGGTTGCCCTCGGTCCGCTCGTGGATGTCCTCGATTGCGGCCCGCGTAAACAGGTCCGGGGCCTGCCCCTCGTAGGGGTCGCCCCGGAAGTACGCCAGCGAGCGAGCGGCGTACTCGGCCACGTCGTCCGGCGAGAACGGGTCGATGCCCTCGTAGTAGCGAAGCCGTGAGTCGAGCGTTCCCCGGATCTCCGCCACCCGCCGCTTCCCCTCCGGTGTTCCGGTGAGGAACAGCCGGACGCCGGCGTCGCCGGCCACCTGCAGCGGCGACAGCAGGTCCGCCTCCAGCACCTCGATTTCGTCGACGACCAGCAGAAGCGTCTTGCCGTCCTCGCGTACGCGACGGACGATTTCGTGGACGGCGTCTTTCGCTTCAGCGGTCGCCCACGGAATCCCGTCTCGGACCTGCGAGTAGTTGCGCTGGTCGATGGAGTAGCCCGCGGCGTAGGCGGCGGTTAGCACCGTCTGGTACAGTTTTCGCGGCGTCGTCTCGCGTGGATTGTCCAGATGCGTGATGACAAAGCCCTCGTGTTTCGAAAGGTCACGCAGGACGATTTCCCGGAAGGCCGTCTTTCCGGTGCCGTAGGGACTCACTAATCCGATGTGCTGGTCCTGCAGGAGCCAGGACGTGACCTGATTCAGCATCTCGGTGTCGTGGCGGACGTACAGCGGCTCGGGCATGTGGTCCAGCCCGGCTTCCTCGGTAAACGGGAGGTCTGTCACGGTATCGGCGGTCCCGCCCAGCGCCTCGCCGAAGGCCAATAGTCGCTGTTCGACCTCCTGCAACTGGTCCAGTAACACGCCGGCGGTGGCGCTCTCGGAACGTTCTTCTTCCTCGGACCGGAGCGATTCGAGCCGGTCCATTACCTCGGAAACCGACTGACCCGCGCCGCTGGTCCCCGATTGCTCTGTGTCGTCCACCACGGCTATCTCTCTCAGTGTTGCCCGTCCGGCGCGTTATATGTTACGCCCCGAATTTCGGGGAAGATAACGCGACCTACCGTCAGTTGCGAACTGACTACAACGGGAGCGGGAACGGAACCGAGCCGTAGGCGTACCCTTCCATGCTGCCGTCCGGCCGGGCGCGGAAGACGATGGTCGGCGAGTAGCCGACATCGGGCTGTTCGCCGTAGACCCGCCGCCAGTCGTCGTCCGGGAAGGAACTGCAGTCGACGACGAGGACGGCTCCGGGGTGGGCCGCTAGCTGGTCGCGAGTCTTCGCGTCACCCGATGCTTTGACCGCGGCGATACCGGTGTTGACCTGCCGTCGGGACGGCGGCCGTGGGCGGGTGACCTCCACGAGCGTGTCCTCGACTCGGAAATCGACGGAGTGGCCCGAGTTCAGTTCGACCTCGGGTCTGATGTCGTTGCCCGCGTCGACGAGCAGTTTGGCGACGTTGAACTCGCCCATCGTCGCTCGCATCCGCGAGAGGTCAAAGCCCTCGCTGGTCCCGAGTTTGCTCGCCATCGTGTAGCGGTAGTCGTCGAGTTCGCCAGTCGCGAGGAAGTCGTCGTAAAACGCCAGCCCGTCCGCCCGGTCGGCGTCCGGGAAGCCGCTGGCGTGGTCCCGGAAGAACGTCCGTGTCGACTCCCGGCCGTCCTTCGAGAGAAACACGGGCAGGAAGAAGTGCGCCAGCGTCTCGTACTCGGTGAGCCACGGGTCCTCCACCTCTAACTGGGCGAACAGCTCACGCTGGACCCACTCGCTAATCTTGTCGGGCACCTCGTCGAACGTGTACTTCTCCGTTCGCCACAGCGTCTCCGGGGTCTCGGTGTTCCCGACCCAGTACGCGCGCTGGCCGTTCCAGCAAAACAGCGCCAGATCGCCGTTGTCCATCTCCAGTCGGCGCGCGGCCCACCCCTCCGGTGGGGCGAACCACGGACCGTTCATCGTCGCACCGAAGGTGTTCTGCAGCGGTGTCAGCAGGTCTGTCCGGACCCGCTTCTCGCTCCATCGCTCGTTCGACCGTCGCAGACGTAAGGGACCAGCCACAGGGCCGTGTAGACGGTCAGTGGTCTTGGGCGTTCCGCCCTATCGAGACACCCCGGTTCGGACTGCTCGCACACTCTGTAGGTCGTGTGGTACGGTTTCTGGGACCACCGTTACATTGATAGTCACTACCAGCCAAGTTTCACCGTGGTAACCTATGTCGATGGGAGCGTACGACGACGACGAACACGAACGCCGTGAACGCAAGAACAGCGAGGTCGACCTGTCGGAAGACGACGACCGGAGCACGTACCACGGGAGTGTTGACTACGACGGTGACGAGTCAACAGAAGAGCTGCTCGACCAGTTCAAGCAGATCAACTCTGACTGACGGCGGCCGTTCTCGACCGGTAGCGCAATAGCCCGACAGAGGCGGCCGTCACGGCTGTGACGGCTATCACATGACCGACCAGCGCCGCGAGCAGTACCGGCTGGTCAAGCACGAACGGAACGAGCACGAGCTGGAGGACGCCAAAGCCCCAGATCTCCAGGTCGGCCCGGATGAACACCCGCGCCGTCTCGGGGTCGAACCGGTAGCGCGCTGATCGCCACAGACCCGTGACGCTGGCCCACCAGCCCGTACCGATACGGTAGCTCACGTCCCAGAGGATGAGTAGGGTCAGATACACCACCAGTACCGGCGGCTCCGACCCGAACAGTTGGCCCAGAAGTGGCGTCGAGCTGACCTGCGGGTCGAAGACGAACAGGTGGGTGAGCAACGCCACGTACGCGAGGACGGACAGCACGACCTCGACGTTCGAGGCGAACAGCAGCGCGCGGTAGGTCGGTGGAACGTCGATACGGCGGATAAGCGTGCTGATTCGGAGCATCTCGGCGCTTCCGATGGTGGCGACGAACACGACGACCGTTCCGGCGATTGCGGCGCTCCAGACCTCGTAGTACCACGACAGAGCGACGATGGCGACCTCGAAGATGAGGAGCTGTATCGCCATCGCTGCCCACGTCGGTAGCCGAATCCCCGGCAGCGCGCCGATGATGCTCTCGTACACCCACGTTTCGCCGTATTCCGGACGGGCGCTATCCCCGCTCATCTGCCTGCACCACCCGTGGCCGCGGCCGCCTGCGCCGTTTCGCGACTCCGCGGTTCACTGAGGGCCAGCCTGACCGCGTCCGCGAACGGCGTCAGGTCGACGGCGAACTGTGCCTGAGCGGCCTCGGTGTCCGCGACCACTGGCGTCTTCAGTCCGTGGATGAGTGGCCGGGCGACGCTCGATGGCACGTCGGTCAGTAGACCGACCCAGTACGCAGACAGCTTCGGCGTCAGCACCGGTATTGGCACGATTTTCGGCTCGCCCGTGCCCATGATTCGCCCTGTCCGCCGCAGTATCTCCGCGTAGGTCAACACCTCCGGGCCGCCAATCTCGTAGGTCTCGCCGGCCGTCTCCGGCGTGTCGAGCACATCGACCAGATACGCGATGACGTCGTCGATAGCGATGGGATGACAGTCCGTGCGCACCCAACGCGGCGTGACCAGCACCGGCAGCCGCGTCGTTAGCTCGCGTATCATCCGAAAGCTGGCCGAGCCCGCGCCGATGATGATGGCCGCCCGGAACGTCGTCAGGTCGTACTCGCCCTCCTTGAGGAGGAACTCGACTTCGCGGCGCGACCGGAGGTGCTCGGACAGCGTCTCGTCGTCCTCGCCGAGGCCGCCGAGGTAGACGACTCGGTCGACGCCGGCCGCGTCGGCCGCCCGACGGAAGTTCCGCGCAGCGCGCCGGTCCCGCTCGGCGTAGTCGGTCCCGGCACGCATCGAATGGATGAGGTAGTACGCGACGTCGATTCCGGCGAGGGCGGCGTCGAAACTGCCCGCGTCGAGCAGGTCGCCTGTCGCCACGTCGACGCCGTCGGGCGGGGCGTACTCGCTCGGGTCGCGAACGAGCACGCGGACGCTGTGGCCGGCCGCGAGGAGCGCCGGGGCGAGGTGGCCCCCGACGAACCCCGTCGCACCGGTCACGAGGACGTGCATACCCTTCCTGCAGGACGGGACGGGGTTAAAACCGTGGCCTGTTCGTGTCGCCCGTCAGGACTGTCGAACGAGCGGCTCGTACCAGTCGCGGTTGTCGCGGTACCAGTCGATGAACTTCGCGACGCCCTCCCGGATGGTGTGGTCCGGGTCGTAGCCGAGCAGTTCCTCGGCGCGGTCGGTCGCGGCGTGGGTGTGTTCGGCGTCGGCGTCGTGGCGTTCCTCGTAGACCAGGTCGAGATCCGGGTCGATCTGGTCCCGGATCTCCGTCGCGAGCGTCTTGATCTCGATGTTGTCCGTCGAGCCGATGTTCACGGCCTTGCCGTCGGCGGCGTCCTCGTGAAGCAGCGTCATGTTTGCGTCGATGACGTCTTCGATGTAGGTGAAATCGCGGGTCTGCGTGCCGTCGCCGTAGATGACCGGCGGCTCGCCGTTGTGACACCGGGAGACGAAATTCGAGATGGCCATGTTCGGGCGCATCCGCGGGCCGTAGACGGTGAAATATCGCAACGCGACGGCGGGCAGGTCGTACACCTCGCTGTAGGCGCAGGCGTAGCGCTCGGCGGCGAGCTTCGACGCGCCGTAGGGTGAGACGGGCGTCGTGGGGTGTTGCTCGTCGTAGGGCAGGTACTCTGGCTTGCCATAAACGGAGGAGGAGGACGCCATCACGAACCGCTCGATGCCCTCGTCGCGGCAGGCGTCGAGGAGGTTCAGCGTGCCGTCGACGTTGACCTCGTCGTATTTGCGGGGGTTCTGGACGCTCGGGCGGACGCCGGCCTGGGCGGCCTGGTGGTAGACGTAGTCGGCGTCGGCGACGAGGTCCGTCACTAGCTCCGCGTCACGCACGTCGCCCTCGATGAACTCGTAGCTCCCGTCGCTGTTCCGGGCGGCCGCCTGTCCAGCTTCGATGTTGTGTTGCTTGATATCCAGATCGTAGAACGGGTCGCGGTTGTCCAATACGACCACATCGTGGCTGTCGGCGGCGAACCGCTGTGCCAGGTGGCCGCCGATGAACCCGGCACCCCCTGTGACCAGTATTTGCATTATCTGGACGGTGGCCATCGGACGACAAAAGTATGTCGAGAGTTAACTGTACTGAACTGTTCGAAGGGGCCAGCTACCTTGAAGTGTATACAGCGCATAAAAACTCGCTAATGGCCTCTAGAGCCTGCGACGGGTGCGATACGAACGTTTCGATAGCCGGCGGTATCGCCAACATCTGGTCGCAGGAGTCCAGACCGACCGAGGGCATCGTCCTCGAACTCGGCGACGACACCGAGCATTTCCTCTGTTACGACTGCATCGACCAGCTTCCCGACGACCGCGAGGTGACGGCGGCGGACGTGGCCGCCCTCTAAGTCGTCACGTCTCCCGTTCGAATCCGGGCGTCCACCGCGTCACGCGCTCGTCGATTCCAAGGCGGCCGTCGCGCCAGCGGAGAAACGTCAGTAGCAGGAGGCCGCCGACGACCACGAAGAGCGAGTAGACGATCCCTTCTTCGCCCACCCAGCGTGCGGGGCCGACGATATCGACTGCGATTAGCTCGGGCGTCCGTTGTGAGTGGCCGAGACCGAACACCGCGCTCTGGGTGAAATTGTACCAGGCGTGAAAGCCGATCGGGAGGGCGAGGTCGCCGGTGAGGACGTACGCGCCGCTCAGGACCAGTCCGGCGAGCAGGTAATAGCCGTACTGGCTCGGGTGGTCGACCTTCCCGCCGTGCAGGAAGGCGAAGACGAGCGAACTCGCGAGCACCGCCACGCCGACCGCGGCCCACCGCGGGACGGGCCCGTCGGCCCCTTCGGCGAGGTTCTTCAGCATCGCCCCGCGGAAGACGATCTCCTCCCACGCCGACGCGAGGGCGACGTAGGTGAAGACGACGGCCATCGCCGGCAGAAACGGGAGATCGCCGGCTCCCTCCGCGACGCCGACGACAGTGGCCCAGCCCACGCCGACTGCGACGGCGAGCGCGCCGGCATTGATCACGGTCGCTATCGCCCCGCCGACGGCGAATGACCGCCACCAGTGACGGTCGAGCGACAGGCCGTACTCGCCGACAGGTCGGCGGTCGAGGACCCGCGCGCTGACGAACACCGTGGCGACGAGGACTGCCCCGATCCCGGCCGCTTCGAGCGGTTCTCGGATGGGGTGCGTGAATCGGGCCCGAACGACGCTCTGTAGCGCCGCGAGGGCGAGAAACGACAGTACCGCCGGGAGAACCGCACGCAGTGGCGCTCTGAGCCTGCCGTCCGCGCTGTTCCAGATCGGCCAGACGAGGCGAGAGACAGTCCGCTCGACGACGCTCGGGGTCGTCCGGCTGTCTCTTTGCTCCGGTGACTTCGGTGGCATGTCCGGACGACCGGCCGGGACCGACGTATCACCGCGGGCACTGCTTCTGATTCGGAAGCCAGTGGACCGATTTTATTGCGTCTCGCTCGCTTCCAGCGAGCATGGACGCGGTCGGCGACGATGAACTGCTCGCGCTGCTCGAAGACGAGTACGCGCGGGCCATCATCGCCGAACTCACCACCGGACCGATGTCCGTCTCCGAACTCTGTACGGCCTGCGAGATGTCCGACCCGACGGCGTACCGCCGCCTCGACCGACTGGAAGCCGCCGACCTCGTCGCCGAACGGCAGGCCGTCGACCCCGACGGACACCACTACAAGCGCTATGTCGCGACCGTCGAGGACGTGACCGTCACGTTCGCCGACGGGTCGTACGACGTGGCTGTCTCACGGTCCTCGTCGGATCCGGCGGACCGATTCACCGACCTGTTCGAGGGGCTGTCCTGAGATGTTCGCGACGCTACTGCAGATACGCACGGGTGGGACCGATCCGGAAATTGCGCTGGCCGTCGTCGCGCTGTCGATACTCTCTGTCTTGCTCTCGGCCGCCATCGCTGTCGTCCTCGTCCACGGCTATCGTCGCGGGCCGGGTCGGACGGGCATGCTGACGCTCGCCGTCGGGCTTCTCCTGCTCACGACTGTACCGGAGATCCTCCGCATCGCGCTCCCCACGGCCACCGGCGTCGGCGTCGTCGGACGCTCGCTCCTCGTGAGCGCCTGCGAACTGCTCGGGCTCGGAACGATCCTGTGGACCGTCTACGGGGGTGAGTCGTCGTGACGGTCCCGCTCGACCTGCTCGCGCCGGACGCCGTCGCGGAACTCTCGCGAGCCCTGACGGCCGTCGTCGGACTGTTCGTCGCGTCGCTGGCCTACCGGGGCTACCGGCGCAACGATGCGCCGAAGATGTGGTGGCTCGCCGTCGGAATCGGGTCGCTGACCGCCGGCGTCTACGCCACTGCCACCATCGCTGTCTGGGCGGGCGCTGGGGCTGGCATTGTGTTGCTCGTCAGGGGTCTCGTGACCGTCGCAGGGCTCTGTGCCGTGCTGTACGCGCTGTTCGTCGAGTGACTTCAGATAAGAACAAGTGTCAGATGTGGTCGCCCTAAGGCGACCGGAAATCTGCCTTAGTTGCGGACGACGTTCGTCGCGCGGGGGCCCTTGTCGGCCTGTTCGATGTCGAATTCGATCTCCTCGCCTTCTTCGAGGTCAGGGCCGCCAACGTCTTCCATGTGGAAGAAAACGTCATCGTCCGCGTCCTCAGTCGAGATGAAACCGTAACCGCCTGTGTCGTTGAAGAAATCAACCTTACCGTTTGCCATTGCAAATATACGTACAGGGGGTATATGTATAAGAGTTCCGAGAGTATCAGTACCACGACCGTGTGCCTGTGAACACGACCCACCCCCGTCATCTCGGCTAGCCGCCGACGCTCATCCAACGACAAGAAAGGTTTAGGCCGCCTCGTCCGTTGCTTTCTCGCGTGTACCCCGCGCGGATTACCGACGAGTTCCCGGCCCCGTCCTACCGGGGCAACCAGAAGCAGGCCCTCGCTGACATCCGTGCGGCCTTTGAGAGCGGCAAGGACGTGGTCCTCGTTCGCGCGCCGACTGGGAGCGGGAAGTCCCTGCTCGCTCGGGCTATCGCCGGCTGTGCCCGGACCGCGGGTGAGGCCGCCCCGGAACAGGTCATCGACGCCTACTACACCACACCGCAGGTCTCCCAGCTGGACGACGTGGCCGAGGACGCTCTGCTCGAGGACCTCTGTGTCATCCGCGGGAAGAACAACTACGACTGCATCCTCCCCGGCGAGACGGACACGCCGGTGAACCAGGCCCCGTGCGTGCGCGAACGGAAGTTCGACTGCCAGGTCAAACACCGCTGTCCGTACTTCTCGGACCGCGCCATCGCCTCGAACCGCCGCATCGCCGCGATGACACTGGCCTATTTCATGCAGACCGCCGGCAGCGACGTGTTCGGCAAGCGCGACGTGGTCGTCATCGACGAGGCCCACGGCCTGGGCGAGTGGGCGGAGATGTACGCCACCATCGACCTCTCGCCGCAGTCCATCCCGATGTGGAACGACATCGACGTGCCGGACATCGACGGCCTGGACGAGGCCGTCTCCTTCACTGAACGGGTCGAACACCTCGCCGAGCGCCGGGTGAAGGAACTGCGGAACAAGGCGGAACTCACCGGCGACGAGGTGGCCGAACGTGACTCGCTGAACACGCTCCGACAGGACCTCGGGTGGTTCCGCGAGGACTACACCGACACCGAGAGCGCGACCACCTGGGTCGTCGACCAGGCCGACGGCGAGAACGCCCCGGTGACGATCAAGCCGATGAACCCCGAGCGGTACCTCAAACACACCGTCTGGGACCGCGGCAACCGCTTCGCTCTGCTGTCGGCGACCATCCTCAACAAGGAGGCGTTCTGTGCGAACGTCGGTCTGGATCCCAGTAACGTCGCGCTCGTCGAGGTCGGCCACACCTTCCCCGTCGAGAACCGGCCGCTGTACGACGTGGCCCAGGGGAAGATGACCTACGAGCACCGCGACGACACGCTGCCCGACATCGCCCGGACCGTCGTTCGCATCATGGCACAGCACACGGACGAGAAGGGGCTCATTCACTGCCATTCCTACGCTATTCAGGAGCAACTGAAGGACCTCCTCGACGACTTCGGCGTCGGCGCACGCGTCCGGACTCACGATAAAGAGGGACGCGATGGGGCGCTGTCCGCCTGGAAGCGCAGCGACAACCCCGACGTGTTCCTCTCGGTGAAGATGGAGGAGGCCCTCGACTTGGAGGGCGATCTCTGTCGCTGGCAGGTGCTGTGCAAGGCCCCCTATCCAAACACCCGCGACTCCCGCGTCGCCCGACGGCTCGAAGACGACCAGTGGGGCTGGTACTACCGGACGGCACTGCGGACGGTCATCCAGGCCTGTGGCCGCGTCGTCCGCGCGCCTGACGACTATGGCGCGACCTACCTCGCGGACTCGTCGCTGCTGGACCTGTTTGAGCGCGCCGAGCACGATATGCCCGACTGGTTCCGCGCCCAGGTCGACCGCCTCTCAGCGCCCGACTTGCCGCGGTTCGCGCCGGACCAGGCGCTTTCGGCACTCAGTTCGGGCACGAAACGCCGGCACGACCGCTCGCGCTCGCGGTCCGGGGACGGAAACCACCCGCTTTCGGACGTGTGGGACTAGAAGAAGGCGAAGGCTAACCCGTAGACCACTGACGACCCGACCATCAGACCGACGAGAATGATGGCGATAATCTGCTGTCTGTCCATGCCGTTCTCTTGACTACTCGCCTAATTAGGCGTTACGACCGTCTGCCCGGGGCATGCTACCTGTTCTCACTCGTCTGGATTGCGTGCGTAAAGACGCCCTACTGCACCCGAGCGTCGACGACAACGTGGGCGACGCCCTCGCTGTACTCCTTGACGCGTTGGGTATCCAGAATCTCGACGTCCCGGCCGGCCTCGGTGGCGGCCGCCTCCAGTCGCTCGATGGGACGGTCGAACACGAGCGCGTCCGGCGTGGCCTCGTGCATGTGGAGGACGCCGCCGGGCGCGAGCGCGTCGAGCGCGCTGTCGAGGTACTCGTGGGAAGCGTCGGGCGGAGCCCGACTGTCATCCGCGCGCGGCGCGGAGGCCTCGTAGTACCCCATCACTACTCGGTCGGCCCGTCCATCCTCGGCGAACCCCGGCACAACATCTCGACAGTCGGCCCGATACGGGTGAACGCGCTCGTCCACGTCGTTCAGCATGACGTTCTCGACCAGAAAGCGAAACGCCGTGGGATTGCGCTCGACGGCGGTGACCTGCGCGCCGGCACGGGCCATCGGGAGCGTGAAGTAGCCGATGCCGGCGAACATGTCCAGCACCCGCTCGTCTGCCACGACGATGTCGCCCATCCGCGCCCGCTCGGCCTTGTTGCCGGGCGAGAACATAACCTCGGCAAGGTCCATCGCGTAGCGCGTGCCGTGTTCGGTGTGGACCGTCTCAGTGTCGCCGTCGCCGGCGATGACTTCGACGCTGGGTTCGCGGTGCTCGCCGGAGATGCCGTGACGGGCCAGCACCGTTTCGGCCTCGCCGTGGAGCGCCAGCAGCGCCTCGCCGACTTCCGCCGGCCGAGGGCTGTCGCCGATGTCGACCAGCACGACGGAGCCGAGGACGGCCCAGGAACTCGGCGCGGCAGCGATCTCCTCGTCGCTCCAGCCGCGCTCCCGGAGGTGGTCATCGAGCGTTCGGAGACGGCGCTCGCCGACCTGCCGGACGACCTCCCGGAACTGCGTCTCCTGTGGCGGAGCCGTCACCGGAACCGCGACGCTGTCCGCGGTCCACTCGGTGATGCTTCTGGTATCGTCGTAGACGCCCTCGGCCCGCAAAGATTCGATAGCGACTTGCGAGCGAGGCTTGGCGACGACAGCGGCTAGCTGCTGGTCGTCCGTCTCGCTCGACTCGCGTCTGGCTCCGTCCTCACTCATCGGTATCCGTGTTGTCTCCCTCGGCCGGGAGAATGTGCAACCCGGCGTGGCTCTTCAGCACCGGAACTTCGTCGGTGTCGGTGTCGGTGTCGGTGTCGAGGTAGTCCGGCCGCGGGACGGTCTTGCTCTCGAAGGTTTCGGGGTCTAACACCTGGACGGCGTTGTCGTCCTCGACGGCGACGAGAGTGGTCGTCTGGGCGTCCTCGCGGAACCCCAGGCGGCGGGCGTCGGGCGTTTCGCCCTCTTCGAAACTGGCCTCGTAGTCTTCGCCCGTCGTCAGGCGGACGCCCTTGAGGTTCCCCTGCACCGAACGGACCAGCACCGGCCCGTCGCCGTCCTCCGGGTCGATGACCTCGCCCTGTCGGTAGCGGGGCAGGCGGACGGCGTAGGTCATCCGGTACAGCTCCTGGCCGTCCTCGTCCTCGGAGATGAGACGCCGCGAATCGGAGTAGGAGCCCCCAAGCTGGGCGGTGATGCGCTTGGCGATGCCAAGCCCCATCTGGTTCGTCGAGATCTTCATGTCCAGCCCGTTGTCGACGGACTTCGTCTCGGTGATGAAGGCGTTGCGGTCGCCGGTCGCTTCACGGGCGGCGATGTACTCTTCTGCGATTTCTTCGGCCCGCTCGCGCTCGTCGTCGGTCGGGTCGCGCCCGTCGGCCCGCACCTGAACGATGCTGGCGAAGGAACCGCCGGCGATTTTCCCGCAGCGCTTGCACGTCTGCCGGGAGATGCGGACGGGGACGGTCACTTCCTCGGTGACTGGCGTCCCGCGGATGACGCCGGAGAACTCCGCGTGCATCCGGATGTTGTTCTTGTCGAGTTGCTCGGGAGCGACCTGCCAGGCGACCGACTGGGCGTCGACGTGGATACCGAGCGCCTCGCTGACCTGCTCGACGGCGATATCGGTGTAGTCCTCCGCGCCGATGTCGACCCAGCGGTTTCCCTTGTGGACCGCGCCGCACCGCGAACAGACCCGAACCTGGATGGTGTCGGGGGCGTCCACCAGGTCGAACTCCTCGAAGTAGCAGGCGTCACAGAGGACGTGCTCGGAGTTACGCTGACCGCCGGCACCCGCTAACTCCGGGCGCTCGTCGGTGCCCTCCGGTATTTCGTCACCGCAGCGTGGACAGAACTCTCCCGACCGGCTCATTACCGGCCTTACTGTACTGAACTGTTTAAGCCGTGTGTTCCGCCGCCGCGGCAGGACGCCGTCGGCAGGTCCAGCACTGCTCCCAAGCGCTCACTCACCCGTGAGGGTCGGCGCTGCAATGTCGGCGTCGACGGCCTCACGCCAGTCGTATTCCGGCTCCCAGTCCAACAGGCCCTGCGCTTTCGCAGTTGAGAGCGCCGACTGGTCGTCGTCCAGTTCACACTCTGCGGGAAGCTCACCCCACTGCTCTTCCACGAGGTCAGCCGTCGGCCGGCCGACGTAGTTCTCGGCGGCGGCGACGTTGAACGCTTCGTGACCGCCGATGTCGGCATCGAGCGCCGCCGCGACCGCTGTCGCCACGTCGCGCACATCGACATACGACCAGCAGTTACCGGTGCCGCCGGCGAGGTCCCCCGTGGCCACGTCCCGGCAGTTGTACTCGCCGGGGTACTGAATCCACGACGGCCGTATCGACGCCACGTTGACGCCGTCACGCCGGACGACCATCTTCGCTACTTCTTCGCCGGCGACCTTCGATGTGCCGTACGGGTCCTCCGGCGCAGTCGGATGTGCCTCGTCTATCGGGAGATACGCCGGGAGCGGCGTCTCCTCGGCGAAGGCCAGTCCGTAGGCGCTCTCCGAGGACGCCCAGACGACGTCCGCGCCGGCCCGACCCGCCGCGTCGACGACGTTGTACGTCGCGGAAACGTTGGTGTCGAACACTCGCGTGCCCGCGTGGCGCTCCGGCGCCGGCAACGCGGCCCAGTGGACGACGGCGTCTGGATCGATCTCGCTGAACAGGTCACGGACCTCGACGCCCTCAGTCACGTCGACGGCTTTGAAATCGATGTGCTCCCGCGTCGGGATTTCCCAGCCCGGGTGGTCCAGGTCCACGCAGACGACGTGGTACTCGCCGGCGAGGTGGTCACAGATCCAGCGCCCCGAACGCCCGAGCCCGCCAGTGACGACGACTGTGTCGCTCATGCATCCGGTTGTTGCCCTGAGAGTAAATGTGTGTGGACAGTTGCCCCGCTGACGGTCCTCTGGCCCCGACGTGTGGCACTTTCCCACGATAGCGAGGTTTTAGAGTGTCGACCGTCTATCACTGGGCATGGAGTGGCAAACAGACTGGGGGCTCCGAGGCCGAATGGCCCTGACGATGTTCCTGCTGTTCGCGCTGTACATCGTCTTCCTCGGAGTGCTCGTTGTGGCTTTCGAGAACCTCGCGCTTATCGTGGTCGTCATGGGACTGTTCCTCGGTGCGCAGTTCTTCTTCAGCGACAAGCTCGCCTTGTATTCGATGGGAGCCCGGACGGTCGAACCGGAAGAGTACCCCGAACTCCACCGGACTGTCGACCGCCTGGCTCAGCAGGCCGACCTCCCGAAGCCGAAGGTCGCCGTCGCCGACTCTCGGGTGCCCAACGCCTTCGCCACCGGCCGGTCGAAAGACAGTTCGGCCGTCTGCGTGACGACGGGCATCATGGACACGCTCGATCAGGACGAACTGGAGGGCGTGCTGGCCCACGAGCTGGCCCACATCAAGAACCGCGACGTGATGGTGATGACCATCGCGTCGTTCCTCTCGACGATTGCCTTCCTCATCGTCCGGTGGGGCTGGCTGTTCAGCGGCGGCCGCGAACGTGGCGGCCAGCAGGTACCGGTCATCGTCGCCATCCTCATCTCGCTGGTCGTCTGGGTCATCTCGTTCCTCCTGATCCGGACGCTCAGCCGCTACCGCGAGTACGCCGCCGACCGCGGCGGCGCGATGATTACCGGCAAGCCCGCCGCCCTCGCCAACGCGCTGATGAAGATCGACGGCCAAATGGACAAAGTTCCGAAGGAGGATATGCGCGACCAGGCGGAGATGAACGCCTTCTTCATCATCCCCATCGACGTCGGGTGGATCGGCCGCCTGGCCAGTACCCACCCGTCGACGAAGAAACGTATCGACCGCCTGCAGGACCTCGAACGCGAACTCGAAGGGCGCTAGGGTCGGTTGGCTTTTTCATCGTCGCCTCTGGAGTTATACGGATTCCCGCAGTGACCGTTATACAGAGCCAGAAAGCCCCCGCGCTCTCGGCTTTGGTTCGCGGTTTCACCGCTCACCAAGACGAGGGACCTTCGGTCCCTCGCGACCCGCGGCTTGCTGCACTCCGTAGGTGCTTGCTACGCCGGGGTTCGCCAAGAGCACGGCCCCTCTCAGTCCCACCCAGCCTGGATTGACCAACCGGCTACGGGTGGGACTGAAAGGGGCGTCGTCGGCGCTACGCGCCGACTGCTCGGGAGACCTTCGGTCTCCCGGTGGCTGTCTGAACGAAAGCGGACGACGCAAGCACTGCACGAGCGACAATCGGGAGCGAGGAAGCGCACAGCGAGTCCCCCGAGTTCAGACAGCCGGGGCTTTCTGGCTGTGAAAAGTCTAATTCACACAGTCCGATTCACCAACGGAGACACAAACCACCTTGGTCCCCGGCCCATAGAGACGAGCATATGGGATTGCTCGACGGACTCAAGAGCGTCCTCGGGGTGAAAGCCGAGGCCGACGCGACACGGGACGCCGACCCCGACGACCTGTTCGGGATGAGTACCGCCTACGTCACGATGGAGGCCGACCTGGGGTACGAGCCGACCGGCGAGGCGGCACTGTGTTTCGCCGACGTCGACAGCACGGACTTCCAGGACGCCGTCGACGAGGTCGAATCTATTCTCGACGCCGGGATGGTCGAGACGGGCACGCGGGCGACCTTCGAGACCGACGACCACGGCTACCAGTGGGTCGTGTTGCACGACGACGACTTCGAGGACCTGCTCACGTCGATCCACTTCGCCGCGGACACGCTCGTCGAGCGGCGCTACGGGTCGCGCCTGCTCGCAGCGCTGTTCGCGTTCGAGCACGCGCGCGAGAACCAGACTGTCTACTGGGTGTACTCGTTCCGCCGGGGCGCGTACTACCCGTTCGCGCCGGACCCTCACGACAGCCACGAACGCAACACGTCCGCGGAGTTCAAACTGGACAGCAACCTCAGCGACGAAATTACCGTGGAAGGCGACAAGGAGTACTGGTATCCGCTGTGGCCCGACCGTCCCGGCTACCACCCCTGGGAGTAGGACGACGCGCTCTTTCCCCTTTCCCATCTAAAACTCCCGATTCCGTCTCGAACGACACCGCTGCCGTCCCACACTTTCACTTTCACTCTGGTGTTAACGAGGCTTTATACCCCCGGACGCACAAGGCACGTCCATGTCCGCAAGTGAGGACCTCGAAGAGCTGCCGGGTGTCGGTCCGGCGACAGCAGAGAAACTCGAAGACAACGGCTACGATTCATACCAGGGGATTGCGGTCGCCTCCCCCGGCGAACTGTCGAACACGGCCGACATCGGCGAGTCGTCGGCAGCCGACATCATTCAGGCCGCCCGCGAAGCGGCCGATATCGGTGGGTTCGAAACCGGGTCGACGGTGCTCGAACGCCGCGAGCAGATTGGGAAGCTCTCCTGGGGCGTCGACGAGGTCGACGACCTGCTCGGCGGCGGCGTCGAGACCCAGTCCATCACCGAGGTGTACGGCGAGTTCGGGGCCGGCAAGTCCCAGGTAACCCACCAGCTCTCGGTCAACGTCCAGTTACCGGCCGAACACGGCGGACTGGAAGGCAGCGCCATCTTCGTCGACTCCGAGGACACGTTCCGACCGGAGCGTATCGAACAGATGGTCAAGGGCCTCGCCGACGAGGTACTGGCAGACACGATGGTCCTCCACGGCATCGTTGAGGAGGGGGACGACGCAGACCCGACCGATGAGGACCTGCTCGATGACCTCGTCGCCTCCGTGCTGGAGAAGATCCACGTCGCGAAGGCGTTCAACTCCAACCACCAGATTCTCCTGGCCGAGAAGGCCCAGGAAATCGCAAGCGAGAGCCAGGACGAGGAGTTCCCCGTCCGCCTGCTCGCCGTCGACTCGCTGACCGCCCACTTCCGCGCCGAGTACGTCGGGCGTGGCGAACTCGCCGACCGCCAGCAGAAGCTCAACAAGCACCTCCACGACCTGATGCGGGTCGGCGACCTCAACAACACCGCCGTCGTCGTCACGAACCAGGTCGCCTCCAACCCGGACTCCTTCTTCGGCGACCCGACCCAGCCCATCGGTGGCAACATCCTCGGCCACACCTCCACGTTCCGAATGTACCTCCGCAAGTCCAAGGGGAACAAGCGCATCGTCAAACTCGTCGACGCGCCGAACCTCCCAGACGGCGAGGGCGTCATGCGCGTCGAAGAAGACGGCCTGCTGAACGAGTAGCCCGAGTCCTAAGGACTACTACCGACGCGACGATTCCAGACTTTTTCTCCGGCGGTTTTCGAGACCCGCAACAGCGTCCGCCCGAACTGGCATGTGGACTGCTCCCGCGCCTCGAACCCCTTCATTTCATCTCGAACCGCCTTCCGTCCCGCGTCTTGCGGCCGTCAGACGCACCGTGGTGAATGTGAAACTTCGCCACCCCAACCGCAAGACGGCGGTACATCTCCTGTCGAAACAGAGGGGTAACAGCCGGGAACCGACAGACAGCTGTCTGGTCGTCGATGTTCTCCAGGGGTCAGTTGTCGACTGGAGATGTCAGAGTCCAACCGCCATGTTTGGACGGTACGAAAGTCGGTGGACAGCGAGAAAATCAGTCGCCCGCTGATCTGCCGTGGCCTGTGCGTCGGCGCTCCGACACCTCGCCGTCAGTCCCCGGCAGATTTCATCCCGGTCTCTTCGAGGTCCGCACCGCCGACCGACGAGCGCAGGGCGTCCATCCCGTCGTCGCGGTCGATACCGAAGTTGTCCCGGTACAGTTCCTGCACGCGGTCGTACTCCTCGTCGCTGAGCGGCGGCGTATCGGGCGCGCCGGCCCACTCGTCGATGTCGGCGTTCGTCCGGAACGTCGGGGTGACCGACGCCACCTCGTCGTTGTAGAGGAGCCACTGGATGGCCGCCTGGCCCATCGTGCGTGCCCCGTCACGTTCGAGGAACCGGATTTCCTCAACCTTCTCCCAGCCGGTCTCGTACCACTCGCTCGGTCGGTGCGAGCGGTGGTCGCCCTTACCGAGTTCTGTCTCGGGGGTCACCTGCTCGTTCAGCAGCCCAGAGGAGTGAGGGACGCGAGCCAGCACCGACGTGTCGGCGTTCTGCTCGCGGATGGTGTCGATGAAGTGCTGGCCGGGGGTCTGTTCGAAGAGGTTAAACACGGTCTGGAGCGCGTCGAACTCGTTTGCGACTGCGGCGTCGCCCTCGGCGAGCCAACCGATAGAGGGGCCAAGCGCCCAGCCGATGGCGTCGACCTTCCCCTCCTCGCGGAGTTCGTCGAGCGCTTCCAGCACGTCCTCGTCGACCTCGTCGACGTTGGCGTTGTGGAGCATCAGGAGCTCGACGTGGTCCATGCCAAGGCGGTCGAGCGAGCGGTCAACAGCAGTGTGCACCCATTCGGGCGTGACCTTCTTCGGGAGTTCGCCGTGGCCGGCCTGGGGGTTGTTGTAGAAGTCGTAGCCGATCTTCGTCGAGACGGTGACCTCGTCGCGGTGTTCCGCCAGCGCCTCGCCGATGATCTCCTCGCTGTCGCCGTGGCCGTACACGTCGCCGGTGTCGAAAAACGTCACGTCCTCCGCGAGTGCGTGCTGGACCATGTCGATAGCATCGTCGCGGGTGCGGTCGCCCCACCAGTCCGTGCCGACGACCCAGGCACCGAATCCGACTTCCGAGACCTCGACGCCGGAGTTTCCGAGTGTCGCGTATTCCATACCCGTTGTAGCGGCGCTGTCCACTTAGCCGTCTTGGTTTGCGGTGTCGGACCGCGTCCGAATCCGGAGCTCGGGGGTGGCGATAGCATCGAGCAGTTCGACCGTGCCGTACTCGCGGTGGACCCACCAGTATAGCGCGGCTCCGCCGACGCCAAGCAGCGGGAGCGCGATGAGGCCGCCTTCGGGGCCAAAGTTGCCGCCGGTCACCAGCGTCGGGCCGGTCGCATCGGTTGAGAGCAGGGAGACACCCATGCGGAGGCCGCTCACGGGGAAGCCAAGCAGTGCCAGCGTGTAGTTCCAGGCGACGTGGAAGCCGCTGGCGACCCCGAGTCGCCCGGTCAGGACGTAACACGCACCGAGCAGGAGGCCGTAGAGGGTGATGTTGGTCACGCTGAGCAGCGACGCGCTGGGGTTCGTCCAGTGGAGAACGCCGAATAGCGCGCCGGTCAGCGCCGTCGCGGCGATGACCGCGCGGCGCTTCCCGACCCAGCCAGCGAGCCCCTCGGCCGCATTCGTCAACAGGTAGCCACGGACGAGCACTTCCTCTGCAGTCGCCTGGACGATGAAGAACGCTCCCAAGAGGAGGACAGCGACCGGCGGTCCGAACGCGGTCAGTGGGAGCGGCCCGCTGTCGACGGTAGCGAAGATGACGCTGACTTCCACGAACCCTGCGCCTAGCTCGACAAGCAGGACGAGCGTGGGAAGCCCCGCCCCGAGCGCGAGGCCGAACGCAGCGTCGCGCCACCACTGTCGGTCGAACCCTAACCCGTAGTCAGAGAGCGTCCGTCGGTCCAGCAGATAGCCGAGTACGACAGCGACGGTGGTTCCGGCCGCAAAGAGCGCAATCTGGCGCGCAACTGCGACCGCTGGCGTCACGCCCACCACGGACGACACCACTGCGACCACTCCTGAGAGCAGAACGAGGCCGAATCCGGCGAGAAACACCCACAGTGTGACCCGCCACGGCGCTCGCAGCCGGCGCTCGGAGGGATTGACGATGTAGCGCCGTATCTCCATGATGAAATCCGACCTGACCATGTCGTCGTCTGGAACGGCGGCGTCTTAACTGTGGCTTGCTCGCCGAATTCCGTGGTATATGGTGTCGTGACACGGGTGTTACTGGGTAGGTTTCAGGTAACGGAAACCCCTATCTGCCCGCGAAGCCACGTACTCGACATGACGAAGCGTCACGTGTCGCTGCCACCGCTCGCTGAAGAGGGGCTCAGGGCGTTCATCGACGAGGTCGACGAGCGCCTTTCCGGTGACGAGGACACCTGCGATGTTGTCACTGACGTGTTGGTCGACCTCCACGGCGACCGGGACGCCTACGAGCGCTGGCAGGACGGCGCGGATATCTCCCCGGCCGAGCGGGTCCGGCTTCAGGGGTATGACCCCTGTAACACGACCCTCGAAAGCGAGTACTACGCCGAGAAAGACGAGGAGCGGTTCAAACGCTCGAAACACCTCCAGTGGCTCTGGCGGCAGTTCGACGCGACGCCGATGGCGGACAACGTCGAGTTCGCGCTCCGGTTCCGGCGGATGCTCGCCGACCACCTCTTTGACTCCTGTGGCGAGGGCTGTCGCTTCTTCAAGGGCATCACGTTCACCTACGGCCACAACATCGAGGTTGGTGACAACGTCGTGGTCCACGACGACGTCCACCTGGACGACCGCGGGAAACTCACAATCGGCGACCGCGTCTCTATCTCCGACGATACCCACGTCTACAGCCACGACCACGACGCCGTCGACCAGACCCACGTCGACAACTACCACACCATCATCGAAGACGACGTGCGCCTGACCTACGACTCGATGGTCCGGGCCGGCGTCAAAGTCGGGGAAAACGCCATCCTCGCGGCGAAGTCCATCGCCGGCAAGGACATCCCAGCCCATCATATCGCCGCCGGCACGCCGGCGAAGTCCCTGACGGTCAAGGACGGCTGGGAGTCCGTCGCAGAGCCCATTGAAGGGGCGAACGTCGACCGCCGTGCCGAACGGCAACTGTCCGTTACCCTGCCCGATAATCTGGAGCAGTTCGACGAGTTCCAGCGGGACCTCTCGCCGCCGGACCGCCAGTAGCCGGTGCGGCCACGCCGGCAGTCCTTTTGCCGCACCGACCGAACCCCTGGTATGCGAAGCGTCGCCATCAACGTCGGAGCGAACACGAACGAGCCCGGCTTTCGCGGGCCACTGTTCTCCGACGGCACCTTCGAGTATATTCCCATTCCCGAATCGAAACCGACCAGCGAGCCAGTGCCGACCTACGGCGACCTCGACCTGCGGACCGACGTTTCTGCGGTGGCCGACCAGCCGGTCCACTTCGACCCGGAGTTTCCCGAGGCCGGCGGCGAGCGCTACACGTACGGCGACGAACACGGCGTGAAGGCCGGCCCGCTCTCGGAGCTGTCGGCCGGTGACTACCTGTTCTTCTACGCGACGCTGTCGATGGCCGACAAGCGTTCGGCCTGGGCGTCGCCGAAGTGGGGTGCCCACGTCATCGGTCACTTCCAACTCGCTCGTGACGCGGTGACCGGCGACGAGTACCGGGACCTCCCGTCCGAGGAACAGGCACAGTTCGCCTCGAACGCCCATGTGAAACGCGACCCCTTCGACGCTCGCGTTCTCATTCGCGGCAACACTGACGAGTCACGACTGTACGACACGGTCGTCCCGCTGTCGGCACCGAGCGGCGGCACCGACGCGAACGAACTGGTCACCGAACTGTCGTCCGACTCGGGGAAGGGGCCGTGGTGGCGACGGCCGATGCGGTTCGACGAGGCTGGCACGGAGCGACTGCTCGAACTGGCTGATAGCCACCCCAGCGCCCTCGAACGCTGAGGCAGCCGAATGAGTTATCACCGGTGAAAATAGAATGTGAAAGCATATGTCCAGACGGACTCAGGTAGCTGATATGCGTCTCTCTAGTGGGGTCCCCGGCTTCGACGAACTCATTGAGGGGGGGCTACTCCCGAATCGTCTTTATGTGGTCAGCGGCCCGCCGGGCAGCGGGAAGACTACTTTCTGCTCACAGTTCATTACACAGGGCGTCAAAGAGGGCGAGACGTGCCTGTACGTGACGATGCACGAGACCAAGACGGAGTTGATGCAGGACATGGCTGGCTACGAGTTCGGGTTCGACCGGGCCATGCAGTCCGACGCCATCCAGTTCCTCAACCTCGTCACCGAGAGCGGAAAGCGAACTATCACGCAGTTCGGCAGCGAGGGCGGCCTGACGAACCGCCTCGTCGCTTATATCAGACAGAACGACATCCAGCGGGTCGTCATCGACTCGACGATGCTGTTGCAGCATTTCATGAACGACGTCGAAGACGAGATCACGGGCTTTCTCTCCGCGCTGAAACAGACGGACGCGACGACGCTGCTCATCTCTGAGATGACCGACCCGTCCTCCTACAGCGACGAACACTACCTCGCACACGGCGTCGTCTTCTTCCACAACTTCCTCGAAAACGGGAGCATGACCCGCGGCGTCCAGGTTATCAAGATGCGAGGCACTGCCATCGACTGTGACATTCGGGAGATATCCTTCTCTGACGCCGGACTGCAGGTCCACGCCGACCGGAAAGTGGAGACATGAGCCGCTACGAGCGCGAGTTCGGGACCGACTGGGAGACCCTCGACAAGGACGAGGCGACCGACCGGGCCTACGCCATCGGCGTTGCCGAGCGCCTCGGGGAGTACAACCGCGAGGAACTCGAAGCCATCTACGCCGAGATGAACTCGGCGTACCACAAGAGCATGGTCGAACTCGCGTACGACGAAGGCCGCAACGAAGCGAAGGAAGCGGCGGAGACGACCAACGCCGACCGGGACGCCCTCTGGGCCGACCTGATCAACGGCGAGAAGACGTACATCGACGAAGACGACGTGCCGACCAGCGGCCGCGACGGTCTGCCGTCGGCGCTCGACTCCTCGGAACTGCTCGACAGGCAGTCGATCGACAGCACTGACGCCGTCGACAGACCGGACTTTCTCGACAGGTAGCTGGCTCCAGTGTGTGCACTCACCGACAGCGATAGCGCTGCTGCTCGCCCGTGTAAAAACGAAGGAGACGGGAAACCCGTCCAGAGCTGGGGTGGCCGCAGGTAGTGCTGGGCCGTTAGAAGGAGACTTGGTCCGGCCCGTCTTCGCCCATGCAGACCGGGTCGCGGTCGGAGTAGCCCTTTCGGCCGATGGCCTTGCTCGACACGCCCGCGAACGCCGCGAACTCGGCGTCTTCCGCGCTCTCGAAGGTTTCCGGGGCCGACCGGCTCAGCGCGTCGCCCAGCCGTTCGGTGCCGTTTGGCAGTTCTAGCTCCATGTCGCCGTCGCCCTCGATGATCTCTTCGGCGGAAACCGGGTAGTCATACGATTGGAAGGCGTCCGTCGCGTTGCTTAGCATTCGCATATGTGTCGAAAGTTCATGGTCGATAATAAACCTTCACTATAGATAATCATAATATCCATTAATGCGTATAAGGAACTCACGTTTCGTGTGCCCACGACACATGGCTCGACCAGAAGCGGCTTGCTGCTGGGGATTGTGGGTGTTGTATGGTCGTCGCTGACTTGCACGTACACACGACCCGCTCCGACGGGACGCTCTCCTTCGACGAGGTCCCGGCCGCCGCGAGACGAGCGGGCGTCGAGGTCGTCGCCCTCACGGACCACGACCGACTCCAGCCTGCACTCGACAGCCCCGTTACCGACCGGGACGGCGTGACGCTGCTCCACGGCATCGAACTCCGCGTCGAAACCGGGACCCAGCGACTGGACCTGCTGGGCTACGGCGTCGACCCGACCGACGAACTCCGGGCCGAGTGTGAGCGCATCCAGCGGAACCGCCGAGAGCGCGGCGCGCGCATCATCGAGTGTGTCGAGGACCGGTTGGGCGTCTCGCTCCCCGTCGAACCGCGTGACGGCCTGGGTCGCCCCCACATCGCCCACGGGATCGCCGAGGTGTCGGATCACACCTTCCAGTCCGCATTCGACGAGCTAATTGGCGACGACTGTCCCTGTTACGTCTCCCGGGAGGTCCCGTCCTTCGAGCGCGGCTGTGCAGTCCTCTCGGAGGCGTGTGGACTGGTCGGCCTCGCCCATCCGTTCAGATACCCTGATACGGCGGCCGCGCTGTCCAAGTGTGCGTCGCTCGATGCCGTCGAACGGTGGTACCCCTACGGACGTACGGTCGACGACAGCCTCGTCGACGACGCTATCGAGCGATACGACCTCGTGCCGACGGGCGGCAGCGACGCTCACGGCGAGACGCTGGGTGACACCGGTCTGGACGCCGCCGCCTGGGGCAGGGTCGAAACAGCGCTCAGCGTCTGACAACCGGCAGACGGAACCCGAGGGTTCAATGTCGTCCGGGGCTACTATTCAGGTATGCAGTGTCACTACTGCGACCGTGAAGCCGACATCGCCGTCGAGAGCGACGGCATCAAGGTCGGTGTCTGCAAGACGCATTTCCGTGAACAGATGGCGGAACTGGAAGACGCCGACTGGCTCGAAGACCTCGACGAAGAACTCGACATCGACCGACGCGAGTGACCGACGCTCCGTTTTGCTGCTTCTGCCGTGGCGTGCCCCAGTGGCACCGATGTGACTCGCCCTGACTAACGGTTAAGGACTGTCCGCTGTACATGGCAACTATGGAGAAAGTCAGTCTCGACGCCGTCGAGTCGCGAATGGGGCCGGCGTCGGTCAAGCGGGCGCTCGCCGGGCCGCTCGGCACCGACGCCATCGCGCTGAACTACTACGAACTGGCACCGGGCGAGTCCTTCGGCTTCGGCTACCACCGCCACCCTGACCAGGAGGAGGTGTTTCTCGTCCAGTCGGGCACAGCGACGTTCGAGACGGAGGACGGCGACGTGCGCGTCGGAGCCGGTGAGGCCATCCGCTTTGCCCCCGGTGAGTGGCAACGCGGCCACAACGAGGGCGACGAGCGCGTCGTTGCGCTTGCGCTCGGCGCGCCACAGGAGATGGGCGACACGGACATGCTTCGGCACTGCGAGGAGTGTGGCGGTCGCACGCACAACTACGTCGAGATGACGGACGACCGGGACGCGCTGGTGACACGCTGTGAGGAATGTGACGCCGAGACCGGCCGGTTCACCTGACCGTCAGAAGGTACTTCGACGGCTTAGTCATCGGAAGCAGCGGCGGTGCCGGTCGCGTCACCAGTCTGACGCGCGGCGAACTCGGTGAAGTTGTCGAACAGTCGCTTGGCCTCGCAGGCGGCGCGGTAGTTCTCCTCCGTGACGCCGTCCAGCACCGCCTCGATGCGCTCGTCGGAGAGTTGCTCGTCCTTGCCTTTCGTCACCGTCTCGGCCGTCTCGGGGTCGTACTCGGGGTGGAACTGCACCGAGAAGACGTTCTCTTTCCGGAACCCGTGGACGCCGTAGTCGTTCTCGGCGAACGTGGTCGAACCCGGCGGCACCTCGGCGACACGGTCCGAATGCGTCGTGAAGACGGTAAACGACTCGTCGACGCCGGCGAGCAGTTCGTTCTCGCCGTCGTGTTCGACGGTTCGGTAGCCGATCTCGTACTCGTCCATCGCCTCGACGGTCCCGCCGAGCGCGTGCGCCAGCAGTTGGTGGCCGAAACAGACGCCCAGGAACGCGATGTCGCGGTCGACCGCGTCGGTCACCCAGGATTCGAGGTCCCGTATCCAGGGCTCGTCCCAGTAGACGGACGCGCGGCTGCCCGTGACCAGACAGCCGTCGAACGCGAAGGTGTCGGGCAGTTCGCGTTCGGTCACGTCGTATTCCACGAGGTCGGCGTCGAGTTCCCGCCGGAAGTTCCGGCGGTTGTCATCGCCGTCGTGGGCCGCGTTCAGTAGGGCGATCCGTGGCCTCATTACCAGTATGCAGCGGCTCAAACGGTAAAAACGTACGTACTGACGGTAGTGATTGCCGCTCACAGTGACGGGACACCGGCGTCGAAGCAGGCGCGGGTACAGCGGCTATCGGAGATAACTGGCCATTCGGAACTGTCTCGCTACGGGGCGTCGACGACTGCGATACGTGCGTTTACGTCTGGTCCGCTTCCGGGTTGTTCGTCCGCCGATAGGAGCCCACCATCTTCCACAGCGTGTCGTTGAAGTCGTCGTTGTTGGCTTCGCTCTCGATCTGCCGGTACAGGTTTTCCGAGACTTCGATACGGGGCATCGAGTGTGTATAGAGAGCGGGAGTAAATAAATCTCCGCTGACACGGAATCGAGTAAAAGCTTCAACGACCCTCTCTAGGGGCCGTATAACCATCTGGCACCGAAAGAGACGAACCAGGCCATCCAGACGCAGAATATGACCAGCCACGTCCCGTACTGGACTGTTGGGTCGGGAATCAGAACGTACGCCACGACAAGCAAAACGGCGATGCTTGCCGCGGCTGCGGCGTCCCAGCGGTCCAGTGCGGGCGGATCGACCATCTGGGACTACTGTGAAATGCCGTAAGTATCGTTGTCCCAGTCGTTGACGCCGGTGTCGTAGACCGCCTGCTCGCGTTCGATGGCATCGATTCGCTCGCGGTCGGCGGCGTCGAGTTCCCAGTCGAACAACGCGAGGTTCTGGCGGACGTGCTCGGGAGAGGAAGACTTCGGTAGCACCACCACGTCGTTCTCGACCGCCCACTTCAGGATAATCTGGGCCGGCGACTTGTCGTATTCCCCGGCTAACTCCTGAATCACGTCGTCGGCGAACACCTCGGTCCGACCCAGCGGCGCGGCCGCCTCGACGACGGTGTCAGTGTCGCGGCAGAACTCGACGACTTGGTCCTGGGTGTTCCAGGGGTGGTACTCGATCTGGTTGACGGCGATGGGCACGTCGGCGACGTGCTGAGCGGCCCCGAGCTGGTACGCGCTGAAGTTCGAGACGCCGACGTTGCGGATCTTCCCCTGGTCGTGGAGCGTCGCCATCGCGTTCATCGTCTCGCGGATGGAAGTCGCGGGGTTTGGCCAGTGGACGAGATACAGGTCGAGGTAGTCAGTCCCGAGGCGGTCGAGCGACGCCTCGCAGGCCTCGATGACGGACTCGTAATCGAGGTGCTTGGGCAGCACCTTCGACGTGAGGAACACGTCCTCGCGGTCGTAGTCGGCCAGGGCCTCGCCGATTTCGGCCTCGTTCCGGTAGCCTTCGGCGGTGTCGACGTGGGCGTAGCCCGCATCGAGCCCCGCTCGAACGGACTCCTGTACGGTGTCGCCGTCGATGTCCCACGTCCCGACGCCGACCATCGGCAGTTCGTCGCCACTCGGAAGCGTCACTGTTGGGGGTGTCACAGTACGTGCCTCATCCGCCGCAGTCAAAACCGTTTCGCGCTCGTCGTGTCGTGGCACACGCCCGATTTACGTTTCACTCGGGACTGGCGATGTCGACCGGCTGGCCGGTGTCCGCGCTCCGGGCCAGCGCGTCCATGGCGCGCATGTTCCCCAGCGTCTCGGCGCGGTCAATCGGCGGCGCTTCGCCGTTCTCGACGGCGTCCGCGAACGCCTCGACCTGCAACTGATAGTGGTCCACCGGGTCGAACGTCTCTGTGACCTCGCGGCCGTCGACGCTGTACGTCAGCGAGACTGACTCGTCGTGTTCCGGGCCGAAGCAGTTCGGCGCTTCGAGCCAGCCGTCGTCGGTCTCGACCCGGTAGTACTCCCGTCTCGGTCCGTCGAACCCGCAGGAAACCGAGGCGACCCCTCCGTCGTCGTACGAGAGGATGCCACTGAGGTTCGTGTCCACACCGCTGTCCCGGGAATCCCGGGCATGGGCAAACGCCCGGTCCGGCTCGCCGAGGAAGCCCCGGGCCGCGCTGACGGCGTAACAGCCCACGTCCATCAGGCTCCCGCCGGCCAGTTCCGGGTCCAGCCGGATGTTACTGGCGTCGCCGAGCGAGAACTTGAACGACGCGTCGACGGTGTGTACCTCGCCAAGTTCGTTTTTGACGATTTCCCTTGCCCGCCGGGTCCGCGGGTGGAACTGATACATGAACGCCTCCATCAGCGTGACGCCCTGTTCGGCACAGTAGTCGAAGAGGTCCACTGCCCCGGCAGTGTCGACGGTCAGTGGCTTCTCACAGAGCACGTCGAGCCCGTGGTCGGCGGCCCGCTGGCTCCACTCGGCGTGGAGCGCGTTCGGAAGCGGGTTGTACACCGCGTCGATATCCGCCTCGGCGAACATCGTCTCGTAGTCGCCGAAGGCACTGTCTATATCGAGGGCCCCGGCGACCTCGCTGGCACGGTCCCGGGTTCTGGAGCTGATCGCCGCGACCGTGTGGTCCGACTTCTGGATGCCCGGAATCACGTCCTTGCGTGCGATTTTCGCCGTCGAAATAATGCCAAAGCGCATACCGATACCCGACTCTCCGTTGATAAACAATTACCGACCTTTCGCTTCTGACTCGACGCTGACTTCCTGTTCGGATACGGCGGCCAGTCCGTCCGCTGGCGGCTCGCGTCTGTCGGGCACGAGTTCGGCGGCCACCTCGCGTGCGCGCTCGAAGTGGGCCGCCGCACCGTCACACGCGGCCCCGGCACTCTCTCGCTTTGACTCGTCGCTGCCCTCACGCAGCGCCTCTTGCCCCGCTTCACGGTGTGCATCGACCAGTTCGACGGCGATGTCCGCGAGCGCCTGTCGGAGCGACGCCCGGTCGCCGTCGAAGCGGCGGTCACGACCCCAGTCCAGTTCGTACGCCGTCCGGTATCGGTCGAGGGCGGCTTCCCAATGTGTGGCCCGCGCTGCCGGGTCCGTCGCGGCTCTGGCCGCGCCCGCAGCCGCCTGTGCCGCGTCGACCGGGGCCGACAGGAGTTCGGCGTATTCCGCCTCGACTGCGTCCCGTGCGTCCGTGATGGCTTCTGCCGACGGCTCCGGTGCCGTTACCGCCAGTGCTCGTTCGTACTCGACGCTGGCCTGTGCGTACGCATCCGCGGCCCGCTCGTACGCCCGGTCCTCCCACGCGTGCCGGGCCGCGTCGCGGTGCTCCTCGGCCGCCCTGACGTGCCGTCGGCGCTGGCTGGTGTCGATCTGTGCTTGCGTTGACTGGAGGCGTGCATCGATGGTCGCTGTCGCCCCCTCCCCCAGCGATTCGACCCGTTCCCGTCCGCTATCGAGTGCCTCCTGTGCGGCCGTGATGTGCGTGGCTGCTGTGTCGGGGTTCGCCGCCTCCAGTGCCGCCGTTGCAGCCTCGACCTGAGATTCTGCCCGGTCAAGCTCGGTCAGCGTACGGGTCCAGACCTGTGTGGCTTCGTCGATGAACGTCCGTACTGGCGCTAGATCGCCCTTGCATTCGAACGCCCAGCGGTCTTCGTCGACGGTGACGATTTCGAGTGTCGACGTACGGAGCCCCGACTGACAGTGTACGGCCACAATGTCTTCGCAAGGGAGCGAAATGGTCCGGTCGCCGTTGTCGTCGCCGACGACGAACACGACCCGGATGTTCGTTGCAAGCAGATACGCGCGGTAGTCGCCGGCCGGCGTGAGCGACTTATCGTTTCCCCGGCCAGCGACGACGCCGGACCGGTCGTTGTACGCGAGATATCGTGGCGTCTCTGCCGCCCGTAGATACTGCCCCAGCGGCTGCTCGAGCCGGCGTGTGCGTCCGAACAGCCCGTCGGTGTTCGCCCGCTCGAATATCTCCGGTCGACCCGAGGAGCGTACGTCGATAACGGTTTCCACAGTCTACCCCCGTTCGTCAGTATATTCAAATATATATTCGGAGAAATAAATACTTTGGCCGACAGCAGCGCTCAATCCGGTTGATTCGACCCCGGCCTTGTAAACGGTCAGTACGGCTGGCTTCGGTCCGTCGGCTGACGCTGCGGGCTCCCGCTCGTCAGGTCGGCGACGCACTGCCGGCAGAACTGGTAGTCCTGCTCGTTCCTCGCCCCGCAGTGGGGACAGTCGATGGATTCAGTGCTGTCGTCGGTGGCGCTGCCACGGCGCCCTTCGGTATCGCCCTGCCCGGTCGCACCGGCGGGGTCACCCCGGTGCCGGTACGCATACAGCATGGTCAGGACATGGAGCCCCACGAGAAGCGCGATAGCGCCGTAGAGCCACTCGCTCACCATCATATGTAATGATACGTGAACGTACTACTTGAGGGTTGTGCTGGGTTACCAATGGTCGGTGGTTTCGGTTACGCTGGCGGGCACTCGATAGGGATCCTGTAGGCCAGCGTTCAAATAGGACCACGGAGCCACGGAACCCCATGCCCGCTTACACGCTCGGTGGTCCCTGATGGGTCGTCGAACGCTCGTCGCTGTCACCCGTCCCGACGGCCGCTACGACTGCCGCATCGCACACTGGGGCGTCGACGCCGACCCCATCGCCCAGTCCCGGCCGCTGGGGAACGACTGGACGGCGTCGGCTGTTCTCGCTGCCATCGATGCTACCCACGACCGGTTGGTCGTGCTTGACGGGTCGGTCCGGACCTACACCGTTTGCTGGCTCGATCCGACGCTGTCGGACCTCGACGATATCGTTCTGGCCCGCACTGCCGACCCGGATGCGTTCCGGACGTGGTGGGTCGGGCGCAAGGACGAGGCCTGTCGCGCTCTCGATAGCAACGGCTGCGACCCGACAACTGTTCGGTGCGCCCTACTCGCGTCGCTCCGAAACCACGCTTCGTCCGTCCACTGCCCCGACGACGCGTCCTTTTTACGCGGGGACCGCTAACCGCCACCCGTGACCGCCGTCGAGACGCTGACCTACCCCGACCCCGCTGACGCGCTGGACCTCGCGTCGCGCAACGCCGACCGCGGCGCGCTGGTGACGCTTGTCGGCACCTGTACGGTCGAGTACGAGGGCCGAGCGGCCAGTTCGCTGGGGCTCGGTGACCGCCATGTGATGCTCAAGCCCGACGGGGCCGCGCTGGTCCACACCGACGAGGGCCAACAGCCGGTGAACTGGCAGCCGCCGGGCTGTGAGCACAGCATCAGCGTCGACGACGGCTCGCTGGTCGTCCGCTCCACGCGGTCGACCCCCGAGGAGTCGCTCGAAGTGGCCTTTGAAACGGTCGCCCACGCCGCCGCCTTCGACGTGACCGACTCCAAGGACCTCGCACTCACCGGCACGGAGGCCGATCTGAAAGACCGCATCCTCGACGAGCCGGCGCTGGTGGAGTCGGGCTTTACGCCGCTTGCGACCGAACGCGAGACCCCCGCCGGCGCGGTCGACATCTACGGCGAGGACGCCGACGGCCGGACGACGATACTCGAACTCAAGCGCCGGCGCGTGGGTCCCGACGCCGTCGGCCAACTGGGTCGGTACGTCGATGCCCTGGAGCGCGACCTGCACGCCGACACCGAGGTCCGAGGTATCCTCGTCGCTCCGTCGGTGACCGACCGAGCGCGTCAGTTGCTCGCCGAGAAAGGGCTGGAGTTCGTCTCGCTCGAGCCGCCATAACCGCTATTTTCTCCTCTTCTCTGGGAGCTGTCAGTCTCGCGCCCGTACTGACTGCCGCTGTCGTCACACGGTTGGATGACGCAGTTATCCGTCTACAGTAACCGTTCCATCGGTGTCAACGACCACGCGGTAGCCGCTGTAGTCGAACGCCACATGACCGTCGGTGTTCGAATCAGCGATGCACGTCGTCAGTGCATCCGGATTGATACTGTCGGCCAGTGGAGGGAGTGTCTCGACCGGCCGTCTCTCCGCGGTCGCGACAGCGCGAACGACTGCCGTGACGATGGACTGGTCGGCGCCGTGGACTTCTATAACGGTTGGTGATATTCCGGACACGGTTCTCTGACCTCATGTTGTATTTGTCTTGTAGATGTAAAGTTCAGTGTGGCTAGCATAGTAAACGCCGAAACACGATATATGCCAACACTCTTCACAGTATGCTGATTGCATTTACCTATGTCCCAACAGTCTGGTAACGGCCGGGCGGTCACCCGCGTGGAGTTTGCCCTCTCTGATGGGTCGTATCCCTTCGTCTCGGTGTCTGCAGCCGAATCGTGTTCCGTGATTCTCGAAAAATGTCTCCCCCAGACAGACGACACGTACGCCGAGTTTTTTTCGGTCGAGGGTGCTCGCCCCGGCCGGCTTGTCGAACGCATTGAGGACGAAAACGGCGGTACGGCGCGGGTGATTGAGTGCACCAGCGACGGTGGGCTCGTCGAAATCAACGTGCGGGACAACTGTCCCGTTGTCTCGCTTGCGGACGCCGGGGCAGTACCACAGACCGCCCGGAGCGTCGATGGACAGGGGACTATCGTAGCCGATGTCCCGAGCCAAACCGATACGGCCGCGGTTATCGATTCGTTCCTGACGGCCCACTCGGATGCCGAACTCGCGGCGAAGAAACAGCGCGAGTCCATCGTGCCGCTGTTCGGGTTCCAGAACTACGCGTCCCACACCGAGCCACTGACCGACCGACAGCAGGAGGTTCTCGCGACGGCCCACGAAGCGGGGTACTACAACTGGCCCCGCGGGGCGACGGCCGCGGACTTAGCTGAACTCCTCGACATCTCGGAGCCAACGCTGCACAAGCACTTGCGGGCCGCCGAACAGAAACTCGTCGCGACGATGTTCGCCTGCCCGCACGACGAACGGGCCACTGCCAGCGATAGCTGATCGCGGCTGTTATTCAAGTCGGTCCTGCAGGTCCGCGAGCGCGTTCATCGCCTCGATGGGCGTCATCGTCGCCACATCCAGCGACGCCAGTTGCGCTGCCACGCCCGCCGGCAGTTCGGCCTCGGGAGTCGACCCGTTCGTCCGAAGCGCCTCCTGTGTGTGGCCGTCCGCTCCACCCTCGCTGGCCGGGGCCACCGCTGTTCCGTTTTCCGTCGGTCCTATCTCCGCGGCGGCGGAATCCGTGTCGGAGTCAGCCGTCTCGGCATCTGTCAGGAGGTCCCGCGACCGTTCGACGACGGATTCGGGGACGCCGGCCATGCTCGCCACTTCGACGCCGTAGGAGGCCGCCGCGGGACCGGGTGCGAGTTCGTGGTCGAAGCGCACGTCGTCGTCCTTGCGGCTGGTCTCGAAGTGGCGGTTGGTCGCGCCGGGCAGCGCCGCGGCGACGGCCGTCAGGTCGTGGTGGTGGGTCGCGAACAGCGTGTACGCGCCCACCTCGTCGTGGAGATGCTCGGTGACGGCGCGGGCGATAGCCAGCCCGTCGGCCGTCGACGTGCCGCGGCCGACCTCGTCCAGCAGGACTAGCGAGTCTTCGGTCGCTGCGTCCAGAATCGTCGCCAGTTCGGTCATCTCGATCATGAACGTCGAGCGGCCGCCGGCGATGTCGTCGCTGGCCCCGACGCGGGTGAACACTCGGTCGAGAATCGGGAGGTCGGCCGCCTTCGCGGGGACGAAGCTCCCCGCCTGTGCGAGCAGGCAGATCAGCGCGACCTGGCGCATGTACGTCGATTTCCCGCTCATGTTCGGTCCCGTGACGACGGCGAGGAAGGGCTGTATATCGTCCGCGGTGACACCGTCGTCGCTTCCGTCTCTGCTCGCTCGGACTGGCCCGCTCCCGAGATGCGTGTCGTTGGGGACGAAGGCGTCCTCGGTCCGCTCGACGACCGGATGGCGGCCGGCGGTGATGTCGATGCCGTCGCCGCCGACGGTCGGCCGGCAGTAGTCGTACTGCGCCGCAACCTCGGCGAAGGAGACCAGCACGTCCAGGCGGGCGAGACGGTCGGCAAGCGCCTGCACGCGCTCGGCCTCGTCGGCCACCTCGTCCCGGACCGCACAGAACAGGTCGTACTCCAGGTCGTCGGCCGCGCTCTCGGCGCGCAGAATCTCGTCCTCGCGCTCCTTGAGTTCCGGCGTGTAGTAGCGCTCGCTGTTTTTCAGCGTCTGGCGGCGCTGGTAGTCCGCGGGCACGGCGTCGAGGTTGGCGTTCGTCACCTCGATGTAGTAGCCGTGCACCGAGGTGTGGCCCACCTTCAGCGAGTCGATGCCGGTGCGCTCGCGCTCGCTGGCTTCGAGGTCGTCGATCCACTGCTTGCCCGACTGTTCGGTCGAGCGCAGCCGGTCCAGTTCCTCGTCGTAGCCCTCGCGGATGACGCCGCCCTCGGTCACCTGCTGTGGCGGGTCCGGGCGGATCGCTGCCTCGATTTCCTCGCGGGTGTCGACCAGCGGGTCCAGCGTGGCGTGCAGGTCCGCGAGCAGCCGGGCGTCGGCGTCGGCCAGATGGTCCCGGATGTCCGGCACGACCGACAGTGTGGCGGCCAGCGACCGGAGGTCACGGGCGTTCGCCCGGCCGCGAGAGACACGCGAGATGAGCCGTTCGAGGTCGTACACGTCCGCGAGCAGGTCCGAGAGCCCTTCGCGGGTCGCCGGGTCGCGCTGGAGTTCCGCGACCGCGCCGTGGCGGGCCTCGATGCGGTCCGCATCGAGCAGCGGTCGCCGGAGCCAGTCGGTCAGTTTCCGCCGCCCCAGGGCACACGCCGTCTCGTCGACTGTATCGACGAGCGTCCGGTTCTCGTGGCCCCGGACCGAGCGCCGTTCGAACAGTTCGAGGCTCTCGACGGCGACGGCGTCGAGCAGCATGTACTCCCGCGGGTCGTACCGCGTGAGATGGTTGAGGTAGTCGAGCGTGCCGGCGGGGTCCACGTCCGCGTCGACCGGTTCGCCGTCGGGGCCGACCGCGCCGCTGCTGCCGCGGGTGTACTCAGCGTAGGCCAGCAGGCCGCCACAGGCCCGGATTTCCGCGTCGCCGGCGAGCAGGCGCTCCGGCGGGCCGAAGTACTGCCCCACGCGGTCCTCGGCGCGCTCCCGGTCGAAGGCGGCCGCGTCGTAGCGCGTCACCAGACAGGCCGGACCGAACACGGCGTCCCGATCCACGTCGACCTCCGGCCCGACGATGGCTTCCGCCGGGCCGAACCGGCTGAGTTCGTCGGCGACGGCGCTTTCCGAGCCGACACTGGTCGCGTAGCAGTCGCCGGTCGAGATATCCAGTAGCGCCAGCCCGTATCGCTCGCCAGCGGTCAGGGCGGCGACGTAGTTGTTGTCCGCCCCGCCCAGCAGTTCGCTCTCCGTGAGTGTGCCGGGGGTGACGATTCGCGTCACCGCCCGCTCGACCACGCCGCTGACCTCGTCGGGGTCCTCGACCTGGTCGGCGATGGCGACCCGGTAGCCCGCGTCCAGCAGCGTCTCGACGTAGGACTCGGCGTTGTCGATGGGGATGCCGGCCATCGGGTACTCGCCGGTCGAGTCCTCGCGCTGGGTCAGCGTGATCTCACACAGCCGGGCGACCCGCTGTGCGGCCGCACAGAAGGCCTCGTAGAAGTCCCCGACCTGAAAGAGGACCAGGGCGTCGTCGTACTGCCGGCACAGCTCGTAGTACTGTGCCATCATCGGCGTCAGGTCCTCCTCGAGCTCGGCCATCTTCTCTGGCGGGCCAAGCGCAGCGTCCATACCGATGGGCAACAGCCGGCCACTCATAGGCGCTCCGCTCTCCTGTGCGTGCTCTGTTCGCTCTGGGTGACACTGCGACCGCAACTGACCACTGATTTTTATACCGCCCGGGAGACGTAACCCGTATGTCACGTCGTGCCAACTACGCGCTCTGTCAGTTCCAGCAGCTCCTCGGCCCGTCGGCGGACTCGCTCGACGTTCCCTGGGCCGAGTACACCGGTGATTCGACCGATCCGGTTTCCTTCGACATCCCCACCTCGTCACCGGATGACCCGTACGTGCAGATGCAGGTGTTCGACGTCGAGGACTTTGACCACGAGATCGTGGTCAACGGCGAGGCGCTGTCGGGGTTCGACATCGCGCCTGGCGAGGGGTGGCAGCTCTGGATGGACACGATTGCGCCCGAGCGACTGCACCTCGGCAAGAACACGATCCAGTTCCGACGGGACACCGACTCGAAGGACGCCTTCGTCGTCGGGTCGGTCACGGTCCACTGGACGGAACCCGTCGAGTGAATATATAAACAGGTCGTCGCTCGCTTGATGGGGCGTGCCAACAGCTACCATTACCGACGGACCGTACTCCCTCTGTCTGGTGGTTTCACCTGTTCTGGCTGTCTCAACGGGTGACCGACGAACGTCCCATAACCCATACTTTTATATAGAACCACATGCAATCTTCGCTTGATTATGAGCCAACGCCAGATGCAGGGCCAGCCGATGATCATCCTGGGAGAGGACTCCCAGCGGATGAAGGACAAGTCTGCACAGGAACACAACATCTCGGCCGCTCGCGCGGTCGCCGAGTCAGTACGCTCGACGCTCGGCCCGAAGGGGATGGACAAGATGCTCGTCTCCTCGATGGGCGACGTGACCGTCACGAACGACGGCGTCACCATCCTCTCGGAGATGGACATCGACAACCCGACAGCCTCGATGATCGTCGAGGTTGCCGAGACACAGGAAGACGAGGCCGGTGACGGCACCACCTCTGCCGTCGCCATCGCAGGCGAACTCCTCAAGAACGCCGAGGACCTCCTCGAACAGGACATCCACCCGACGGCGATCATCAAAGGGTTCGACATGGCCGCCACGCAGGCCAAGGACGAAATCGCGGATATCGCCACGGAAGTCGACCCCGACGACGAGGAACTGCTGAAGAAGGTCGCCGAAACCTCGATGACGGGCAAGGGCGCGGAGCTCAACAAGGAGCTACTCGCCCAGCTCATCGTCGACGCGGTCAACGCCGTGACCGTCGAGGCCGAGGACGGCTCCGTCATTGCCGACCTCGAGTACCTCAACATCGAGACCCAGACCGGCAGCTCCGCCGGCAACTCCGAACTCCTCGAAGGCGCAGTCATCGACAAGGACCCGGTCCACGAAGAGATGGCAACCGAGGCAGAGGACGCCGACGTCCTCCTCGTCGACACGGCCATCGAACTCGACGAGACCGAAGTCGACGCGCAGCTCTCCGTCGACGACCCGAGCCAGCTCCAGAACTTCCTCGACAAGGAAGAAGAGCAGCTCAAGGGGATGGTCGACCAGATCGCCGACACCGGCGCTGATGTCGTCTTCTGCCAGAAGGGCATCGACGACATGGCCCAGCACTACCTCGCCGAGAAGGGTATTCTGGCCGTCCGCCGCGCCAAGAAGTCCGACATCGAGTTCCTCAAAGAGGTTCTGGGTGCCCGCATCGTCTCCGATCTCGACTCCGCGAGCGCGGAAGACCTGGGTCACGGCTCTGTCACCCGCGACGACGCCGAAGGCCTGTTCTACGTCGAGGGCAGCGGCGACGGAGCCCACGGCGTCACGCTCCTGCTCCGTGGTTCGACCGACCACGTCGTCGACGAACTCGAACGCGGCGTCACGGACGCGCTCGATGTCGTCGCGTCCACGGTTGCCAACGGCAGCGTCCTCGGTGGCGGCGGCGCACCTGAAGTCGAAGTCGCCCGCCGGCTCCGCGACTACGCCGACAGCGTCGAAGGCCGCGAACAGCTCGCTATCGAGTCTTTCGCCGACGCGCTGGAGATCATCCCGCGCACCCTCGCTGAGAACGCTGGTCTCGACAGCATCGACACGCTCGTCGACCTGCGCGCCGCCCACGAGGACGGCGATGTCAGCGCCGGCCTGAACGTCTTCTCCGGTGACGTCGAGAACACGCTCGACACCGGCGTCGTTGAGCCAGCCCACGCCAAGCGACAGGCGGTCTCCTCGGCTGCAGAGGCCGCGAACCTGGTCCTCAAGATCGACGACATCATCGCTGCCGGCGAGCTCTCGACCTCCGGCGGCGACGAAGGCGGCCCCGGCGGCCCCGGTGGCGCCCCTGGCGGTATGGGCGGCATGGGCGGCGGTATGGGCGGCATGATGTAAGCGAGGGGCCGAACGAAGTGAGGGCCCTCGAATTGCGAGCGGGAGCGTAGCGACACGCGAGCAGGGAGGTCGACCGGAGAGACCTCCGAACGAGCGAATCGCCGTTTGCGGTTCGGTTTTTTTGCGATTCTGTAACGCGCCGAGTCATCCCAGCGTGTATATCGAGACGTGAAACCGGAGAAACAGTTAGGTACGTCTCTGCGAAGTATCGACTGTCCCGGTCCGTTTGGTGGGACGGACTGGTGACAGCGGGTGGGGGCCTCTCTCCGTTTTGTGACTGATTCGACGGCGTCCAGCCGTCGCTCGCGTCATTCGGGACGCGCTGTTCGGTTTCGATGGCGTTCGGTCCGCTGTCGGTCTTCGAACACCACGTCCGTCGTTCCGAGGTCGCTGTAGCGGAGAATCTCGGTCACTCTGTGGGTATCCGTTCCGTTCACGACCGTGTACTGGAGCGCGTAGCCTCGGACGACGCCGTTGGGCGTCACGGTCGCCGAGAGGGAGACGTTGGTCACACGGTCGACGGGACGGGTGGCAACCGCGCTGTCGTCGGCCGACCCGGTTCCTTTGATGCGATACAACGGAACGCCGTACAGTTGCTTGATGACCTCGTCGCCGGGGCGGATGGATGTGATGTTAGTGGCGGAAAGCAGCGCTATGAGACGCCCGTTGAACGTGGGTTCGAAGAACAGCGCGGCCCGAGGTGGGCGTGGCGGGCCACCGATACCGCGGCTGTCCGCGACTACTTCCGCCGACGTCGACCCGTTGACGGTCGTCCGACTGAGCGCGCGGCCGTCCCGCCAGGTGCTATGGATCTCACGCGCTGTCACACTCTCCCCGGATATCGTTCGGGTGGCCGTGTACGACTCGTAGCCCGCGCTGACGCTGGCACGGGTCCGGACGCGGCTGTGCAGGCCGCTGCCGTTCATGACGGTCCTGGTGTGGTGGACGCGATAGGAGGTGTTCGAGAGCTGGGCGACGTGGGCGCGGCCGAGCGCGGTGGCGTTGACGACGCGGTCGCCGACGACGCCCGGGGCGCGTTGCGCCGGACTCGTCGGTGCGTCTGCAGTCGGGACTGGAGCCGGTGTCACCGTCTCCCTGGCGGCCGAGCCGTCCCCGAACAGACCGGTACATCCGGCGCTCAGCAGACAGAGACAGACCGCGGCAATCGCCACCCCGCGACGCATACCCGTGACTGGTCGTGTGGCGATATAACCCCTGTGACGGCGGAGGGCTGAATATTGTCGAGTGTCAACATGCCGTATGCAGACGCTACTTCTCGGCGCGGACGCGGTCGAGGACCACGCGGCGATGCCAGCAGTCATCGCCGCGGTCGCCGCGGCCTTCGCCGCCGATGCCAGGGAGAACACCATCATGCCGGCCAAGTCCTACGTCGACCTGCCGCAGTACAACGGCGACTTCAGGTCGATGCCGGCCTACGTCAACGCGGAAACGTGGGACGCCGCCGCGGTCAAGTGGGTGAACGTCCACCTGGACAACCCCCGCGACCACGACCTGCCGACCGTCCTCGGGACGCTCATCTACTCGGACCCCGAGACGGCGTTCCCGCTGGCCGTGATGGACGGCACAGTCCTGACGCGCCTGCGGACCGGGGCGGCCGCGGCGGTCGCCACCGACCATCTCGCCGTCGCCGACGCGGACTCCCTTGGTCTGGTCGGGGCTGGCACGCAGGCGTACACGCAACTGGACGCCATCTCGTCGGTCCGGGACATCGAGACGGTGGTCGTCGCCGACCGGGACGCGGAGAAACAGCAGGCGTTCGTCGACGCCTTCGCCGACCAGTTCGACGTACGTGCGGGCAGTATCGAGGACGCCGCCGGCTGTGACGTGCTGTCGACGATTACGCCCGTCGAATCCCCCATCGTCAACCGGGAGTGGCTCGGCGAGCGCACGCATATCAACGCCATTGGTGCCGACGCCGCCGGCAAGCAAGAACACGACGAACGCACGCTGCTGGACGCGAAACTCGTCATCGACAACTACGAACAGTGCACCCACTCCGGCGAGATCAACGTCCCGTGGGGCGAGGGCGTCCTGACTGATACCGACCTCCACGGGGAGCTCGGCGACATCGTCGCGGGCACCCTCTCGGGGCGGACCGACGACGACGGCATCACGCTCTTTGACTCGACGGGGCTGGCCATTCAGGATGTCGCGGCCGCCCACGTCGTCTACGAGAACGCAAGCGATGATGGCGACGGGACGCCGTTCTCGCTCGTCGACACCGACACGTCCTGATCACGACGAGGGCGTGAGCATCTCGGTCACTTTCGAGATGCCCCAGACGATGATGATAAACGGAAGGAGCGGCATCAGCAGGACGAACAGGCCGGCGAGCATCCCCCAACCGATCACGTCCATCCCCTCGTTGGGACGGCTACGCGTCCCCGGCGTGACCGACCGGAGCGGTGCCGGCAGTCGTCCGCTGTCCTTCGTGTCGTCGTCAGGTGATTCAGACATACTTTCTCTTGCACTGAAACGTGTATAAGCCTAGGCCCCGGTGTAACTACATTGCGCCGGCAACGCCGCTACCGATTGCGGCCCCGCACTCGCCACAGGCCACGAGGTAGAAGCGTTTGGAGGCGGTGAAGAAGCCGGTCGTCGAATCCATGTCGAGGAACTCTACATCGTCCTGGTCGGCCATCTCCGCGTCGCATTCCGGACAGTGGACCATCAGGCCGCACCTCCGTTGGACTTTGCGCCGGCGACGCCGCTACCGATAGTGACGCCACAGGCCGCGCAGTTGGCGGTGTAAAAGCGCTTGGAGGCTTTAATCAAGCCGGTCTTGGCGTCTACTTCGACGAACTCGATGTCGTCGGCCGTTTCCAGCGAGGTCTGGCAGTCAGGGCAGTGTACCATACACTCCCGACACCAGCCGAGACCGGCAAAAATCTTGTGTGGGGCGCCGCTCTCTCGGCCGGAGTACCGGCGACGCTATCGGCTCGACAGTCCGGGCGACATCGCTGCACTGGCAGTCCTGAGCGGCGTCTGGCCTTCGAAACACCCGAAACAGTGACAATCCACCACACGCAATAGTTTGCTCACTGGGAACGCACCATGGGTAGCAAATCTGTGCTCGTCGTCGCAGCCGACAGGCTGGATACTGGGACTCTCGAATCCGCTCTCGCTGAGACGCCGGCTTCGATCACGTACCTGTCGGACCTCACAGACCTCTTTGACACGCTCACCCATTCGGTGTTCCACGCTCTCGTTCTACCCGAAACAGTCGACGGCCAGTCCGGAACCGATATCGCGTACGGCGTCAGGAAGCTGTTTCCCGACCTGCCGGTGATCGTCGCTGGCGAGGACCCGGCGGCGGTCCCGGATACCCTCGACGTGACGGCTGTCGAGGCGTCGACACGTCTCGAAGACACCGTCGCCGAGGCCCTCCGGAACAGTCTCGACGCTGAGCCACCGACTGTTGCCGGACGCCCGCCGTCCCCGATGGAGACGCTGTTGCTCTCCCTGTTCAACGAGTTGCCGGACCACCTGTACGCGAAAGACGAGCAGGCACGACACGTCCTGCTGGGTCGGGGGTTCAACGAGCCGACCGACCGGCTTGGCCTCACCGACGTCGAGGTCCCGGAACTGGCCGATGAACACGCGAGAGCGGCCCTGCGTGATGAGATGGACGTCATCGAGGGCGACACGGACCGGATCGAAGTGGAGGAGTTCCTCGATCTCGACGCGTCGTACGTCCGCACCCGCAAGATGCCGTGGTACGATTCCGCTGGGAACGTTCGGGGAATCGTCGGACACACTCAGGATATCACGGAGCGAAAGCTCCGCGAGCACGCGTTTCGCCGCCAGCACGAACGGATGGTGAAAGTCGCACTCGTGGCGTCTCACGAGCTTCGAAACGAACTCCAGATCGCCTACGGGCGACTCGAAGAACTGGCTGACTGTGACGATTCGACCGCCGACATCGAGGAGTCGCTCTCCCAGATCTCGACGATTATCGATACCGTGGTCGAACTCTCCACGAGCGATCCGAATGGCTCGAGCCAGCGCGACGAGATCGAACAGGTCCCGAAGCGAAAACACGTCTGGCTCTCCCGTCTCAGTCGGGAGGTGTGGGACACCCTCGCCGGCAGTGAGGCGTGCCTGACTTTCGACGGGGACACCCGCATTGTCGCCGATCAGGAGTCCGCCGGGCTGTTGCTCCAGATACTGTTCCAGAACGCGCTCGAACACGCTGGCCCGTCGGTTACCGTCACCGTCGGTACGACGGCCGACGGCTTCTTCGTCGCCGACGACGGCCCGGGCATCGATGTCGAACCGCCGGAGCGCGTGTTCGACGCGGGCCACACCGCTGTCCCGGAGAACACCGGATTCGGACTCTACGTCGCTCGCCGGGTCGCCGCGGACCACGGCTGGACGATCTCCATGTCCGAGAGCGAGTCGGGCGGCGCTCGATTCGACATCGGCAACGTCGACTGTCAGGCATAGCGGGCGGCTGGTCGACCTGTGGCGACGTTACCGCTCTGTGGTACGCCGGTCCCCCGGATTCACATCCATTCGGCTTGTGGGCTCGTGCGGCGGCCCCTGATAGCCTCCCGAAGGGAAAGGTATAGCACGGTCGCTGCCGGATGTTCCGATATCATGACCACGACCGGTGAGGAACGCGAGCGGGGGTTCGATCACACGGAGATCGAACCTAGGTGGCAGCGCACGTGGGACGAGGCCGACGTGTTCCGGATCGACGACGACGAGAGCGACCCGGAGTACGTCCTGGCGATGTTCCCCTACACCTCCGGGAGCCTCCACATGGGCCACGTCCGGAACTACACTATCACGGACGCCTACGCCCGCTTCGAGCGGATGCGCGGCGAGAGCGTCCTCCACCCGATGGGGTGGGACTCCTTCGGCCTCCCGGCTGAGAACGCCGCCGAGGAACGCGACACCAACCCGCGGGACTGGACGATGCAGTGCATCGACTCGATGCGCGACCAGCTCACTGAGATGGGCTTTGGCTACGACTGGGACCGCGAACTCGCGACCTGTGAACCCGACTACTACCAGTGGAACCAGTGGCTGTTCAAACAGTTCTGCGAGGCGGGGCTGGTCGAGCGACAGGCCGCCGAGCTGAACTGGTGTCCCTCCTGTGAGACTGTCCTCGCCGACGAGCAGGTCGAGGGCGAGGAAGAACTGTGCTGGCGCTGTGACACGCCCATCGAGGCCCGCGAGATGGACCAGTGGTTCTTCACCATCACCGACTACGCCGAGGAACTGCTGGAGGACTTAGACGACCTCGACGGCTGGCCGAACAACGTCCGGGAGATGCAGCGCAACTGGATCGGCAAGCAGGCGGGCGCGAGCGTCGCCTTCGAGGTCGGCGACTACGGCGAGGTCGACATCTTCACGACCCGTCTGGACACCATCCACGGGGCGACGTTCTTCTCGCTGGCTCCGGGCCACCCTGTCGCACAGGAAATCGCCGAGGGCAACGATGAAGTCGCGGAGTACATCGAAACGGCCGAACAGGCCGACGAGGACGAACTCGACGTGACCTCCGGCGTATTCACCGGCGAGTACGCCGTCAATCCTGCTACCGGCGATGAGATTCCGGTCTACGTCGCGGACTACGTGCTGACCGATGTGGGGACGGGCGCGCTGTACGCCGTGCCGGCCCACGACGAGCGCGACCACGAGTTCGCTGAGGCCCACGACATCGACATCGTACAGGTCGTCGAACCCACCGAGGACGCCGACGCCGACCCCGAGGACATCGACGTGCAAGAGGCAGCGTATCCCGAAGACGGCCTGTTGGTCAACAGCGGCGAGTTCGACGGGCTCAGTAGTAACGAAGCCCGCGACCGCTTCGTTGAGGAGTTCGACGGCGAGCACCGCACGGAGTACAACCTCCGCGACTGGGGTATCTCCCGTCAGCGCTACTGGGGCACCCCGATTCCGATGATTCACTGCGACGACTGCGGCTACGTCGAGGTCCCCGATGAGGACCTCCCTGTCGAACTGCCGGAGTTCGTCCACACCACCGGGAATCCGCTGGACGCCGCCGAGGAGTGGAAACACGTCGACTGCCCCGACTGCGGGGCCGACGCGGTGCGGGAGACGGACACGATGGACACCTTCGTCGACTCTTCGTGGTACTTCCTGCGATACACTTCGCCGGAGATGGCGGATGCCCCCTTCGACGCCGAGCGGGCCAGCGACTGGATGCCGGTCGACCAGTACGTCGGCGGTATCGAACACGCCGTGATGCACCTGCTGTACGCCCGCTTCTTCACGAAGGTGCTGGACGACCTCGACATGGTCGACGGCGTCCGCGAACCCTTCACCAACCTCACGAACCAGGGGATGGTGCTGGGCGAGGACGGCAACAAGATGTCGAAGAGCCTGGATAACGGCGTCTCACCCCAGCGCATCATCGAGGAGTACGGCGCGGACACGGCCCGGCTGTTCATCATGGAGGCCGCCCAGCCAGAGAAGGAGTTCGCCTGGAGTCCTGAGGGTGTCCAATCTGCTCATAGCTTCCTCCAGAACGTGTACACGCTGGTTTCGGAATACGCCAACGGCGAGGCGGAGACAGCCACAGACTTGGCGAACGGTGACGACATCGCGGACTACGTCGCCCGCGAAATCGACGCCACCGCGGCGAACGCGACGGTCGAGTTCGAGGACTTCCGCTTCAACCACGCGCTCCAGGCCGTGCGGGAACTGGTGTCGCTGCTGCGCCGCTATCAGGAAGCGACCACCCCCGACGCCGACACCTTCGAGCGCGGGCTGGCGACGGCGGCGAAACTGCTCGCCCCGGTCGCGCCCCACGCCGCCGAGGAGATGTGGGCCGAACTGGGCCACGACGACCTCATCGCAGAGGCCGAGTGGCCGGCTGCTGAAGCCCCCGAAGACTACGAGATGGAGCGCCGGCTGGTCGAGAACACCCGCGAGGACATCCGCGATATCGTCGACACGGTCGGCATCGAGGACCCACAGACCATCACGCTCGCGGTCGCGCCGGAGTGGAAGCACCGCGTGCTGGACCTCGCTCGGAACGCCGACGGCAACGTCGTCGGCACCGTCATGCAGGACGAGGACCTGCGCGAGCAGGGCGAGGCGGCCGCGGACTTCGCCAAGGAACTGGCCGGCCGCGCGCAGTCGCTGGACGAGCAACTGCCACCCGAGCGCGAACAGGCGGCGCTCGAACGTGCCGCGTGGCTCGTCGAACGAGAGTTCGGCGCTGACGTGGTCGTGCAGGGACCAGCGGAAGCGGACCCCGACCTCGTCGGCAAAGCCGGTCCCGGTCGCCCGGCCATCGACATCGACGAGTAGCCCGTCGGCGTGCTATCGCTTTCTGAGCCCTACTCGGCCCTGACCAGGCCGGTGTCAATGAGGTCCTCGAAGACGCTCGCCGCGTGGCCGTCGGGGCCGACCCGCTCGTAGACGGCGACGACGCGTTCCTTCGCGATGACGTACGTCGTCCGCTGGCACCGCCCGTCGACCAGCGGCACGTCGAACGCTTCACACAGCCGTCCCTCGGGGTCGGCTAGCAGATCGAAACTGATGTGGTTCTTTTCCGCAAAGTCACGGTGACTCTCCACGCCGTCGGTCGAGACGCCGTACACTGAAACGCCGGCGTCCTCGAACCGGTTTGCGTGCTCCTCGAACTGCTCCGCCTCCGTCGTACACCCCGGCGTGTCGTCCGCCGGATAGAAGTACAGCACTGTCGGCTGCTCGAAGCTGGGCTGGACCGGGTTTCCGTGCTGGTTCGTCGCCCTGATCGTCGGCACGTCCGTGCCGGGTTCGAGTACCATCGTCAGTTTACGGGGATATCCGTCCCGTTATCGTCCTCGCTGTGTCCGACCTTCGCCAGCCGAACGGTGAGGACGCCGTCGTCGTAGCTCGCGGTGGTCTCATCGTCGTCGACGGCTTCGGGGAGGGGAACGGACCGACTCATCGACTGCTGGCGGCGCTCGCGCTGGACATACTGGCCGTCAGTCGATTCCCGCTCCTGGCTCGACGTGGCGCTGATGGTGAGCTTGCGGTCCTCGACGAGCTGGACATCGATGTCCTCGCTCTCGTAGCCGGGGAGGTCCGCGTGGACGACGAAAGCGTCGCCCTCGTCGACGACATCCACTGGAATAGCGCCCATGTCGACGCCGAATTGCTCTCCCAGCATATCGAACGCGCGCTCGATCTCGCTGAACGGATCGCGGTCAGACATACACGGGGGTACACGGGCCCGGGACTTAACGCTTGAACGGGGCCGGCGGTGTCCCGCTGACTCAGTTGACGACCGTCTGCGAGTCGTACGACCCCAGCCGGCGGACCCAGCCCTTCTCGGCGATGTCTTCGATGTCGGCGAGGGCGTCCTGCGTGCGCTGCTCGTAGAGGCCGGCCGAGATGTCGATGTGGAAGACGTAGTCGCCCAGGCGCTCGCCGCTGGGCCGGGACTCGACGCGGGTGAGGTTGATGTCGCGGTCGGCGAAGGGCTCCAGCAGTTCCAGTAGCAGGCCGGGGTAGTCGACGTCGGGGTAGACGATGAAGGAGGTCTTGCCGCCGGCCTCGCTGCGCTCGCTCTTCGGGGCGACGACAACGAAGCGGGTGGCGTTCGAGGACCGGTCCTGGATGTCCTCGGCGAGCACCTTCAGTTCGGTCCCGTTGGTCGCGTTCTCGGGGTGGCCGATAGCGGCGATGTCCGGGTCGCCGCGGGCGCGTTCGACGCCGCGGGCCGTCGACGCGACGGCCTCGACGTTGACGCCGGGGTAGTGCTCGTCGAGCCAGCCGCGACACTGGGCCAGCGCCTGGGCGTGGCTGGCCACCAGCGAGAACGACTCGTCCTGTGCGAGCAGCGCGTGGCGGATCGGCGTGATAATCTCCTCGACGACGGCAACGTCGTACTCCGCGAAGGCGTCGAGCGATTCGGTGACGGAGCCTTCGATACTGTTCTCGACGGGGACGACGCCGCGCTCGGCCTCGCCGCTGGCGACGGCTTCGACGATGGCGGTCACCGACTCGGAGAAGGATATCTCGTCGTCGGTGACTGCCTGTGCGGCGCGGTGGGAGTAGGTCCCCTCGGGACCCAGGGTAACAGTGGTCATACCCGGGGTACAGCGGTGGGAACCAAAAGAACCGTGGTCATCGGCAAGCGCTGTGCCGGGGCGGTCGCGGTATCCGTCTGACGCTGTCTCGGTGGCGTCAGCCGCCGTTCAGGACAACCGTGCCAGGTCCTCGTCAGTGCCGTGCCAGACAGGCACCCGTCCGACTGCTTGCGAATCTACAGCGGGTGTACTTTTTTCAGCAAGCGTGAGCGAATAGCGACTGTATGTCAGCATCACCGCAAGTGACTGACGCAACCGCGTTCGAAGACGGATCGCTCGGCCTGCAGGTCGTCCTGTTTGTCGTGACTGGAACGCTCTATGGCCTGTACTGGCTGTACAAGACCGCCAAGCAACTCGATGCAGGGACAGACCAGAACCTGACTCCTATCTTGGCAGTCATTCCTCTCGTAAACATCATCGGGATCTGGCAGATCTCAAACGCGGCGGAAGCCGTCACCGACCAGAGTGGTGTGGTCCTGTTCCTGCTGTTCGTCGTCTTCGGTCCCATTTCGTGGTTCTTGATACAGTCAGGTATCAACGACGTTGCGACTAACTGACGGCGTCCTCGACTTTTCACGGACGTGGAATTTCGCCACTGCTGTATCGCTACCGGTGACACTCCTCACTCGTTGCTACGGTGGAACAGCGCGAGGTGAACGAGAAGGTATCGCGAGGCGTAAAAAACCGTCACGCTGGCGACGAAGGCGAGCAGCGAGACCGTTGCAACCGACAGGCCGAACCCGGAGTCGACGAACGGGTTTCGACCCGTGAACGCGACGTATGCGGACACTGCGTCACCGCCGCCAAGCCCCACAGCGAACAGGCAAAGCGAGAGCACGATTGCCAGTCCGCCGGTCCCGAGGCCGACGTAGCGCGCGAAGTCCTCGGCGTTGAGCGCCGCGTGCGCCTGTCGCTCAGTCAGCGGGGCAAGCCGGACTCGGTAGAGGACTGACCCGACGAGCAACGTCGCACCGAACAACTGCAAGAACCCGCCGAACAGCCCGAGCAACAGCACCTTCGGCGAGGCGACGGCGGGGTCAACTGCCGGGAGAAACGCCGCGGTGCTGTCCGGATACAGACCGTAGATCGGTAGTAACAGTGCCAGCGCACCAAGCAGGGCGCTCTGGAGTGCGAGCGTTCGCGGGACGGTCTGTCTGAGATACGAGTGGCGTTCATAACGGAGTCGCTCGTACGTCGACCCCGAAATGATCGCCTGGGCGATGGTATCGTCGGGCTCTGAGTCAGTAGACATATCTTACCGGTTCCTAGTCACCGACAGTTTACTCAATCCACAATATAACCCTTTTGCACGGCGCAAGATTCTGTCTCTCTGTCAGTAAACACCCACAGAGTTGTGTTTGACTGGGCCTTCGTGAACCAGCCCCACACGTTCTCAGCGCGTGTGAACGGCTTCGCCGCGTGCCGCCGCGGCCGCCTCGTGGACCGCTTCGGAGAGCGTCGGGTGCGTGTGGATCGTCCCGGCGATGTCTTCAAGCCGCGCGCCCATCTCGATACCCAGCCCGAGTTCGGCGATAAGCTCCGACGCTTCCGGGCCGACGATCTGTGCTCCGAGCAGGAACTCCTCGTCAGCATCAGCGACGACGCGAACGAAGCCCTCCTTCTCGTTGACCGTGAGCGCGCGGCCGTTGGCCCGTACCGGCATCTGCCCAGTGACCGGGTCGAAGCCCGCCGCCTCGGCCTCGCTCTCAGTCATCCCGACGGTGGCGATTTCGGGGTCGGTGAACACTGCGGCGGGAATCGCCTGATGGTCGAACGCGGCGGGTTCGCCGGCGGCGGCTCTCGCAGCGACCTCGCCTTCGGCCATCGCCTTGTGGGCAAGCATCGGCTCGCCGGCCACGTCGCCGACTGCGAACACCGACTCGTACGCCGTCCGGCACTGGTCGTCGGTCGGGATGACGCCGTTCTCGTCCGTCTGGAGGTCGATGTTCTCCAGCGCGAGCGTGTCCGTGACCGGTTCGCGCCCGACCGCGACAAGACATTTCTCGGCGTTATACTCGGTGACCGCGTCGTCTTCGTCGACGGTCTGGACGCGAATGCCCTCCTCTGTCTCGTCCCAGTCGTCGGCCGCCTCGCCGAAGTTGAAATCGATACCCAGGTCCTCGGCGCGGTCGCGGACGACCGCCGCGACGTCGTCCTCGTAGCCGGGCAACACGTCGCCGAGCATCTCGACGACCGTGACCTCCGCGCCCAGTTTCGCGAACACCGTCGAGAGCTCCATGCCGATGTAGCCCGCGCCGACGACGAGCAGCTTCTCGGGGACCGATTCGAGCGCGAGCGCGTCCTTCGAAGAGAGGATGTGCCCGCCGTCGAACTCGAAGCCGGGGACCGCCATCGGTCGGCTCCCTGTCGCAACGATGGCGTGTTCGAACGACAGCGACTCCGAGCCTTGCCCATCGCCGCCGTGGGCGACCCGGACCGTCCCGTCGTCGATGAACTCGGCGGTCCCCTCCACCAGATTGACGCCGGCGCTCTCACACAGCGACTCGACGCCCCGTGTCAGCCGTGTGACGACGCCGTCTTTCCACTCTGTCATCCCGGCCATGTCGACGGCCGGGTCCGCGAACACACCCATCGATTCGGCCTGCCGGGCGTCGTGGGCGACGTCCGAGGCCGAGATGAGCGCTTTCGAGGGGATACAGCCGTGGTTCAGGCAGGTCCCGCCGTAGGCGTCCCGCTCGACGAGCGTCGTGTCCAGTCCCAGTTGCGCGCCCCGGATCGCGGCGACGTAGCCGCCCGGACCGCCGCCGATAACAAGCAGTTCGGTTCCCGTAGTGACATCTCCGACGACCATACCGGTGCCTCGTCCGGGTCCGTGAAAAGCTATCGCCCTTCACCTCGCTGTCGTGTCTCGCGTGCGCCGGCGATACAGATAATAGCCGACGACCGGTACCGACACCGCAAACGCCGCGAGCAGTGTCGATCCCACCCCGTGGACGATGCCGGCGAGGGCATACAGCGGTGTCGGGGACCAGTCGCCGTCGGTCCGCCGGAGCTGTCGACTGTCGAGAAAGAGGCCGACCGTGAGAAGCAGGCTGAACAGCACACTCGCCCAACTGGCGAGGACGGTCAGAGCAAACGCGCCGAGGAACGTTCCGAGACTCGCTTCACCGGCCGACCCTGACGATATGAACAGGTCCATCGACAGCCGGGAGAGGGCCATACACCCCGGCGGCAAGACGAACAGCGCGGCTAATCCGTACCAGACCCATGTGTCTCTCGTGGAGGGCATCACCAGCCCTGTCGTTCCAGTGACCCGTTTCGGTTTCGATTGCGAACCCGAGTGGCTACTCTAACAGGAGTCGCGTCGGGTCCGTCAGGTACTCCTTGAGCGTGTTGACGAAGCGTGCGGCGTCTGCCCCGTCGATGACGCGGTGGTCGATTGCTAGCGAGAGCGGGAGCGTGGGTTTTGCGACGACCTCGCCGTCTTCGGCCACCGGCCGCTCCTTCAGCGCCCCGATCCCGAGAATCGCCGTCTCTGGGACGTTGATTATCGGGCTGGCGTACTCGCCGCCGATGGCCCCGAAGTTCGTGACGGTGAACGTCCCGCCCTGCATCTCCGACCGCTCGATGTCACGCTCTCGGGCCCGCCCGACGAGGTCGTTGATCTCGTCTGCGAGTTCGACCAGGCACTTCCCGTCCACGTCGTCGACGACCGGCACGACCAGTCCGTGGTCGGTCGCTGCCGCCACGCCGATGTTGTGGACGTCCCTGTAGACGATTTCCTCGTTTTCGGTGTCAAGCGCGGTGTTGAGCACCGGGTGCTGGTCCAGCGCCGCGGCGACGCATTTCACCACGAAGGGCGTGTACGTCAGCGTGACGTCGCGCTCCTCGGCGAGCGGTTGTAGTCGCTCGTGTGCCTCGACGAGGCCGGACACGTCGACCTGGTCGTGGTGGGTCGCGTGGGGCACCTCTCGCCGGGACCGAGCCATCTGTTCGCCGATGGACCGACGGACGCCACGGTACGGTTCGCGGCGCTCGCCGTCGCCTGTCTCGACGGCTGTCGTTTCGGCCCCAGCGCCGCCCGCCTCGGCTGCCGTTCCCGCCGCACCACCTTCGGCGCTGACGGCTTCGGCATCAGCCGCCTGCGCGGCCTGTTGTGCCTCCGCGTACGTCCGAACGGCCGACTCGTCGACGTAGGGCTGGCCGTCCCGGGTCTGGTCGGTCGGGACGGCGTCGATGTTCACGTCGAGTTCGCGGGCGGCCTTTCTGGTTGCCGGCGTCGCCAGCGTCTGGTCGCGATTGGCGGCCGCCTGTCCGTCACCGGAGACACTTCTGACGGCTGACTTGACAGCATTCCCGTCGTCTGTGTCCGCATCGTCGACCTGCGAAACTGCTGTGGTCGGGCCGTCCCCGTCGTCGGACGCCTCCGAAACGACCGACGTGGGGCCGTCGTCACTGTCAGCCGTCTCATCGGCTGACGCCGTGGCCGCCTCGACGTCCCCCTCGGTGACGCGACCGCCCGGCCCGCTCCCGTCGACGGCCGCGATGTCGACCCCCTTCTCACGGGCGAGTCGGCGAACGCTCGGCGAGGCGAACACGCGGCCGTCGGCCGTGCTTGCGTCCGACTGGTCCGACGCATCGGCCGCTGTGGCTTCGCTCGCAGTGTCGTCGGCTACTGCCTCTGTGGTAGCTTCTGCCGATTCGGCGTCGGCCGCACTGCCAGCCGCCGCGTCGGCCGCTTCGGCATCGCCCGCCTCGTCGATAGTGATGAGCACCTCGCCGGTCTGTACCATCTCGCCGACTTCGGCGTGCAGTTCCTGCACGACGCCGTCGACCGGCGACGGCACGTCGACGGCGGCCTTGTCGGTTTCTACCTCCGCGAGGACCTGATCCTCGGTGACGGCGTCGCCCGGCGAGACGTGCCAGGTCAGCACCTCACCCTCTGCGACCCCTTCACCGAGGTCCGGGAGATTGAACTCGAACATGCGTCAGAACTCCACTGCCTCTCTGATACCGTCTTTGATGCGGGCGGGTTCGGGGAGGTAGTAGTCCTCTAAGGCGTACAGCGGGTAGGGCACGTCGAAGCCGGTCACCCGCGTAACGGGGGCCTCCTGATACAGCAGGACTTCCTCCTGAATGGTGGCGATAATCTCGCCGGCCAGCCCACCGGTCTTGGGGGCTTCGTGGACGACAGTCGCTCGCCCGGTCTTCTTGAACGACTCGACGATGGCGTCAGTGTCCATCGGCGACAGCGTTCGCAGGTCGATCACCTCTGCGTCGATGCCCTCCTCGGCCAGTTCCTCGGCGGCTTCGACCGTCGGCCGGGTCATCGCGCCCCAGGTGAACACGGACACGTCGCTCCCCTCACGACGGACCTTCGCCTCGCCCAGTTCGACCGTGTAGGGGTCGTCGGGGACCTCCTCGCGGAACGACCGGTAGATGAGCTTCGGTTCGAGGAAGATGACGGGGTCCGGGTCCCGGATGGCCGCCGTCAGTAGCCCCTTCGTCTCCTTCGGCGTCGACGGGACGACGACTTTCAGCCCCGCCTCGTGGACGTAGAACGCCTCCTTGGATTCGGAGTGGTGTTCCGGCGCGCGGATGCCGCCGCCGTAGGGCGCGCGAACGGTGAGCGGGCAATTGTATCGGCCGCGGCTCCTGTTCCGAAGTCGGGCGGCGTGACTGACAATCTGGTCGAACGCGGGGTACATGAACCCGGAAAACTGCATCTCCGGCACCGGCCGGAGCCCGTAGGCGGCCATGCCGATAGCCGTCCCGACGATGCCGGCCTCCGCGAGCGGTGTGTCGATGACCCGGTCGTCACCGAACTCCTCGTGGAGCCCCTGTGTCGCTCGGAAGACGCCGCCGTTCTTCCCGACGTCTTCCCCCATCACGACCACGTCTTCGTTCCGTTCCATCTCGCCGTAGAGGCCGTCACGGACGGCCTGTACGAGCGTCAAACTCTGTGTGTCTGCGTTCTGTGTACTCATTCCAGTAGCACCTCGTCACCGTGTCGCTCGCGCAGGTCTTCGAGGTAGTCCAGTTGCTGTTCGAGTCGCTGTGGCATCTCCGCGTACACGTCCGCGAACATCTCCTCCGGTTCCGGTCGCTCGGTCGCCTCTGCCTCGTCGATAGCTGTGGCCACCTCCTCCTGAATCGATTCGTCGATGGCGTCGACCCGCTCGTCGTCGAGCAGGCCCTGGTCTCTGAGGAACGCCTCCATCCGCGGAATCGGGTCTTTCTGCTTCCAGTGCTCGACCTCGCTGTCGTCGCGGTACACCGACGGGTCGTCGGCGGTCGTGTGCGCGCCGAAGCGGTACTGCACTGCCTCGATCATCGTCGGGCGGAGCCCGTCCTCGGGCGGGTCGTGTGCCTTCTCGACGGCCTCGCGGGTCACCTGATACACCGCCAGCGGGTCCATTCCGTCGACTTGGACGCCGTCGAAGCCGTAGGCGTTGGCCTTCTGGGCGAGCGTCTCGCTGGCCGACTGGCGCTCCCGTGGCACCGAAATCGCCCACTGGTTGTTGTTACAGAAAAACACCGCTGGCACATCGAACACGCCAGCGAAGTTCAGGCCTTCGTGAAAGTCGCCCTCGGAGGTCGCACCGTCACCGAAGTACACGAGGGCAGCGGTGTCATCGCCCTTGAGTTTCGATGCCCACGCGGCCCCGGTCGCGTGCGGGATCTGTGTCGCAATCGGGACCGCAAACGAGAACGCCTGAACGTCTTCCGGCGGCGAATTACCCGACTCCGACCCCATCCAGTACAACAGGTCGTCCGACAGTGGCCATCCCTTGACGTACATTGCGAGATGTTCCCGGTAGCTCGGGAACGCCCAGTCGCCGTCTCGCAGCGCGAAGGCGCTGCCGACCTGCGAGGCCTCCTGTCCCGACATGGGGGGGTACGTTCCCATCCGGCCCTGTCGTTGCAAACTCACCGCCCGCTGGTCGAAGTGCCGGCCAAGTTTGAGATACCGGTACATCTCCACCAGTTCGTCGTCCGAGAGGTCCGGCACCGTTGCGCCGTCGACCACTGTCCCGTCTTCATCGAGAATCTGTACCCTGTCCGCTGGGTCGCGCTGGAGGACACTCATAGAAACCGCCTCCGTCGAAGTGGCATACGACGACTGTTCACTCGCACTACCTTTAGAGCTTTCGCGGGGCTGAAAAACATCTCCGACGTAGGTATTACTGGGAATATGGGTGCCTAAGACATTCTGAGTCGGTTTAAAATCTGCCCAATTTATTAGTGATAACTCCGATGTATCAGTTGTCAGCGCGCACTTTCGCCCGCGCCTCGTCTGCACTCTGGCCCTCACGCAGGACGCTCTCGACGAACAGTTCGCCGGCCCGGTATGACGACCGGACCATCGGTCCCGAGGCGCAGTACAGGAAGTCGAATTCCTCCTCGGCGACCCGCTGCCAGGTGTCGAAGGCGTCCGGATGGACGTACTCCGAGACCTCCAGATGCGAGCGGGAAGGCTGGAGGTACTGGCCGAAGGTGACCACGTCGACGCCGGCCTGCCGGAGGTCCGACAGCGTCTGGTACACCTCGTGGGCGTACTCGCCGACGCCCAGCATCAGGCTGGTCTTGCTGTAGCAATCGCTCTCGCGGTCGACCTGCCGAAGCACCGAGAGGGACTGCTCGTAGCCCGCCCGGCGGTCCCGGACCGGCCACTGGAGCCGGTCGACCGTCTCGATGTTGTGCGCGATGACGTCCGGATCGGCGTCGATGATCTTTCGTACGAGCTCCGGCTCGCCCTGGAAATCGGGGATGAGACACTCGACGAGGATTGACGGGTCACGCTCTTTGATGGCCCGGATCGTCTCGGCGAAGTGGCCCGCGCCTTGATCGGGCAGGTCGTCGCGGTCGACGCTGGTCAGCACCACGTAGTCCAGCCCGATCTCCGCGACGGCGTCGGCCACCTGTTGTGGCTCGTCGGGGTCTAACGGGTCCATCCCACCGGTTTCGACATCACAGAAGTTACAGCCCCGCGAACAGCGGTCGCCCATCAGCATGAACGTCGCCGTCCCCGGTCCGTCGCGCCCGCTCCAGCACTCTCCGAGGTTGGGGCAGTTGGCCTCTTCACAGACCGTGTTGAGGTTGCGGTCCCGGAGCGTCTGCTTGATATCGGTGAACCGCTCGCCCGACGGTGGCCGCATCTTCAGCCAGTCAGGCTTGCGCGAACGACTCATTACCGGCAGTTAGGTTGGGTCGGTCAAAAACGTGCGGGGGTCATGTCCTCTGTCACATCCCTTGTTGAAGGCCAGTCGGGCGGTTAGGCGGCTCAGCCGAACCGACCGCCACCTGCGCACTCAGGGACATCAACGCTACTGCCCGCGTGCCCACCTCAGGCACGGCAGACCGCAAGCATATGTGCGGACATATCCACGACAGTTCGGTCCGTCCGGAGTTCGTCTACGAGCGCCTGAACACCGGCCCGCTCGTGTGCCGACAGGTCGGCAGCGGTCTCTCGGAGCGATGGAGCGGCGAGTACTGACGCCAGCCCTTCCAGCCCGACCAGCGTCTCGACGGTTACTCCGCCCGCCTCTAACAGCGCCTCGAACTCATCGGCGCGGAAGAAATGGGTCTCGGTGAACGCCGCGTCGTGCCCGAGTTGCGCCACGAACGGGCGGTCGTAATCGCCCGTCTCAGCGAGTTCGGCCGCATTGACGAGGTGTTCCGACTCGCCGACCAGCGAGAGCACCAGCCAGTTGAGCCGCCCCATGACGGAGGCGAACACCGGACTCCCGGCTTTCGTCACCCGGTGAAGCTCCCGCACGGCGGCTGCCCGTTCGTCAGCGTCGAGTATATGCGAAAGCGGCCCACCCAGACACAGCGTCGCGTCGAATACGTCCCGGTCAAACCCGAGGTCGCGCACGTCGCCCGCCTCGACGGCCACCCGCTCTTCGTACCCGTGCTCGGCGATTTTCTCCTGTGCGATAGCTCGCTGGCCCTTGCTGGGGTCGACAAGCGTGACATCGTATCCCTGTTCGGCCAGCCAGACGGCGTACCGGCCAGCACCGCCGCCCACGTCGAGAACGTGTCCCGTGTCGGGGAGGTTCGCTTCGAGCTGTGCAACGGTCCCCGACCACTCCAACTGCCCGTGTAGCGTGGCTGTCAGGCGGTCCCACTCGCTCTCGTCGTTCTCGTCGTAATAGTCCTCGGGGTCACTGAGAGGCACACCTGCGCACTATCAGCCAGCTGAGTTAATTTTTTGCCAGGTGTGCTGGACACTCACACCGATGAACTGCACAGCGAAGCCAGAGAATGCATCCGCTTTTCACACACGTTCGCTCCCCCATAGAAACGCCTTTGCCGTCGCGGAACCGCGACTGTGACGTGTCATCCAGAACCGACAGCGAGCCGACTGTGGCGGTCGCGGAGGTGCTCCCCGAGTTTGCCGATGCCTTCCCGTTCGAGGAGTTCAACCGGATGCAGTCGGCGGCCCTGCCGGCCCTGCTGAACCGCGACGACAACGTCGTCGTCAGCGCGCCGACGGCCAGCGGGAAGACCGCGCTGGCGGAACTGGCCATCTGCAAGACGCTCGCCGAGGACGGGACCGCGCTCTTTCTCGCACCGCTGCGCGCGCTCACCAACGAGAAGGAAAGCGAATGGGAGCGGTTCGAGGAGATGGGCTACTCCGTCTACGTCGTCACCGGTGAACGGGACCTGAACCCCCGCCGCGCCGAGCGGGCCGATATCCTCGTGATGACGCCGGAGAAGGCCGACTCGGCCACCCGGAAACACGAGACCAGCCGCTATTCGTTCATCACTGACGTGGACTGCTGTGTCATCGACGAGGTCCACCTGCTGGACTCGGACCGCCGGGGGGCGGTGCTCGAAGTCACCGTCTCGCGGCTCCGCCGGCTCTGTGACCCGCGCGTCGTGGCGTTGTCGGCGACGATGCCGAACATCGACGACGTGGCCGACTGGCTTGATGCTCCCGACGAGACGACCTTTGCTTTCGGCGAGAAGTACCGACCGGTCCCACTCAACGCCGACGTGAAGACCTACTCCCACGGCGAGAACGCCTTTGCCGACAAGTACCGTCGGCTGTACCGGGCACTTGACCTCGCCGAGCCACACATCCGGGAGGAGGGCCAGGCGCTCGTGTTCGTCTCCTCCCGTCAGGACACGGTCCAGGCCGCGAAGAAGGCCCGTGACGAAATTGTCGAGCGGGATATTCCGATGGGCGCACGCGGGGACTACGATTTCCACAACGACGCCGCCGACCTCTCGAACGACACGCTCCGCCAGTCCGTGCTGGACGGCGTGGGCTTTCACCACGCCGGCCTCGCGCGCGAGGACAAGAACAAAGTCGAGCAGTGGTTTAAGCAAGGGAAGATTCAGCTCCTCTTCTCGACCTCGACGCTCGCGTGGGGCGTGAACCTCCCCGCCCGCTGTGTCGTCATCCGGGACACGAAGCTCCACGACCCGCTTGAAGGCGAGGTCGACATGAGCCCGCTCGACGTGCTCCAGATGCTCGGCCGCGCGGGTCGGCCCGGCTACGACGACATGGGCTACGCTTGGGTCGTCTGTGACCGCTCGGACGCCGACAAGTACCGCCGCCTGCTCCGGGACGGCAAGGAGATCGAGTCACGGCTCGCGGCGGAACTCGACGCCCACCTGAACGCCGAAATCGCGCTCGGGACCATCGACGACGTGGACGACGTGATGGACTGGCTCTCCACGACTTTTTACTATGCTCGCTCGCAGTCGGCCCCCAACGAGTATGACGCCGGCAGCGATCTCCGAAACCGGGTCAGTGACACGCTTTCCGCACTCGTCGACGAGGGTTTCGTCGAACAGGACGGTCTCAACGTCGAACCGACGCGGCTCGGGCAGCTAGCCTCGAAGTTCTACCTCCGGCTCTCGACCGCGCGCCGGTTCGCGGATGTCGCCGAACGGTGTCAGGACGCCGCCGACCCGGACTCCGCTGTCTCCGTTGACGCGGACGACCTGCTGACCGCGGTGGCCGGCGCGACGGAGTTCGACAGCGTCAGCGCCCGCTCCGACGAGGAGGACGCTGTCCACGCGGTGCTGGGAGACAGTGTCGACGACAGTCTCGACGCCGGCCAGCGGAAGGTGCTTGCCATCCTCCGCTCGGGCATGACCGGGACGACGCCCACGGAACTCAAAAGCGACGCGTGGGTCATCCGGCAGAACGCCCTTCGCCTGCTCGCGGCGATGCGGGAGTTCGTCGACACGCTGGGGCCGGCCCGCTACGCGAACCTGGCCTGCCGGGTCGAAGCCAGAGTCGAACACGGCATCAGCGCCGACGCGGTGGGGCTGACGGCCATCGACGGCGTCGGCAGCGGCCGAGCGGGCAAACTCGCCGCCGCCGGGCTCACGTCGCCCGCCGACGTGGTCGAAGCCGGCGAGGACGGCCTCGTCCGTGCCGGACTCTCGGACGGCGTCGCCGAACAGGTGCTCGCGAACGCGCGGGAACTCCCCGTCATCAGTATCGACTGGGGCGATTTCCCCGGGACAATCGCGCCCGGCGACAACGACATGCGGGAGGTGACGGTCAGGAACACCGGCGGCAGCGCCCGCGCGGGCCTGCGAGTGACGGTTAACGGGCGCGAGATGACCGCCAAGCCGTCGTATCTCGGCGAGGCCACGCTTCCGGTTGCCGTCTTCGGCGCGGACGCGGACGAACTCACGTTCACCGTCGAAGTCGCGTTCCCCGCGCTACCGCTCCCGACGATTACCGAAACCCGATCCGTGCTGGTCCGGTAATCGACGTTTCGACTGTCTCTCTGAAACTCGATCAGATAGCTCGATAAAATTTATAAAGCAATCTAAAAGCGTTACAGCGCTCCGTGAAATATCGTTGAAAGGTGCTGAAATCCGGTTAACATTCCGAAAAGAGCACGAATTATCCCCAAGGGTCTGGCGTTTATATGGGGGTATGGGTTCTTACGAAGAAGTGAGGAAGCCCACAATGTCCAGTGCATCGCCCTTCCGTTCCCCGATGGAAGCCGCCCCCAGTAGCCTCATCCTCCGGTCACTCACTCGTCCCTTGCAATTCATCGCGTTCTGGCTGGCTATCGTCACGCCGCTGGCATATCCGCCGCTGTTGCTGGGCGGGCTGGACAGTCAGAGCTTCCTCATCTTCGTGGGTGTCGTTGCCCTCAACGTCTTCGGCCTGCTGGCAGGCCGAGGATACGGTGACCCCGCCTGACCTGGCCGGGTCTTTCCCCTCCACGCCGGCATTTCACGCTGTTTCGTGACGCTCGAATCTCTGCACACCGTACTAATACCCGAACAGTATCGCTTCCCGGTCTCCGGCCCAGTTCTGTATCGGATCGCTATTACCCACCGCTCCTGATACTGCCGGCTGTACGTCTGTGACGAATATCGTCACTTCGGGGTGGCGAATCTCTTGAAATAGTTACAGCCGGAGTATGAGTCTGCCCTCTCTCCGCCCCTGCAAACAGACTATACTCGGCTGTTATACACCGCCTAACAGCACCTCGTGCAGTGTCGCGGCGTCGTCCGCGATCTCGTGGACCATCGACAGGTCCGTCTCATCGCCGTCGCCCCGGAATCCGACGGTCGTCATCCCGGCGGCGACGGCGGCGCGTGCACCCGCGGTGGAGTCTTCGACGGCCCAGCAGTCCTCGGGCGCGACGCCGAGTTCTGCCGCGCCTCGCTCGTAGATGTCCGGTTCCGGTTTGCCGGGGCCGTCGATGTCGCCGGCACTGATGGCGACGTCGAACTTCGAGAGGAGGTCGAAGCGCTCGTCGGCCACGTCGATCCAGGCCCACGGCGCGGAGGTCGTCAGCGCCAGCGCCACGCCAGCGTCCCGCAGGTCGTCCAGTAGCTCGTGTGCCCCGTCGAGGACGGTCGCCTCTTCGCCGTAAATCCGCTCGCCGTGTTTCTCGAACAGACTCTCGAATACCTCACGGCTGATTTCGAGGTCGTACTCGGCATCGAGGTCCGGATACACTTCCCGGTAGTTCCGACCGGTAATGGCGGCGACAGGGATGTCGTCGTTCGGTGCGGCCGTCGGAAGAATGTCCTCGCGCTGGGCACGGACCCAGTGCTCTTCGGATTGGACGAGCACGCCGTCCATATCGAAACAGACTGCAGCCGGTGGTTCGCTCATTGCCCCCCTGTCGCTCGGCGACGGCTTTGGCTGTTCCGACTCCGGCAGCGGTGACCGTTCGACGGGGCCCTGTCGCCGACTGAGGGTTTAAGTACCGGAACCCGGCCAGGTTGGCCCATGCACGACGGAACCCGTGTGATAGCTGGCGAATGTACGACCGTTTTCGAGGGAACGCGCGAGCGGGAGCAGCGCGGCGACGTGCTCGTCGTCGTCAAGCCGGACAATACCGTCCTCGTTCATGATGCTGAAGGGTATCAGCCGGTCGCGTGGCTCACGCGCGCCGAAAGCGTCACCATCGACGACGGGGCGGTGACCGCCCGCGACGGCGACGAACTCCTCCGGGTGGTCCCTCACGAGGAACACGGCAGTGCCCGCTATCCGGCCTCGAACGCTGGTGTCCCGGTGCGTGACTGCCCCGACTGCGCCGGAACGCTGGTCCGCACCCGAAGCGATGTCACCTGTACTGGCTGTGACGCCGCCTACGGAATTCCGAGCGATGCCGCGGTCACCGGCGGCCGCTGTGACGACTGCGGACTCCCCACGCTTCGGGTGGAACGCGGGCGGGCGTTCGAACTGTGCCTTGACCGGGATTGTGACTCGCTGGACGACGCTGTCACCGCGGCCTTCGACCGCGAGTGGGACTGTCCCAACTGCGACGGTGACCTGTTGATGCTCCGCCGCGGCGGCCTGCTCGCCGGCTGTGAGCACTACCCCGACTGCGACACCGGCTTCTCGATCCCGTCAGGCGTCGTCGTCGGCGACTGTGACTGTGGCTTGCCGCTGTTCGAAACTGCCGGGGGAACGCGGTGTCTGGACAGCTCCTGTTCGGAATTGGGGTGAGGTTTCAAGACTGTGTTTGCTGGGGGTACAGTTCTGAACCTCCTGAGAGTCTACTTAGCCAGTGTTGCCCAACCGACACTGGGTGGGAATGAAAGGGGCGAGACGCTGGCGGAAGGCGGCTGGTTCAAGCACCGCAGCGAAGCGAGGCGCGCAGACCTGCCCCCGACTCCAGCGTCTCGGGGCTTTCTGGCCCTTTGTGTCCGCGACTGTGAAAACAGACCTGACCCGCAGGGGCTTTGTCGCCGCGGGAGCCACGTCAGAGCATGGAACTGACGCTCGACGGTGATGTCGTGCGGGCCGGCTACGAGGCGCGCGAGCGGTTCTACGACTCGCGCGGCTACGGGAAGGTCCGCAACGGCGACATCGACCTGTCCCCGGTGGAGGCCGCACACCTCCTCTACCGCGGAGATATCGAGAGCATCGACGGGATGGACTTCCGCGCGTTCCTCGGGTCGGCGGCCGTCTCCGAGGTCGATTTCGCCGTCTACAAAGACCTGCGGGACCGCGGTTTTTACCTCACGCCCGCCCGCGAAGGATGGGTCGACGACGCCGCGGGCGCGGACTTCGTGGTCTACCCGCGGGGAAAGGGGCCGTGGGACAACGAAGTGGCCTACCGCGTCCGGGTTATCGGCGAGCGTGATACCGTCGACGCGACGGCCCTGGGCGGCTGCGTGCTGGCGGTCGTCGACGAGGAGAGCGAAGTGACGTACCTCGATACCGACCGACGCGAGGTCTCCGGGACCAGCGACGCCGCCGTCCCAGCGACGGCGGGTGAACTGCTCGGAGAGCGGGTGGTGTGCTGGGAACCGCCGGCGGAGCTGTACGATCAGGCATTCTACGGGCAGCAACTTGGCGACGACGGCGCGGTCCAGCTCTCGCTCGTGGAGGCCGCGTATCTCGCACAGGAGGGGCTGCTCACGGTCGATGGCGGGGCCGACGCTGTCGTCGGGCGGGGTCGCGAGGTCGAGGGCGACCGCTTCGACCGCCGGCTGGCCGTCTATACGGCGCTGCGAGCGAGCGGCGTTGCGCCAAAGACCGGCTTCAAATTCGGCGCGGACTTCCGGACCTACGCCGACGTCGAAAGTGCCGAGAACCTTGGGCACTCAGAGCTACTGGTGCGGGTGCTGCCGGCCGACCACCGCTTCGAGCCGCGGGACCTCGCGCTGGACGTTCGCCTGGCCCACGGCGTCCGGAAGACGATGGTGTTCGCTCTCACGGCGGACGGTGGCGACGGTAGTGGCGATAGCGGCAACGGCAACGATCTCGAGTGGATCGCCGTCGAGCGGCTGACGCCCTGATCTGGTCGCCACTTCACCGGCCGGTGGTCATTCATCTGTTCCCTGATACGCCGCTCTGTGTGGCGCACCGAAACGAACCCTTTTTGCGCCGACCGGAACCAAAGCACCTGTAACGTGGCTCACCGCGAGCCGAGCACATCCATGACGACAGACGATTCCCACCACGACGACGCATCGCCCGACGAGGACCGCCGCCAGTCGGGCGGAACGTGGCGGGAGCCTGACGCCCGCTCCGGCGGCGAGTCGGTGCTACCGGACGGCGGCACTGAGGCCGAAGGGGCCGACGAGGCGACGCTCGACCCCTGGGGCTCCTCGACTATCGCCGACTACCGCAAACTGTTCGAGCAGTTCGGCATCGAGGCGTTCGACGAGGTGCTCCCCGAAGTTCCCAATCCCCACTACCTGATGCGGCGGGGCGTCATCTTCGGCCACCGAGACTACCGACCGGTCGCCGAAGCGATGCGCAACGACGACCCCTTCGCCGCGCTGTCGGGGTTCATGCCGACCGGCGACCCCCACATCGGCCACAAGCTAGTCTTCGACGAAATCATCTGGCATCAACAGCAGGGCGGGGACGCACATGCGCTCATCGCGGACCTCGAAGCTCACAGCGCCCGCGGGCTGTCCTGGGACGAAATCGACGAGCACGCGACGGACTACGTCCTTTCGCTGCTTGCGCTCGGATTCGACCCCGATGAGGGGACGCTGTACCGCCAGTCCGACAACCGCGAGGTGCAGGACCTCGCGTTCGAACTCGGCGCGGAGGCGAACTTCTCGGAACTGCAGGCCATCTACGACTTCGACGGCGAGACGGACGTCTCCCACATGCAGTCGGTCGTCACCCAGATGGCGGACATCCTCTACCCGCAACTGGACGGGCCGAAGCCGACGGTCATCCCCGTCGGCCCGGACCAGGACCCGCACATGCGGCTGGCCCGGGACCTCGCCGCGCGGATGCGGTTCTTCGGCGTGACGGAGGCCTTCGCCAGCTTCGAGGCCGACGCCGTCGAGCGGACGCTGCTCCGGCAGGCCTACGATGCTCGGGAGGAGTACGCCGAGGACGTCGACCGGCCGCGGTGTGGCGAGGCCGCCGACTGGCTGCGCGACCACCAGCCAGCGCCCGCCGACGCCCGCGAGTCCGTCGTCGCCAAACTCGCCGAGGCGGGCAAGGAACCGCTCCGCCCGCGAATCCGGTTCCTCGACCGCAACGCCACCGAGGCGGCCTTCGAGGCCCTCATCGAAGCCATCGACGGCGAGAAACGGGTGTACGACGAGCACATCGACACCTTCGATCTGGACCACGCCGAGGCTGAGGAGCTGGCTCGCCAGGTCGAACTCGACAACGGCGGCTACGGCTTCCAGCCGCCGTCCTCGATCTACCACCGGTTCATGACCGGCCTCACCGGCGGCAAGATGTCCTCGTCGATTCCAGCCTCCCACATCTCGCTGCTGGACGACCCGGAGGACGGCTACGACAAGGTAAAATCGGCGACTACCGGCGGTCGCTCCACGGCCGAGGAACAGCGGGAGAAAGGCGGCAAAGCCGACGAGTGCCCGGTGTATGAACTGTACGCGTATCTGCTCTCGGGCGACGACGACGAGTTCGCCAAAGAGGTCTACGACGAGTGCGTCGGCGGTGAACGCCTCTGTGGCGGCTGCAAAGAACAGGCCGCCGAGCTGATGGAGCAGTTCCTCGAAGAGCATCAGGAGAAACGCGCTGAGTGGGAAGACAGGCTCGAGGAACTCGACATCGACCTCGACTCCGACCGCGCGCCGACGAGCGCGGACTGAGAACCGGGCCGCCACACATGTTTCGTGTCGAGACGAGTACACGCACAACGCTTTTAGCCGCTAATCACAATCGCTCAGATATGGCACCCGAATCCCACCCAGGCGTCGCTCGTCAGCCACTCGACAGTCCGGGGTTCGGCTTCTTCTTCGCTGCCTGATCGTGTGTGGACTCTGACGGCGTCGAGAGGCGTGGTCAGACGAAACCGCGAACAGGAAGTGAGAACCGTTAACTGAGCGACCCGCGGTTATCCCCACAAGACCGAGACACCCGTATGAAACGACCACAGGCACAGGTGGCCGTCCTGCAGGCCGCCGACGCACAGGAAGACAGGCGTATCGACGACGTGGCTGCGGAGGCTGACCTCAAGCCGGAAGCGGCCACCAGAGCGGCGTTCGAACTCGAAGCCGACGGACTGCTTGCCGTCTCCGAGGAGACGCTGGAACACTACGAACTCACCGAGGAAGGCGACCAGTACGTCCGCGAGAGTCTGCCCGAACAGGACCTTTACGAGGCAGCTATCGACGCCGGCGCAGCTGATGGTCCGGTCCAGATGGGACAGGTCATCGGCGCGTCTGGCCTCGAAGGCGGCGCGGTCGACATCGCGCTCTCGAACTACGCCCGCAAGGCTTACGGTGAGATCGACAGCGGCGAAATCACGGCCAACCAAGACGCCGACCCCGGGTCCGACCCCGAGATGCTGGCACTGGAGGCCGTCGCAGACGGGCGTGTCGAGGACGCCGATGCGGACGCGCTCGAGCAGTTGGAACGGCGTGGGCTCCTCGACGTGCGTGAGGAAACCGTCCGCTCGGTCCAGCTCACCGACGACGGTGTCACCGCGCTGATGGAAGGTGTCGAAGCCGCCGAGACGGTTGACCAGCTCACCCCCGAGATGCTCACCAGCGGCGAGTGGGAGGACGTTGCCTTTACCGAGTACAACGTCGAGGCCGACGCCGAGGACGTGAGCCACGGCAAGGAGCACATCCTCCGCCAGACGGCCAATCGCGTGAAGGACACGCTCGTCGGCATGGGCTTCTCCGAGATGGAGGGCCCCCACGCCGACGCCCAGTTCTGGATCAACGACTGCCTGTTCATGCCACAGGACCACCCGGCGCGGACCCACTGGGACCAGTTCGCCCTGGAGGAGCCAGAGGAGATCGGCCACCTCCCCCCGGACCTCGTCGAGCGGGTCCGCTCGGCCCACAGGGACGGCGTCGGCCCCGACGGCGAGGGGTACCACTCGCCGTGGACCGAGGACATCGCCCGCGGGATGGACCTACGGGGCCACACCACCTCGCTGTCGATGCGCTATCTCTCGGGCCATCAGGTCGGCGAACTCGACCCGCCCGAACGCTACTTCAGCGTCGAGAAGGTGTACCGCAACGACACGCTCGACCCGACCCACCTGCTCGAGTTCTTCCAGATTGAAGGCTGGGTGATGGCCGAGGACCTCTCCGTGCGGGACCTGATGGGGACGTTTACGGAGTTCTACGAACAGTTCGGTATCACTGATCTGGAATTCAAGCCCCACTACAACCCCTACACGGAGCCGAGCTTCGAACTGTTCGGCACCCACCCCGAGACCGGCGAGGTCGTCGAGGTCGGCAACTCCGGTATCTTCCGCGACGAGGTGCTCACGCCGCTCGGCGTCGACTGCGACGTGATGGCGTGGGGCCTCTCGCTCGAACGACTACTCATGCTCATGTATGGCTTCGAGGACATCCGCGACGTGCACGGGACGCTCTGTGATCTTGAACTGCTGCGGGAGACGGAGGTGATGCGCTGATGCCGGTCGTCGACGTCGACCCCGATGAACTACGGTATCTGACTGGGCACGACGAAAAAGACGACGACGAACTCAAGTCGGACCTGTTCAATCTCGGGCTGGAATTCGAGGGCTGGACCGAGGACGACGAGTTCCAGCTAGAGTTCGCGCCCGACAGACTCGACCGCCTTTCCGTCGAGGGGGTCGCGCGGTCGCTGCGCTACCACTACGGCGACGACCGCGGCGTGGAGGTCCCCAACACGAACAGCGCCGACTGGAGCATCGAGGTCGAGGACCAGCCCGACGAGCGTCCCTACGTCACCGGCGCTATCGTCCGCGGCCTGGATATGGACGAAGCGGCGCTGGAGTCGCTCATCCAACTGCAGGAGAAGCTCCACGCGACGATGGGCCGCAAGCGGGCGAAAGGCGCGATTGGGGTTCACGACCTGACGATGTTGAAAGGCGACTCGGTCACGGACGAGACTGGCAAGTCTATCACCTACACCAGCGCCGACCCGGACGAGGCGACGTTCGTCCCGCTGGACGCCGACGCGGAGATGACCCCCAGCGAGGTCATGGCGTCTCACGAAACCGGCCAGACCTACGGTGACCTCGTGGCCGACTTCGACCGCGTCCCGGCCATCTACGACGCAATCGGCCTGTTCTCGTTCCCGCCGGTCATCAACGGCCGCCGGACCGAGGTCAGCGTCGACTCCCGGGACCTGTTCATCGAGATGACCGGGACCGACCAGTGGACCATCGACCACATGTGTAATATCGTCTGCTACGCGCTCGCCGCCCGCGGCGGCCAGGTCGAGAAGGTCGACGTGTCCTACGCTGATGACGCGCCCGGAGAGTACGCCGGCAAGACGCTGGAACGGCCGGACTTCTCCGTCCGGACGAAGACGGTCACGCACGACCGCATCGAGTCCATCCTCGGCGTCTCGCTGGATAGCCGCGAGGTCATCGACTACGCCGAGCGCGCTGGCCTCGACGCGAGCGAGACTGAATCTGACGACGGTGTGGCATACGACGTTGAGGTCCCACCGTACCGCGTCGATGTCATCCACCCGCTGGACATCATCGACGACATCGGCCGGGCGCTCGGATTCAACAGCCTCGAACCGACTTACCCCGACGTGTCGACGGTCGGCGGTCGGCATGAACGGTCTCGGCTTGAGGACGCCGCCCGCGACGCTCTGGTCGGGCTGGGCTTCGAGGATTTGCTGAACTTCCACATGATAAACGAGGCCGAGAACTTCGAGCGAATGGGCCTTGACCCCGACAACCCGGACGGGGATGTCGTCGGCCAGACCGACCCGGTCACCATTCAGGAGCCCTACAGCGAGGACTACACCATTCTCCGGACGTGGGCGCTCCCGTCCATCATGATGGTGCTGGAAAACAACACCCACCGGAGCTACCCGCAGGACCTCGCCGAAATCGGGCTGGCCGCCGGTCTCGACGACTCGGAGAACACCGGCGTCGCCGAACACCGCACTGTTGCCGCCGCGCTCGCGCGCACGGACGCCTCATACGAGGACGCGAAGGCCCGCCTGCAGGCGCTCGCCGACGCCTTCGACAAGGACCTCGAAACGCCACCAACCACGCATCCGTCGTTCATCGGCGGCCGCGCCGCCGAGGTCGTCCTCGACGGTGAATCGGCCGGTGTCATCGGCGAGATTCATCCGAAAGTGCTCGTCGAGCACGACCTGGAGCTGCCGGTCGCAGCATTCGAGTTCCGGCTGGACGCGCTGGAATAGCTTCGACTGCGAGCGGAGTGAGCGTCCAATTCTCTCCGCGCTGCTCTACTTGTCGCTCGGGTACACGTACTCTACGTCGCTCGGTTTTCCTGTGGCCTCTTCGTCGGTTTCGACCACGATGGTCGAGGAGAGCTTGTTGAACAGCCGCAGGCCCTCTTCCTCGTAGGCAAGCCAGCCGACGAGGATGTCGATGGGGAGCAGGAACGCCTTCCCGAAGCTCTCGATGGCTGCCGTGCCGTAATCGATGGCGTTGCCGCGTTCGTCTGTCACGGCGATGTTCATCACCATTTTCCCGACCGACTGCCCTTGCCGGCCTTCGAGCACTGTCCAGTAGACGAACAGCCCGAGCCCGTTCAGGCCGGTGACCGGAGTGGTACCCGAGAGGCCGCCGGCCAGGAGAGAGAACACGCCAGCGGTCTCGCCAAGTGCGGAGAGGACGGCACCGACGAGCAGGATGTCGAGGAGCCACGCGAGAAAGCGGTCGTCCCAGGCGGCGATGTGCAGGGTGCGGGGACTGTCATCCATGCTGGCGGTTCGCCGTAACTGTACTTCAAGATTCGCCGGCTACAGGTCCACGCCGACGGCGTCCTCGGCCGAGTCGAAGCCGTCCTCCGCGAGCAGGTCGAGCAGCCCCTCGTTGATTTCGCGGGCGATGGACGGGCCGCGGTACACTAGGCCGGTGTACAGTTGGACGAGTGAAGCCCCGGCCCGAATCTTCCGGTATGCACCCTCCGCCGTCGAGACGCCGCCGACGCCGACGACGGGCACGTCGACGCGCTCGGCGACGAACCGGACCATCTCGGTCGCCTGGTTCTCGATCGGCTTCCCCGAGAGGCCGCCCGTCTCGACCGCGTTCGGCGAGCGCAGACTGGCGGGCCGTTCCGTCGTCGTGTTGGTCGCGACGACGCCGTCTAGGTCGAGTTCAGTCACCAGATCAAGTGCATCCTCAACTGCCGGCTCGGGGAGGTCCGGCGAGAGCTTCACGAGCAGCGGGGCCGCGCCAGCGTCCTGTAGCTCACTGAGGATCGCTTCCATCGCGTCGCGGTTCTGGAGCTCCTCGAAGCCCTCCGAGTTTGGACAGGAGACGTTGACGACGAAGAAGTCCCCGCCTTCGGCGACGCGTTCGTACGTGGTCCGGTAGTCGTCGGGGGCCTCGCTCGTTCCGACGTGTTCGGTCTTGGCGATGTTGACGCCGACCGGGAACGGCGCATCGACGTTCTTCAGTCGCTCGCCGATGACGATGGCCCCGTCGTTGTTCAGGCCCATTCGGTTGATGATGGCCTCGTCCTCCCTGAGCCGGAACATCCGCGGGCGGGCGTTGCCGGCCTGTGGCTCGGCCGTGACGCCGCCGACCTCGGCGAAACCGAAGCCGAGCGACGCCAGCGCTCCGGGGATGGTCGCGTTCTTGTCGAAGCCGGCCGCGACCCCAACTGGGTTGTCGAAGGTCTGGTCAAACGCCTCCACTGCGAGTCGGTCGTCAGCGACGGTGTAGCGGTCGGCCATCGCCTCGGCGACCCGCGTTCCGTCGACTGCCTCCAGCAGTCGGTGGACGCTCCGGTTGGCAGTTTCGGCTGGCAGTGAAAACAGGAGTGGTTTCGCGATATCGTAGGGTCTCATTGTGATGGTAGTCCGGTTGGCCCGAAAAACAGTGGTGACCGGTTGATATCGGGCGATGGCTCCGGCATCTCCGCCCGGTGGCACTGTGTCACCGTCGATGGTGCCTCAAAAGTCGTGTTCGACCTCTTCGGGGTCGGCCTTCTGGATGATAATCTTGTTGTCACGGACGCGGACGAACACCTCGTCGCCGATCTCCATCCCGGCCACGGCCAGCTCGTCTTCGTGAATGTTGATATGTACGTTGTGGTACTCGCCGTCCTCATCTTTGGCGCCACTCGGGCTGAGCTTCTTCTTTCGCACCATCGCGCTATCCTACTCCGCACTTCACCGCAGGATACACTTAAGTCTACCGTGCCGCCGGCCGCTGGCTGGTGGTTTTGTGGACGCGCGTGACGATTTCGACCCGAATATTCGGCTTGAACTGGCCGGTTTGCTGGTTTGAACCGGTACGTGATGGCTTCAATTTATAAAGGTACCCCCCGACGGAGGGCGGATTGGGGGGTATATTTATGTTCTGCCATGTGCTGAATTGGCATGGAGCGGTGAAATCCATGGCACCCGACAGTGACAAGCGCAACTTCGCACTGCGCGAAGACGGTGACGAATCGAGCGTCTTCTCGGGCGGAACACCTCGACAGGCTGCGCTGAAGGCAGCACGTCGACTCGAGCCGGCCGACGGTGAAGATCAGGCTGACCCTGAGGAGATACGACTACGGGAGAAAGGAACCCACAAAGTCCACATCTACGAGGCGTGGGCATGGGTCGAGGAAGCACCCGACGACAAACCCGACTGGATGCCCGGCGACATCACGAAAGGGAACGTCTCGAAGCAGGGCGTCGAACACCTAGACGAGATCTAGGTCGCATTCCCGACATTTTCGGTGCAACGCCCGGCCGGTAGCGGCTGCTGTAACTGTTCGTGCGCGCGCGGAGTCGACGTCTGTTTCGGCGTCCCATTCCCGACACGCCGTACTGACCGTCTGCAGTCGTGTGCAACACTCTCCCCCGTGTAATCTTGTCCCGTAGGCGACTCCCTTCGACGGGGTTAAGTGTGGCTCACCCATCGGAATGAAATGCGAACGCGGACAGGGGCCGACGCCCCCGAACGAACGCACTCGTTCCGACGCCCTTAAGTGTAACAGGGCATTCGGAATGAACGCGAAGGTCGCTCGCGTCGTGCGGTTCGACGCGAGCCCCATCCGATGCCCTTAAGTGTAATAGGGCACTCGGAATGAACGCGAACGACGTTCGGTCGGGGTGTTGAACCCCTGCCGACACGGACCAGGCGGGATCGACTCGCCAACGAAACTCGAAGCCTTTATGGTGGCTTCGAGACAACAATCAGGTCCGAAGAAATGAGGATTCCACCCCTGCGGTCCGCCGTCAAGATGGGATCTGATGTTAGCCCTGATAGTTCGGTGACACTCGGTCGACGGGTGTCCTCGAACACCCTTCGATAGCGACCACACCCATTATATGGGTGTGATCCCGCCTAACCCCCCGGCATTGTGCCGGGATACATTCCGGTTGATCCTGCCGGAGGCCATTGCTATCGGAGTCCGATTTAGCCATGCTAGTCGCACGGGCTTAGACCCGTGGCATATAGCTCAGTAACACGTGGCCAAACTACCCTACAGACCGCGATAACCTCGGGAAACTGAGGCCAATAGCGGATATAACTCTCAGGCTGGAGTGCCGAGAGTTAGAAACGTTCCGGCGCTGTAGGATGTGGCTGCGGCCGATTAGGTAGATGGTGGGGTAACGGCCCACCATGCCGATAATCGGTACGGGTTGTGAGAGCAAGAACCCGGAGACGGTATCTGAGACAAGATACCGGGCCCTACGGGGCGCAGCAGGCGCGAAACCTTTACACTGCACGACAGTGCGATAGGGGGACTCCGAGTGCGAGGGCATATAGCCCTCGCTTTTCTGTACCGTAAGGTGGTACAGGAACAAGGACTGGGCAAGACCGGTGCCAGCCGCCGCGGTAATACCGGCAGTCCAAGTGATGGCCGATATTATTGGGCCTAAAGCGTCCGTAGCCGGCCGGACAAGTCCGTTGGGAAATCGACGCGCTCAACGCGTCGGCGTCCAGCGGAAACTGTCCGGCTTGGGGCCGGAAGACCTGGGGGGTACGTCCGGGGTAGGAGTGAAATCCTGTAATCCTGGACGGACCACCAATGGGGAAACCACCTCAGGAAGACGGACCCGACGGTGAGGGACGAAAGCTAGGGTCTCGAACCGGATTAGATACCCGGGTAGTCCTAGCTGTAAACGATGCTCGCTAGGTGTGCCGTAGGCTACGAGCCTGCGCTGCGCCCTAGGGAAGCCGAGAAGCGAGCCGCCTGGGAAGTACGTCTGCAAGGATGAAACTTAAAGGAATTGGCGGGGGAGCACCACAACCGGAGGAGCCTGCGGTTTAATTGGACTCAACGCCGGAAATCTCACCGGTCCCGACAGTAGTAATGACGGTCAGGTTGACGACTTTACCCGACGCTACTGAGAGGAGGTGCATGGCCGCCGTCAGCTCGTACCGTGAGGCGTCCTGTTAAGTCAGGCAACGAGCGAGACCCGCACTTCTAGTTGCCAGCAATACCCTTGAGGTAGTTGGGTACACTAGGAGGACTGCCGCTGCTAAAGCGGAGGAAGGAACGGGCAACGGTAGGTCAGTATGCCCCGAATGGACCGGGCAACACGCGGGCTACAATGGCTCTGACAGTGGGATGCAACGCCGAGAGGCGACGCTAATCTCCAAACGGAGTCGTAGTTCGGATTGCGGGCTGAAACCCGCCCGCATGAAGCTGGATTCGGTAGTAATCGCGTGTCAGAAGCGCGCGGTGAATACGTCCCTGCTCCTTGCACACACCGCCCGTCAAAGCACCCGAGTGGGGTCCGGATGAGGCCGTCATGCGACGGTCGAATCTGGGCTCCGCAAGGGGGCTTAAGTCGTAACAAGGTAGCCGTAGAGGAATCTGTGGCTGGATCACCTCCTACTGATCGGGATCAGGCCTCTGGCCTGACCCACCTTTCGGTGTTCGAGAACTCCGTCGACCGGGCACCTATGAACTATCAGGGCTAACAACCGTGCGGATCTGCCGGGCCCATAGCTCAGCGGGAGAGCGCCGCCTTTGCAAGGCGGAGGCCCTGGGTTCAAATCCCAGTGGGTCCATACGACGTGCCAGCCCCGAACCGTGCCCCTTAAGTGTGGGACGGCGATGGGATATGGTACGACGACAGATGCACCAGGCCGGGTGAAACCGAGCCTGGGAAGGGTCGATTCGCCCACCATCTCCACCTTGGGGGCGAATATGAAACCGTGTGTACGTGCGATCCAGGCGTCCACTGGACTCGTTCAGTTGAACGGGTCACAACGACGTTGGCTACTATGCCAGCTGGTGGATTGCTCGGCTCAGGCGCTGATGAAGGACGTGCCAAGCTGCGATAAGCCATGGGGAGCCGCACGGAGGCGAAGAACCATGGATTTCCGAATGAGAATCTCTCTAACAATTGCTTCGCGCAATGAGGAACCCCGAGAACTGAAACATCTCAGTATCGGGAGGAAAAGAAAACGCAACGTGATGTCGTTAGTAACCGCGAGTGAACGCGATACAGCCCAAACCGAAGCCCTCACGGGCAATGTGGTGTCCGGGCTACCTCTCATCAGCCGACCGTCTTCACGAAGTCTCTTGGAATAGAGCGTGATACAGGGTGACAACCCCGTACTGAAGACCAGTACGCTGTGCGGTAGTGCCAGAGTAGCGGGGGTTGGATATCCCTCGCGAATAACGCAGGCATCGACTGCGAAGGCTAAACACAACCTGAGACCGATAGTGAACAAGTAGTGTGAACGAACGCTGCAAAGTACCCTCAGAAGGGAGGCGAAATAGAGCATGAAATCAGTTGGCGATCGAGCGACAGGGCATACAAGGTCCTGTAACGAATGACCGACGCGCGAGCGTCCAGTAAGACTTACAGGAAGCCGATGTTCTGTCGTACGTTTTGAAAAACGAGCCAGGGAGTGTGTCTGTATGGCAAGTCTAACCGGAGCATCCGGGGAGGCACAGGGAAACCGACATGGCCGCAGGGCTTTGCCCGAGGGCCGCCGTCTTCAAGGGCGGGGAGCCATGTGGACACGACCCGAATCCGGACGATCTACGCATGGACAAGATGAAGCGTGCCGAAAGGCACGTGGAAGTCTGTTAGAGTTGGTGTCCTACAATACCCTCTCGTGATCTATGTGTAGGGGTGAAAGGCCCATCGAGTCCGGCAACAGCTGGTTCCAATCGAAACATGTCGAAGCATGACCTCCGCCGAGGTAGTCTGTGGGGTAGAGCGACCGATTGGTGTGTCCGCCTCCGAGAGGAGTCGGCACACCTGTCAAACTCCAAACCTACAGACGCTGTTTGACGCGGGGATTCCGGTGCGCGGGGTAAGCCTGTGTACCAGGAGGGGAACAACCCAGAGATAGGTTAAGGTCCCCAAGTGTGGATTAAGTGTAATCCTCTGAAGGTGGTCTCGAGCCCTAGACAGCCGGGAGGTGAGCTTAGAAGCAGCTACCCTCTAAGAAAAGCGTAACAGCTTACCGGCCGAGGTTTGAGGCGCCCAAAATGATCGGGACTCAAATCCACCACCGAGACCTGTCCGTACCACTCATACTGGTAATCGAGTAGATTGGCGCTCTAATTGGATGGAAGCGGGGGCGAGAGCTCCTGTGGACCGATTAGTGACGAAAATCCTGGCCATAGTAGCAGCGATAGTCGGGTGAGAACCCCGACGGCCTAATGGATAAGGGTTCCTCAGCACTGCTGATCAGCTGAGGGTTAGCCGGTCCTAAGTCATACCGCAACTCGACTATGACGAAATGGGAAACGGGTTAATATTCCCGTGCCACTATGCAGTGAAAGTTGACGCCCTGGGGTCGATCACGCCGGGTTTTCGCCCGGTCGAACCGTCCAACTCCGTGGAAACCGTAATGGTACGAAGCGGACGAACGGCGGTATAGGGAAACGTGATTCAACCTGGGGCCCATGAAAAGACGAGCATAGTGTCCGTACCGAGAACCGACACAGGTGTCCATGGCGGCGAAAGCCAAGGCCTGTCGGGAGCAACCAACGTTAGGGAATTCGGCAAGTTAGTCCCGTACCTTCGGAAGAAGGGATGCCTGCTCCGGAACGGAGCAGGTCGCAGTGACTCGGAAGCTCGGACTGTCTAGTAACAACATAGGTGACCGCAAATCCGCAAGGACTCGTACGGTCACTGAATCCTGCCCAGTGCAGGTATCTGAACACCTCGTACAAGAGGACGAAGGACCTGTCAACGGCGGGGGTAACTATGACCCTCTTAAGGTAGCGTAGTACCTTGCCGCATCAGTAGCGGCTTGCATGAATGGATTAACCAGAGCTTCACTGTCCCAACGTTGGGCCCGGTGAACTGTACATTCCAGTGCGGAGTCTGGAGACACCCAGGGGGAAGCGAAGACCCTATGGAGCTTTACTGCAGGCTGTCGCTGAGACGTGGTCGCCGATGTGCAGCATAGGTAGGAGACGTTACACAGGTACCCGCGCTAGCGGGCCACCGAGTCAACAGTGAAATACTACCCGTCGGTGACTGCGACTCTCACTCCGGGAGGAGGACACCGATAGCCGGGCAGTTTGACTGGGGCGGTACGCGCTCGAAAAGATATCGAGCGCGCCCTATGGCTATCTCAGCCGGGACAGAGACCCGGCGAAGAGTGCAAGAGCAAAAGATAGCTTGACAGTGTTCTTCCCAACGAGGAACGCTGACGCGAAAGCGTGGTCTAGCGAACCAATTAGCCTGCTTGATGCGGGCAATTGATGACAGAAAAGCTACCCTAGGGATAACAGAGTCGTCACTCGCAAGAGCACATATCGACCGAGTGGCTTGCTACCTCGATGTCGGTTCCCTCCATCCTGCCCGTGCAGAAGCGGGCAAGGGTGAGGTTGTTCGCCTATTAAAGGAGGTCGTGAGCTGGGTTTAGACCGTCGTGAGACAGGTCGGCTGCTATCTACTGGGTGTGTTATGGTGTCTGACAAGAACGACCGTATAGTACGAGAGGAACTACGGTTGGTGGCCACTGGTGTACCGGTTGTTCGAGAGAGCACGTGCCGGGTAGCCACGCCGCACGGGGTAAGAGCTGAACGCATCTAAGCTCGAAACCCACTTGGAAAAGAGACACCGCCGAGGTCCCGCGTACAAGACGCGGTCGATAGACTTGGGGTGTGCGCGTCGAGGTAACGAGACGTTAAGCCCACGAGCACTAACAGACCAAAGCCATCATTCATACGCACTGTGACTCATTCACCGACGATTTACTCGTCGCTGAACGAGTCCAGGCGCAAACTGGATCGCACGGACAGACGGTGGACCCGATCGAGACTGGTACTTTCGTGGTTCGATTCCACGACTCGACGTTAGGCGGCCACAGCGGTGGGGTTGCCTCCCGTACCCATCCCGAACACGGAAGATAAGCCCACCAGCGTTCCGGGGAGTACTGGAGTGCGCGAGCCTCTGGGAAACGCGGTTCGCCGCCACCATTCATACTTACATAGCCCACTCAGGAGAGGTATCTCTCCCGAGTGGGCTTTCTGTATTTGTACAAACCGAGAGCTACGTGGCTGGATCGAGAGTTCGCAGACTTGTGAAGTCGAATTGAACGAATTCACAGCACTCCTCGACGGTGTCGCACCTGCTGTCTGTCGAGATGGTCCGAGCGGATCTTGACGATGTACGGCTCGTGTATGCCGTTAATTCCGCCGCGGGTCGCACTACTTGCCAACGCGAGCAGTTTGGTTCTTTGGACGGGGACAATCATCAATCTACAGTACTATCCCGGTCGAGGGAACGGTGATCTGGATCAGGCAGAGAGTAATGGCTAATCGAATTCGCTACGCTTAAACGACCGAGTTGACTACCTCTATTCGCGCCAAGGTGGCAGAGTCTGGCCTAACGCAGCGGCCTGCAGAGCCGCCCATCGCCGGTTCAAATCCGGCCCTTGGCTTCCTCGTCTCTTACACCCCCGAGAAGTGCCGGTACGTAACTGTTACCTGCCTTTCTCTATAGACTCGACGTTGTGAACTGTTGCTCGAAAACGGTTGCACACAGAATCAAGACTCTATCGAAGAATACAGTACGGGCAGGCCGCTCATGGAATCCGCTTTCGACGGGGCAACGCCCGACCTATCGGGGTCGCACGAACTATAGTAGCCATTGAAAATCAATGCACACCTGATCGCACTGCCGTCGTGCGATCAGTGTGTAAATCGTTTCGATTGTTACTATAGTGTACGGCCACAAACTGGTTCCCGGGACATTCGAAGCTGGAGTTAGCGGAGATGGGGGCGGCGGAGAAAGATGGATGACGCTGCTGACCCGGTATCAACTCTTATTTGTCGGCACCAGTATTACAGTTGCAATGGGGTTGTTGGGACGGGAAATACGGCGGACAGTCGTCGACAACTACGAACTGCTACTGATTTGTCTGATCGCCATCGCTGCGGTTGGCGGATATCTCACGTATACGGGCCACGTTGCTCCGGGAACGGACACGACTACGCGTCAGGTGTCGTCGTGGCAGTCGTCCGGATCGTTCTCCCACAATGCGACAGTTCGCAACGGTACCTCGGCGTTTCCAGAGGGTGAAGTGCTCGAAGATCAACCTGTGTATCTCCGGACGGTCGCCCCCGTATTGGACGGCGCGTTTACGTACACGTACAGCGCCAGCAACGAAAGCGACCTTACGGCCTCGGCTGACGTGTTTGTTCAGTATCGCTCCGTCGAATCAACCCAGAACGGAGAGCTCGTCTACTGGGAGGTCAAACGACCACTGACACAAGGCACTGTGCAGTCGCTGGCCGCGGGTGAGCGGCTGACGGTTCCGTTCTCGCTGAATGTCAGTCGCGCAGCCGAAACTGTTCGACGTATCGATTCGGAACACGGTCAGACGTCCGGTCGACTTGAGATGGCGGTGGTCTCTCAGGTGGCTCTTTCGGGGACGCGCAACGGGCAGTCGGTCGACACGACTCGGACGTATCGCCTCCCGATTATCCCGAGGCAGAGCAGCTACCGGGTCGAAAACGCTGGCCCGGTGCCGAACAGTGGTGACCGAACCGTCGAAGCGCAGGTGGAAAAAGCGTACGGACCGATCTGGACTCTCGGTGGCCCAGTGCTCCTGCTTGGTAGCTTTAGTGGTGCTGCTGCCCTCGTCTACGGGCGCACGACCGACTATCTCACACTGACCGACGCCGAGCGCCGATGGCTCGCATACAAGTCCGCCCGTGAGGAGTTTGACGATTGGATAACCGTCGGCCGGGCTGATCCAGTCGACGACGACGTCTGGACGACTTCAGTTGATTCGCTCGTCGGGCTCGTGGACGTCGCAATAGACACCGAGGAACGTATCATCGAGTCAGATAGCGATTCTGAACTCATCGTGTACACTGGTGACCGACTGTTTCGGTACGCGCCTCCGCCAGAACCCGGAACTGATTCGACTGTGGGAAACAGTGACGCTGAGACACCGGACTGACCGGATTGTTTTACTGCTTTTCGGTGCCGTCGTCGTCGGCTTGCAGTTCGGGCAGTGCATCGAGTTCTGGGACCAGCCGGTACCCGGTCACCGTGCCGACTGCAGCGGAGAACGCGAGCGCCGCAACCAGCTGCGAGACTGGGCCGAAGCCAGCGCCTGAGGCAGCTGCCACGACAAGAACCGTGAGTACGATTCCGGCAAGACCGATCGCGGTCTCGCGGACAGCGACGCGCCGGAACCGGCGACGGCGGTCACTCGGTTGCGTCTGGAGTACCGGGAGGACATCGTGATATCGCGTCTGCACGAGGTAGTTCGTCACTACGGCGAGCAGGCCAGCGATGAACGCCCACGGCCCCCAGCTAATTCCGAATGCCGGCTCGAAGCCGAGCGTGAATCCGTTCGGTTCGGCTGACTGTTGACTTTCGGGTGTCGTCGGCACGGGCTCAGCGCCACCGCCGGCCACGGTTTCGGGTTCTTCTTCGCTGGTGGTGGGCGTCTCAGCCGGTTCGTCGGTCGACGTCCCGACACCAGTACCGCTGCCACCGCTTCCGCCGCCAGCGGCTGTTTCAGTCTCGTTCCCGTCATCGTTTACGGTCTCGTTCGTCGAGTTACTGTCCGTCGGCGTTGGCGTCGGCGTCGTGGGATCGCCCCCGCCCTGCGTACCACTCCCATCATCGTTACTGGGTGGCACACCGCCACCACCGCCACCGGTTGACCCACCGCCGCTCCCACCGTTGCTCTCGTCCCCTTCGGTTGACTGCTGTTCGGGAACAGGGGCGGTGATCGATATCGTGCCAGTGAAGTTGCGCTCCGCTGGCGTCACTGCCAGCCCAAAGCGCACTGATTCGTCGGGCTCCAGCGAGACAGTGTCGCCGGCGACTTGTGCTCCGGTGTCCATCCGGTACATGCGAACTGTTTCCGGCTCGCTGTCCAGTTCGACGGTAGCGGCACTATCAGTCCCCTCGTAGCCCGCAAACCCGACGACGAACAGGTCATCGACGCGGGTCTGACCGTTCGGGAGCACTGGTGAAAGACTGATGCGTAGCTGCCCTGTCTCGTCGTATTCGACGTACTGGTCCCCGTTTACCGTGTCAGCGGGAGCCAAGTAGACGCCGGAGTTCCGGTCGGGTGCAACCTCGTCGCCGTCGATGAAGGCACCTGTTGCCATAGCGGTCCCTGCGAGGAGGACGACCGCTGCCATGACAGCGATGAGAGTGCGATTCATAGTTGGTTGTGTCGTGCCGACTGCGTTGGATCTTCGTGTGTGCCTGTATCTGGGCCTGTTGGTCGGCGGCCAGCGCCGGAATCGCGTTTCACTTACTGCTGGACCGCCTCGACGACGAAGGTCACGTCGCTGATCTCGCTGAGATCGTCGCCATCGACGCCGTCATCTCGGAGGTCGACAACGATGTCCAGTTCCACGGTGTCGCTGTAGCCGCCGTCTGAACTCCCGCCGTCGGGGTCGAGCGTGATAGCCTGGTCCGAGCCGACAATCGAGACGCCAGCGGACCCCTCCCGGAAGTCCAGAACTTCACCGTTTGTGGGGTCATCCCCAACCCCGGTAGTGCTGTCATCAATATAGAGGTTGACCTTGGATTGGCTGTTGTTGTCGACCTCCAAAGCGTTCTCGAAGCTGGTCTTCGCTTGTTCGTTGAGATTCGTCTGTTCGAAGTTGATGATATCAACCGACTCGTTTGTGTCCGTCCCGACGATGCTCGTGGCACCGCTCCCCGGGCTGAACCCCACCTGTGCCGATCCGGTATCGCCGGTGACTTCGAGATTGACGTTCCGGTCTGCTTCGATAGAGGTGAACGCACCGGATCCAAACACCGCACCCGTCCCCACACTGGCTGCACCAATACTAAGGAGAAAGCCACGCCGATTCATTGGAAGCTAGTTCACGGCATAGCGGCTTAGTACTGAACAGCGTTAGCGGCTTCAATGAGTGCTTTAGCCGGGCTAATGCAACAAAATAGTAAGTGGTACCCTCTCGATAAGCGAACTGAACATGAAACTGAACCGTAGAAGCGTACTCGGTCTCATCGGGACAGTCGGTATCGGATCTGGCGCGGCGTTCGGCTCTGGTGCATTTAGCACTGTCAGCGCAACGCGTGAAGTCGAAGTCAACGTCGTTGGCGCTGACGGCAACGGCTCCGAGATCGCAACCGAATTTACTGACGTGCTTGTCGACGCGTCCGCCGATGAGGTTGCGCTTCGGAATAGCAACGACGATCTCGTTACCGACGCTACGACCCTGTTTCCGAAGAGTTCTGACTCTCTTACTACCGACGGCGCCACGACTGTTTCGACCGACTACGTAAGCCTCATCGCGAACGACGTATCTGTCGTCTTTGGATACGAGGACGGTGGAACCGACGAACGGCTGATGCCAAACAGTACGTACGACTATGAAAGTGGGTTCTTCAAACTGGTCAACAACGACGACGGAAACTCGACGGCGTTCAACGTTGAGCTGAGTACCGGCAGCGGCCTTCTTTCCGATATCAACGGGAGCGGCGATACCCACAGCGAAGAGGTGTCTGCGGGCGGGGTTTCTGACCTCTCTGCAACCCTCGAAACGGGCGACAGCGCCCAGGAAACCGAAGACCTGACAATCACAATCACTGAAGTATAACGGGTTGGCTCTGCTGTTCGACTCCTTCATCTATCCATGCCCTGCTGCCGGCAGACGCCTGTCCCTGGCGGTGGATATCTAGCGTAGAAAACACATTTACTTACCATTTACAATCAAATACGAACAAAAAATCTATCAAGTAGTGCAGTCTAAACAGAAACATGGGACAGGTGGGGGTTAGCCGGCCAGAAGAGCGACAGCTATCGCGTGATGACGTATACGACATACTGAGCAACCAACGGCGCCGGTACGCTTTACACGCGATAAAACAGGAGGACGAGTGCGCCGAACTCTCTGACCTTGCCGAGCAAGTCGCTGCGTGGGAAAACGACAAGTGCATTCAGGAGATCACGTCCACGGAGCGACACCGCGTGTACACGTCAATGCAGCAGACACACCTCCCGACACTTGAACGCGCGGGCGTCATCACGCACGACAACGGGACAGTTACGATGACCGATACAGCTGACAGCCTTGACGTGTATCTTGATGTCGTCCCGGGGGATTCGATTCCGTGGGCGGAGTACTATCTCGGACTCGCCGCTGTTTCGTTAGCGCTCGTCGTCGCTGTCTGGGTCGGTGTCTTTCCACCGTCGGTTCCGTCGCTCGTGTGGCCGACGGTCATCACGCTGTTGTTTCTCGTCTCTGCGGCGTACCACGTCACGGAGACTCGCCGGCTGCAACTCGGCGCAGCCGATAAGCCACCGGAGTTGTCGGAATGAACAAGAAGTGGACCCGACGTGGTGCACTCGCGTTCATCGCCAGCGGTGCAGGACTGCTCGCTGCCGAAACAGCCGGTGTCACTACCATCGACGCAAAGCGGTCCAGTAACCTGAAAGCGACCGACGGCAGCGATGCACTGCTTGGTATCGACATCGGCCCAGTCAGTGGAATGGACGGCCAGCAAGTGACACTGCTAACGCTCACCAACAACTTCGACCAGCAACTTACGAGTGTTCGTGTCAGCCCCGGTCCCGCTCCACCGTTCGAAACTGTCCAGACGCCGAACAGGCTTCTGCCGGGCGAGAGCGGCGATGTCACAACGACGCTCGCCTGTGACTCAGAAGGGAGTACCACTGTCAACCTTGATATCACTGCTACCGGCGACGACCAGCGTATCGAACTGAGCCGATCGGTTTCAGTCGAGTGTCGCGACCCCAGGGTGTCGTGGTGGCACTTCGAAGATGTTAGCAGAACGGATATCCCGGATTCCTGGGCCGCTGGCAACGATGGCGAACGGGAGTTTAGTTTTGACAGGGACCGCGACCGCTTTTATGAACCAGACCTAGCGACATCCAGTCAGGGCCGCGGCGAAGTGCTCGATTTCGATGGTGACGATGCTGTCACCGTTCCTGACGACGATTCCCTTGACCTGACTGACGACTTCTCGCTCTCTGCCTGGGTATTCCCTCGAATCCAAGGCGGCCTCACACGACTGTTCAGCAAATGGGACTCCAGTGGCGACGATAGCTATCAGTTCGGCTTCGGTGGTGGCTGGAAGGGTTCGGACGACAGAGAACTGCTCATCGAGACCACCGACGATAACAAACTCACGGGTGTTTCGCTGACGAAGAACCAATGGGCACACGTCGTGTGGACCCACGGATCACAGGACAAGGTGTACGTCAACGGGACGCAAAAGGGGCCGACGTTTTCGCTCCCCGATGCGCAGGCGTCCGAACAACCGCTTCGAATCGGTACAGGACTCAATTCTGGCGGGAACGCTATCTATGGATTCGACGGTGCCATGGACGAACCCAAGGTGTACGACGCCGCGCTCACCGCCGAGCAGGTGAGCAATCTCTACAATTCAAGCACGGCAAGCGCAGGTGGTGGCGGCGGCGATATCACCGGCTGAACCCGCGATCATTCACGCCCAAGCAGGCGGCGTACCTGTCGCTTCAGCGGGACCGACCGGTCCCGGCTCCGCTCGCGCGTTGTTCCGAACCCGAAGGTCGCCCCAACTGCCGCTGTGAGGCTTCCTAACACCAGGAGATTGAACGCCCCGATTGCCACCAGCGGGTGGACTCGGTGCAGTCCCGCGATGACGCCCGGCGGTGCTAACAGGAAGTACCGGTGCTCTTCGACGGTCACGACCGCCTGTTCGCCCGGTGGTGGGGCGGGCACCGACAGCGTTGCCGTCGCGGACCCGCCGCGCTGGACGACAAGCCGGTTACGGTCCATCGCCGCGTCCGGGTGCGACGATTCGAGGATGATGAGCATCGTTACCAGTCCGCCGTTTTCGGCAGTGAACTCGCTTTCGACGGTCTCCCCGGGCGTGACATCCTCGCTGGTGCTGTCGATGGTGACGCTGTGAGTGCCGCTCGGAGCGACCATCGCCGCGTTGGCTGGGACGAGAATCAACACTGCCAGTGCGAGTATAACCGTCCAGCCATTGATGGCGTCCCCATCGCGCGAACGAGTCCGTTCTCTGGTCCGCTCCTCGCTGGCCCGGAAGCTGTCGACGAAGACGAGTAGAAACAGCCCGAGCCCGATAGAGATGAACAGTCCACTGAGGCCCTGCCCGCTCGTCAGGTCGCTGTTGCCCGGCCCGCCAATCAATACCAAGCCGCTTTCTGCCGCCGTTCGAGCGGAGCTGATGGCGGTGCCGAGACCGGGGAGTCGGACGACCTGTCCGTTGATCTGGAGTGCTGTCGCGACGACTCGGTCGTCCGTGACAACCGGCTCACCTCCGCTCTGGTCTCTGAAGGGGTTGTTGTCCCCTTTCGTGATGTAGCCGCCGTCGGTCTCCGCGACGACCCGGTGTGTCGTCAGTCCGCCGCCCTGTAGCTCGACCGCTTCGAACACGATGACGTCCCCCGGCTCAATCTCGCCAGCGACGGGTGCAGGAACGGCGACGAACGCGTCGCCCGTGTTCAGCGTCGGCGACATACTCCCTGAGGTCACGTACCCCAGCAGGATCGGCTGCCCGAGGAGTTGCCCGATAACGAGGGAGAGAACGACGAGGACAGCAAGCAGGGTGAACGCGTCCTCGACGGCCTGCCGCAGCATACCTGCAGTAGCCGGTCACTGGTTTTCAACCCTCCGAACAGCGGAGCAGTCGACGCAGTCGCTCATTATCCGAAGCGTACGAAATCGGCGCATGTGGTCTCTGCGCGCGACGCACTGTCGTATGGCGACCGCGTGGCAGGCCAGTTCTGGTCGACCATATCACTGACCGTCTCGATCACTCTGTTTCGACAGGGATCGTGTGGACCTGCCGGAGCGGCGCGATGTGTGCTTTCGCCGCCTCGTCCAGTGGAAAGGTCCCGTGGATGTCGGCCGGGACCTGGCCGTGGACGACACGCCCGAACGGCGCGGCGGCGGTGGGATACACCTGCTCGGCCAACCGGGCGACAGGGGCCGCGACATCGAGGCCTTCCAGCGCTTCCTTCACAGCCGCTTCGCCGACGTGAACGGACTCGCCTTCAATCAGGATGAACGCAAACGGCAGGTCGTCGAACTGTGCCTGGAGAAACGCCTGAATCGCGTCGGACTCCCAGGGGACCGGCGTGATGTCCGTGGCACAGCGGGTTACCGTCTCGGCAGCGCGCCGGAACAGGTCGGTACTGCCGTCGTAGACGAGAAGCGACTGAGTCACACCCCCTGTACGGGTTTGGGCCGTTTGAACGTTGTGTAGTGTCACAACGGCTTATGTTTCTGTCCCTCTACGTTTCTGTATGGACGCACGGGACGAACCGATGACCAGACTCGCCCGGCGACTCGAAACAGTACTGGAGAGCGCGCTTGCCGATAGCGTGTCGTGGACGGTCACTACTGACGGCCCAGTCGTCGCTCGACTGCCCGACCGCGAGTTCGCGTTCGAGCGGAACGATAGCCTGGATGGGTACCGGTGGACAGTCGTGTTACGCGCGGACGGGGCGGTCGTGAGCAAGTTCGGACCGTTCGAGACGGTCGACGGCGTCGTCGAGCAGGTCGAATCGCTCGTTCACTCAGAGGTTCGGTACACGGTTTGCTGTGACGGCTAACTGTCCCAGCGCCAGCACTACCCATCACGCGAATTCAGCGGCCGCGTTTCGGTCAGCGACACGTCGCTCGTGGGTAATCTCTATACGAACCCCGCACCAACGGATAGGTGTATGAGTTTGCTCAAGAGCAAGCACCTCCTCAACGGGATCGTCTCACTGGTCGTCAGCGTCGGTATCACTGTCTGGCTGGCCGACGACGAGGACGCGCCGTGGAGCCTGACTGACATGGCCATGGCCGTCGCTATTTCGTCGTTCCTGTCCGGCTTTTTCACCAGCTACTTCGCCGACTGACGGTCGGGCGACTCTCTGAACAGGGGAACACCGATGCCGTTCCGGCCCGTCCGACTGGTATGGACAAACCAGAACCCGTCGACGACTGGCCCCACCGCCCATTCTCGCCGACGGAAGCCAGTGCCTTGCTGGAAGACATCGATGGCGCTGTCGCGGTCTGGGTGATGCACCACGACAACGACGTTCGGTCGGCCGTCGTTCTCGATGACGCCCCCGAGGACGCAGTCATCGACATTGTCGTCGAGACCGAGGCTGCCTTCGAAATGTACAGTTACACGAGCGGCGTGTGGATGGACTACGGTACGCAGCGGAAAGACGATCCGGATGCCCCGTCGATGGCAGGGACGCTCGACAGCTACGACGTTCTCGCTGGCGAGTCCGATATAGCCTGATCGATGCGATACATCGACACCGCCGTTACTGGGGCGAGACGCCCCTACCACCCGTCTATCAAGACACTCGAAAAGTAATCATTAAACGGCGCGGCGACTGACCCTCCTGATATGCAACGACGAGCCGCGGCGGCGTACTTCGCGTTCTTCCTCGTTATCAGTGTTGCTGCGTACGCCTACATCGGCGTCGCGGAGAGTCAGCGGCCGGCGGTGTCGCTCGACGCTGACGCCGAACTGACCAACGAGAGTACGTTCACTGTCGACGGAACGGAATACACAGCCACGAACATCCACATGTCCGGCGGCGGCGGTGGCGGCCACGGCGGCGGTGGCGGTGGCAGCATGGCAGCTGACCTCTCTTGGACGAACGAATCGTCACGGTATACAGCGACGCTAGAGCACAACGCCACGACGACCTACCAGAACGATACCTACCGCGTGCACACTGACAGCAACGAGAGTACGGTGACCCTCGAAGAAGAACTCAACGTCAGTGCGCTCCTCGCCGAGGACACCTCGGTCAAGAACACGCTGGCGACCCAGAACGGGACCGAGTACGTAGTCTACCGGTCGAACAACACGCAAGTCCCGCTGAGTGAATGGCTCCCAGAGCCGGAGACGGTGTCGTTCACCACCGGCGATACCTACCCGCACGCGACCGATAGCGGCACCCAGGAGACCACGATCTCCGAAGTGACCGACGACGGCGCGACCCTCGAATGGTTCGCACCGCGCGAGAACACAATCGAACTTTCGGAGGGTGGGAACGTCACGCTGAACGAGCAGCAGTTCTTCACGCACTTCCCAGACCATAGCACCGTCCAGATCGTCCCGATTCAGCAGTACGACCAGTACCAGACGACGCTCGACCAGCAGGACTACTTCCACGAGCGCAAGAACGGCATCTGGGGCGTCTCGATACTCTCGGGCATCGCTGCCGTGCTGATGCTAGGGATGGCGTATATGCCCGTCCGCGGATAACAAGACGTCTGTTTTCGGCTCTGTTCTCGGCGACTGACTTACGCGTCGGCTGCCCAGCTGATGTACGCCAGTCCGACACCGATCAACCCCATCACGACCGCTGCCGCCAGTTGTATAATTACCGCGCCCATCGACGCGTACGTCTGCCACGGCGTGCTGGCAATCGCAGCGAGCGTGGCGACGACGAGCAGTACGCCCACAGTCACGCCCAACGGGCGCAGCGGTTGCGCGAGTGCGCGCTGAATTGTACCGGTATTTCCGTCCATACTGGTGCCATCCGCCGTCTCGGTGGTAAATGAACCGGTCTCGAACTCTGTCCTGTCGCGCTGCTTCTTGTACACAGAACAGCGGGCCGGGCAGGAGTTGAACCACCTGCACTTCGCTCACTACGTTCGCTCGTGCCGTAGTTCAACTCCTTCCTGCCGGTTCACTCACCGACTCGCGGTGCTTGTCGGTTCGTTGCACGGGCCGGGAGGGAGTTGAACCCCCGACCATCTGGTTAAAAGCCAGACGCTCTGCCTAACTGAGCTACCGGCCCTCGCTATTCGCTCGGGGGAGCGGCGATTAAGACCTTACGGTCCGTCGTCGAAGTACGATTCGATAGCCTCGCTGATGACTTCTCCGGGGGAGGCCCCATCGAGTGCGGCCTGCCGGCGGAGTCGACAGTAGGCGTCGCGGCCGAGTTGTGTCCGCAACTCGCCCAGCGCGTACCCGTTTCTGGCGAGCGCCGCGTCCACGGACGCGCCGTCGTTGACACTGCTGGCAACGGACCGGATCTGGCGGACGGTGAGGTTGTGGTCGAGGGCGGCCCACGCCAGCAGGAGGCGGGACTCGCCGGAGACTCTGGCGATGTGTTTGGCCGCCGTCGGCGCAATTTCCCCCTTGGCGACGTGAATCCGGACGGACCGGGGGAGGTCGTGCACGCGGGACCACTTCCGGATGAACGAGACCGAGGCTTCGCCACCGGCCCGTTCGGCAGCGGCCTTGTAGGACCCCTCACCACGGACCAGGGCTGCACACGCGGCTGCGCCGCGCAGAATGAACACGTTGTCATCGGCGCCGGCGGTGTTCTCGGAGAACTTCTCGACCGTTCTGGCGGCGAGCTCGAGGCTCTCGGAGTCGTCGGGATCGAACTCGATGGCCTCCTCGGGCCGCTGGCCAGTGAGTGCCGGGTCCCCGCGGATGACCGGTTTACCGACCGGTGATTCACGGTCGGTCGATGGAACGTAATTGTCGGGCCCCTCAGGCATCGATACGTGCTTGGGGAGCACCGCACAAAAGTATCCCGTACAGGGGTGTCATACAGGCTATTGTAAGTCATTCCGGGATTTCGCCGACCCGGGCCGGCGCAATTAATACGCAGTCACAACAGTCTGTATCAGTCGTCAGAGGCGCTCTCGCGCTCTTCGCTCATGTGCTCCCAGATTTCTGTGCAACCGCAGCCATCCTCGACGTTGTCGAGGTGGTCTGTGGTCGGCTCTTCGCGTTCGGCGTCGTCGTCGTGGGTCTGTTGTGCGTTCGTCATCGTTTCTGTCACAGCAGCGACCTGCGTGGCCGCCGCGTGGTGTCGTACTCCTTCGTAACGCCCCCACTATCTTAAACACGGACTCTCCTGTAAGCTTGGCCCGCACTGCGACTTACAGGCAACATATGTTTGTATCTCGTACAGATCCCACCAAATAGTGGGTCATTATGTTCTGATACACTCACCGCATGACTGCGGTGGATTCGACCCGATCCGGTGATACTTGTGACCGCCGATGCTCTCAGGTATCTCTGGAATCTAATGATATGTAATGACGACCGACGTTCACCAGCTCGACGACGGGGCCTGGATTTCCGTCAACGACTCGCGGGAAGTGAACGTCTCGGACCTGTGGTTGTTGGCTCGAAGCGACTTCTGTGGGTGTGAGACGACGGATTTCCTCGCCGAGGGGTTCGTAAAAGTGGGCGTGGATTACCCGGATATTCAGGCGCGAATAGCCGGTCAGTGTATCGCCTGCGGTGAAAGCGGTGTTACCGACTGGCTGACGGTCGGCCGCGTCGTAGACCCCGATTCCGGCGAATTCTACGGTGTCGTCCACGAGAGCGTCCATTTTCCGGAGAAGCGAACCCGGCTTGCCCGTCCCGATGAATAGGCAACAATTTCTTGTTTCGGGGAGTGGTGGCGACGGTTGACGGCAAAGTGTGTTGTATAAGTCTGTGAGACTTGTGGAAGAACACATTAGCTATGCCCAGTAAAGTCGAGAAATGGAAGGACGAGGTCTACGGTAACGAGATTCGAGAGCATCTGATGGAGTTCGCAGAGAAGGGCTGGGACGCCATTCCGGAAGACGAGCACGACGCCTGGTTCGAGCGCTTCAAATGGTGGGGGCTGTACCACCAGCGTTCCGGCCAGGAGTCGTATTTCATGATGCGCATCGGGACGCCAAACGGCGTCATCAAGCCCGGCCAGCTCGAAGTCATCGGCGAAGTCGCGAAGGAGTACGCGACCGGCCCCGTCGATAACCCCGAGTTCGGCGAGGCCTACTGTGACTGGACGACCCGCCAGAGCATCCAGCTCCACTGGATCAAACTGGAGGACATCCCGGAGATCTTCGAGAAGCTCGAAGCCGTCGGTTTGGGCACCCAGCAGGCCTGCGGTGACTCCTGGCGGAACATCGTCGGCTGTCCCGTCGCCGGCAAGGACAAACACGAGCACGTCGACGCCTGGCCCGTCGCCGAGGACCTCCACGAGACGTTCAAGGGCAACGACGACTACTCGAACCTCCCGCGCAAGTGGAAGGTCGCCATCGCCGGCTGTGACGAAGGCTGTGGCCAGGGCGACATCAACGACCTCGCCTTCGAGCCCGCCGAGAAGGACGGCGAACTCGGCTTCAACGTCCGTATCGGCGGGGGCCTCTCCCGCAAGGAACCGCGCCTCGCCCGCGATATCGACGTGTGGGTGCCGCCGGAGCAGGCCGCCGACGTGGCCCACGGCATGTCCGCGCTCTTCCGCGACCACGGCGACCGCGAGGACCGCTTCAACGCCCGCATCAAGTTCCTCATGGACGAGTGGGGGCCGGAAAAGATGCGCTCGGTCCTCCAGGACGACTACGTCGACTTCGAACTGCCGACCGCCGGCGAGGACATGCGCGACCAGTACAGCTACAACACCGGGTCCCAGGACGGGCACAACGACCACGTCGGGATTCACGAACAGAAGGACGGCAACTACTACGTCGGCCTGAACGTCCTGGTCGGCCGCATGGGCGCCGACGACGTGCTCGAACTCGCGGAACTCGCCGACGAGTACGGTTCCGGCGAGGTCCGCTTGACCCAGCGCCAGAACATCATCGTCACTGACGTCCCCGAGGAGAACCTCGACGAGTTCACCAGCGAACCCCTCCTTGAGAACTACTCCCCCGAGCCGTCGCCGTTCATGCGCGGCTCCATCGCCTGCACGGGCACGGAGTACTGCTCGCTCTCTATCGTCGAGACGAAGAACCGCCAGGTCCGCTACGCCCGCTGGCTCAAGGACAACGTCGAACTGCCCGAGGACCACAAGGACTTCCACATCCACCTCTCTGGCTGTACGGCCTCCTGTGCCCAGCCCCAGATCGCCGACGTGTCCCTGCGCGGCATGAAGACCCGCAAGGACGGCGAACCGGTCGAGGCGCTCGACATCGGTCTCGGCGGCGGCCTCGGCGACGACCCGCGCTTCGCCGACTGGGTGGAGATGCGCGTCCCGGCCGACGAAGTCCCCGGCGCGATCAAGAACCTCGTCAACAACTTCAAGAACGCCCGCGAGGGCGGCGAGACCTTCCGTGACTTCGTGGAGGACCGCGACGAGGAAACGCTGGCCGAGATGGTCGAGCCCGAAGAGACGGACTACCACGACCCGTACATGCACAACACGAAGATGACGTGGTACCCCTACGCAGAGGACGACGACATGCAGTCCTCGCCTGCGCCGACTGACGGCTCTGGTGAGCCCCTGCCCTCCGACGACTAAGGCGCACTGCTGGGCATTCGCGTCTCGACTGTTGTCGAATTGCGCTGTGACCCGCCTTTCTCACACAGTTTCTCCCGACGCTGTGGCCGGGAGCGCGCTCTGTCGCGCGACCCGGGGGAGGGCAGGTCTGCCTGAGGATGAGACACAATTTAAGTCACCGTGAACATACCGCGAGCGAAGCGAGCGGTTTCCCCGGACTCGCCGCGGTGTGGCGAGTCCGGCCTTTTTCGTCGACGTTTTTCAAGGAGTGGTTCGCGCTTCGCGCGAACCCGACGCAGAAAAAGGTCGTTGGTAAGCCTTATTCGCCGCACTGGCATAGCAGTAAGTGGCAGCGGGAGGCCGGCTCCCGTGGCGCAAGCCATGAGGAAAGTCCCCCCACCTGTCGGACAGGTGACCGGGCGCAAGCCCGGGGCGGGAGACCGTCGGCTCTGGAACAGCAACGACACGTCGTCGCCGGACCGATGAGGTGTGCGAATCCCGAGCGAGGCTGGTCGTGCCCCACCAGACGGTGCGGCACGCGGCCAAAGCGAGGGAGAGTTAACCCACCGAGGGCAGTCGCGACCCGGTGACTCCGGGGCGCGCAGTTGTGGACCACATCCGTGCTCCACCCGTGGGCCGCAGACGCCCCACGCATTCCGTGGGCCGCAAACGCCCCACGCTTCCGGCGACGGACCGATGGAACGGCGAAACCTCACCGGTGCAAGGCCGCGTCGACAGGTAGTCCGACGCCGCGCGCAAGCGCTGGACGTGGCCGCTCAGCCGAATGCTGGCCCGAACAGAAGGGGGCTTACTCCCCGCAGCCATACGAGCCTTCGAGCGGCGGGTCCGATGGTTACAAGCCCGCGCCGGCCGCAGGCCAGTGTATGACCGCAGCCGACCTTATCGACGCCGTTCGTGACGACCAGCAGACGGAACTCTCCCGACTTGGCTCCTCGAAGACGCTGTACGCCGACACCCGCGGCGAGATGGAACCGGACGTAGTGCTTTCGGCGGCCGCCGCCCGCGAGCAGGCAGCTCACGACACGTTCGACGCCTGGAGCGACGACGGCCACGACGACGCGGCGGTGCTGTTCGCCGATGCGGCGGGCGAGACGGCTGAGCGCCGCGATAGCATCGACGCCGATCCGGTCGACCGGACGCCGGCAATGCACGGCGTGCTCGCTGACCTCGATGGGACCGTCGAACGCCTCGGCGGCTTCGTCGGCTGGTCGCTCGTCGACAAGAAGGTCAAAGAGCAGTACACCGGCTTCTTCACCGGCCAAGCGGACCCACAGACGGCGAGTACGTTCCGCAGCGCCGGCAGCGACGTGGTGGACCTCCGCGACGAGGCCGCCGAACTGCTCGATGCGGTGTGTGAGAGCGACGACGACTGGGACGCCGCGGAGGCTGCTGCTATCGATGTCATCTCGACGGCTTACGACGAATACTTCGAGACGCTCGAAGATCTCGGCGTGAACCCGAAGCCGGTCTGCTAACGCTTCACGAACCACGCGGCTCAAGTCCGTCCAGCCCGATGTGTGGGTAATGAGCGACACCGGCGGACCACTCTCTATCGACCGACCAGATGTCGACCGCGAGTTCCGTGTCGACGCCCCGTTCGAGCCGGCGGGCGACCAGCCCGAGGCTATCGAAGGGCTCGCGTCGGGCTATCGCCAGGGGATGGACCGGCAGACCCTGCTCGGTGTGACTGGCTCCGGGAAGACAAACACCGTTTCCTGGGTCGTCGAGGAGATTCAGCAACCGACCCTCGTTATCGCCCACAACAAGACCCTCGCGGCCCAGCTCTACGAGGAGTTCCGCGAGCTGTTCCCGGATAACGCCGTCGAGTACTTCGTCTCCTACTACGACTACTACCAGCCCGAGGCTTACGTCGAGCAGACGGACACCTTCATCGACAAGGACGCCTCCATCAACGACGAGATCGACCGGCTGCGCCACTCCGCGACGCGCTCGCTACTCACCCGGGACGACGTCATCGTCGTCGCGTCGGTGTCGGCCATCTACGGGCTCGGTGACCCGCGAAACTACATCGACATGTCCCTCTCGCTCGAGGTGGGCCAGGAGATCGAGCGCGACGACCTGCTCGGTCGGCTGGTCGACCTGAACTACGAGCGCAACGATGTGGACTTCACGCAGGGGACCTTCCGCGTGCGCGGGGACACGCTGGAGATCTACCCGATGTACGCCCGCTACGCCCTCCGAGTGGAGTTCTGGGGCGACGAGATCGACCGGATGCTGAAGGTCGACCCGCTGGAGGGCGAGGTCAAAAGCGAGGAACCGGCCGCCCTGCTCCACCCGGCGGAGCACTACTCGATTCCCGAACAGCGGCTCCAGCGGGCCATCGACGAAATCGAGGAACTGCTGGACCAGCGTATCAGCTACTTCGAGCGACAGGGCGACCACGTCGCCGCCCAGCGCATCGAGGAGCGGACCACGTTCGACATCGAGATGATGCAGGAGACGGGTTACTGCTCGGGCATCGAGAACTACTCGGTCCACCTCTCGGACCGTGAGACCGGCGAAGCCCCATACACCCTGCTGGATTACTTCCCCGACGACTTCCTCACCGTCGTCGACGAGTCCCACCAGACGCTCCCCCAGATCCGCGGCCAGTTCGAGGGCGACAAGAGCCGCAAGGAGAGCCTCGTCGAGAACGGCTTCCGCCTGCCGACGGCCTTCGATAACCGCCCGCTCACCTTCGAGGAGTTCGAGGAGAAGACCGACCAGACGCTGTACGTGAGCGCCACGCCCGGTGACTACGAGCGCGAACACAGCGACCAGGTGGTTGAGCAGATTGTCCGCCCCACCCACCTCGTGGACCCGGCCGTCGAAATCGCATCGGCGACGGGACAGGTTGAGGACCTGCTGGAGCGAATCGACGAGCGCGTCGAACGCGACGAGCGGGTGCTGGTGACCACACTCACGAAACGCATGGCCGAGGACCTCACGGAGTACCTCGAAGAGTCCGGCGTGAACGTCGCCTACATGCACGACGAGACGGACACGCTGGAACGGCACGAACTCATCCGGTCGCTCCGGCTTGGCGACATCGACGTGCTGGTCGGCATCAATCTCCTCCGGGAGGGGCTGGACATCCCCGAGGTGTCGCTCGTTGCGATTCTGGACGCCGACCAGGAGGGGTTCCTCCGGTCGGAGACGACGCTGGTACAGACGATGGGCCGGGCCGCCCGGAACGTCAACGGCGAGGTCGTGCTGTACGCCGACGAGCGCAGCAACGCCATGCAGGCAGCCATCCAGGAGACCCAGCGCCGCCGGCGCATCCAGCAGCAGTACAACGAGGAACACGGCTTCGAGCCGACGACTATCGAGAAGGAAGTCGGCGAAACGAACCTGCCGGGGAGCAAGACCGACACCGGCGGCATTTCCAGCGACGGCGCGAGCGACGCCGACGAGGCCGCCCGCCAGATAGAGCAACTGGAAGAACGGATGCAGGAGGCCGCGGACAACCTGGAGTTCGAACTGGCCGCGGACATCAGAGACCGCATCCGCGAACTGCGCGAGGAGTTCGATCTGGACGGCGGCGACGACAGCGACGGCGTGCCGGCACCCGGTCCGGAGTTCTGACCCGGAATCTAGACTCTGGTCTGACCCGGGTTCTGGGCACCGCTCTGATACTGCCCGCTCGCGCTGCTGTCAATCGGCCCGCTGACTCGCCCCTGTCCGGCACCGATGCCGCTGTCATCTCGACTTGGATTAATACAACCAAAATTGTTTTACGCGCTACTGCAGTTGTATAGCGTGATGTCCCGCGTCTCGCTCCCACACGATGCGAAGGCCGGTCCCACCAAGCCGGAGGTCCGGGCCGTTCTCGCTAGCAAACTCGCTCTCACCGGGTCCGACCACTTCGCGGAGGTCGGTTCCTGTACCGGCGCCGTCACCATCACGGCGGCGCGCCGGGCCGGGCGGGTCACTGCGCTCGAACGCAAGGGGAACCGACTCGACGTGACTCGCAAGAACCTCGCCGCTAACGACGTCGACGCCGATGTCGAACTGCGTGAGGCCGAGGCCCCGGAGGGCTTGCCGGACGACGCCGACGCCCTCTTCCTCGGCGGGTCGCGCAACTACGAGGCCATCCTCGACCACGCGGTCGAGACCGGCGTCAACCGAATCGTGATGAACGTCTCGCGGCTCGAAGTCGCTGGCGCGGCGACGGAGGCCTTCCGTGAGCGCGACATTCTGGAGGAGGTCGTCCAGTTCCAGGTGAGCCACGGCTACGAACTCGCCGGCGCGACGAGTTTCAACTCGGAGAACCCGGTGTACATGCTCGTCGGCAGCGCCAGCGAGGACGTTGCCGCCGACGGCGGGTCGCCGGCCGAATCTGCGGCGCAGGACGGAGGCGACCGATGACGCTCTACGGCATCGGTCTCGGCCCCGGGCAGCCCGACCTGGTGACCGTCCGCGGGAAGCGCGCCCTCGAATCCGCCGACGTGGTGTACTCGCCGGGGCGGCTCTCGCGCTCGGTCGCGACCGAACACGTCCCCGAGGAGCGCATCGGCGACCTCGACTTCCCGATGACACGCGACGAGGAGAAACTCCGGGCGGCTTGGAAGGACGCCGCCGCCGAAATCGCGCCGACGGCCCGCGACGGCGACGCCGCTTTCGTCACGCTCGGGGACCCGAACGTCTACTCGACCTTTGGCCATCTCCGGCGGACGCTGGCGGCGTTCCACCCCGAGGTCGACCTCGAAGTGGTACCCGGCGTCAGCGCCATGTCGGCGTTCGCGACGGCGCTCGGCGTCGAAATCACCGCGGGGTCAAGCTTAGCGCTGCGTGAGGCCGACCGCGGCGCGTCGCCGACCGGCCCCGATCGGATGATCCTGTTCAAGGTGACCGACGCGCCGGCGACCCACGAGGGGCTGGTCGAGGCCGGCTACGACGTTGTGTACGGCCGCCGGCTGTTCATGGAACAGGGCGAGACAGTTGTCACGGACGACCCAAGCGAAATCGACGAGCGAGACTACTACACGCTGGCCTACGCCGAGAAGCCCGAGACCCGCGTCGAGCAGGCGACCGACGCCTTCCTCGAAGCGGCCGACGAGAGCGGCGTCGTGACCGACGGCGGCGAAAACGGGTCTGGGGCGGTAGTGCGACAGGAGCGCTCCGAAGCCGCTCTCTGTGGCGACGAGGTGCAGCATGACTGAGGAACCGAACGAGGCTGGCGAGACTGACAAGACGGACCCACAGACGGCAATCGACTCCGTCGCCGGGAACCGGGACGACCGCGTCTACGAGCACAACGCCGGCGACGAGCAGGAGGGCATCCCATTCGTCGGGGCCGGCCCGGGCAACCCCCGGCTGCTGACCGTCGCCGGCCGCGAACTGCTGGCCGACGCCGACCTCGTGGTCCACGCCGGCTCGCTCGTCAACAGCGAACTGCTGGAGGAGTACTGCGACGACGCCGAGACGGTCTCCTCTATCGGCAAGGACTTGGAGGAGCTGATTCCGCTGATGCGCGACGCCTACGAGGCCGGCGACACCGTCGTCCGGCTCCACAGCGGCGACCCCGCGATTTATGGAGCCGCGCTGGAGCAGATGGATGCGCTCGAACACGAGGGGGTCCCGACCTACATCGTTCCCGGCGTCACCTCGGCGTTCGCCGCCAGCGCGACGATGCGCACGCAGTTGACGCTGAACGAGGTCGCCAACCACGTCGCCTTCACCCGCCCGCAGGGCAAGACACTGGACGAGGACGAGGATCACATCTCCGAGTTCGTCGGCATGGGCGACGTGACGACCTGTATCTATCTGGGAACCCACGCCGTCAGCGAGACGATGGACCGTCTGCTCGAAGACGGCCACGACCCAGAGACGCCTGTTGCGGCGATTTATCACGCTTCCTGGCCCGACGAGGACGTCATCGAAGGCACGATTGCGACCATTGGCGAGAAACTGGAAGACGCGGGGTATCGCGCCTCCGCGATGGTCGTGATTGGGGACGCTGTTGGTGGTGAGGACTACGAGCGCTCCTTCCTCTATGGCGACTGGGCGAACCGTGGAAGTGACTCGACTGACGGAACGCAGGAAGCCGACGACTAGGATGACTCGTCAAATTGGTCAAGCACAATTCGAAAGCCCCCGGTCGCTCCGGTCGAGGGCCTCGCTGTGCGCGCTCGCTTCGCTCGCGTGCTTGCTTCGGCCGTCTTTCCGGAGCGACCGGCCCCTTTCAGTCCACCCGACAGCACCGCGCTGCACCGCGAGCCACACGCCTCCCCAACCGACTCACTCCCGACTGTCGTCGGCCGTTCGTCCCTCGCACAGCATCGGCGCGCCATCCGAGCGCGCCAGCGCGCGCCGACAGCAGTTTCGCGTCACCTCGCAGTCGAGTATTGACTCACAGACATCACCCACGCGGCTGCCCGGCCGGTCGCCTGGGGCAGTTTCACCGGCCGGACCTAACTCATGAGCACTGACACAGACGACGACTCCGGTTCGCACGGTTGCAAAGCACCCGATTCAGACGGCGAAGTAGCCGAGAATATCGCTATCGTCGCGTTCGAGCGGAAGATGGACACCGCCGAGGACATCGTCGACGGCATCGGCGACCGCTACGAGTCCATCGACATCCTCGAATACCACGGCGACGTGTTCGAGGAACACTGGGGCGAGTACGACTGCTTTATCGGGCTGATGGCGAGTGGCATCGCGATGCGCAAGACGGCCCACTTGCTCGACGACAAGTGGGACGACCCCGCAATCTGTGTCGTCGACGAGGAGCTCACCTGGGCCATCCCCATCACCGGCGGCCACCACGGCGCGAATCAGGTCGCCGACGACCTCGCAAGCATGGGCGCGGTGCCGGCGATGACGACCGCGAGCGAGGCCGCCGACAAGCAGGGCGTCGAGAAGCAGGCCAAGGCGCTTGACGCCCACGTCGTCAACGGGGACTCGACGGTCGCGACGAACCTCGCCGTGCTGGACGACGAACTCGGCCCCATCGAGCGCCTCGACGGCCCGAAGGCCGTGTTGGTCGACGACGACGTGACGGTGCTCAAGCGCAACAAGGACGACGGCGTCGTGCTCGGGTGTGGCAGCGTCGCCGGCGCGGATGTCGAGCAGTTCCACGCGGCCTGGGAACAGGCGCTGGACGAGGCCGACCTCGACCGCGACGACGTGGAGTTCATCGCGACTGGCACCCGAAAAGCCGACGAGGAAGGCATGCTCGCCGCTGCTGAGGAGTGGGGGCTGGGTGTCATTGCCTTCGAGAAGGAGACGTTGGAGGAGTTCGAGGGACCGACCCCCTCGCGGTCGAAGGAACTCATCGGGTGGCCGGGCATCGCCGAGGCGTCGGCCATCGCCGCCGGTAGCGAGCACGATCTGCTGGCCGAGAAGACCCGCTATGACGAAGCTGTGACCGTCGCTATCGGGCGCTAATCTCGCTTTTTCTCAGGCATTGCGGTTTCAGTTCCGGTCTTCGGTCACCGAGCAGCTACTGAACCATCTCTGGCCGCGACTCCACAACTGTCCCGAGTTCTTGCCGCTGTACAACTCTAAACTTATTTATTATGTGGACCTGTGGTGACAAATGTCGCATGACAACACTACTCGAAGACAAGACGGCGGTCGTCACGGGCGGCGCGAGCGGGTTCGGCCGGGCCATTTGCAAGACGTACGCCGAGAACGGCGCGGACGTTATTGTCGCGGACCTGCAGGAAGAACCACGCGAGGGCGGCGAACCGACCCACGAACTGGTCGAAGCCGAGACAGACCAAACAGCACACTTCGTCGAGTGCGACGTGACCAACCCCGACGACCTGGAGGTGGCTGTCACCGCGGCCGAGGAACTGGGTGGTATCGACATCATGGTCAACAACGCCGGCATCTCCGAGATAGCGGATTTCTACGAGACCACGGAGGAGGACTACGACCGGCTGATGGATGTGAACACGAAGGGTGTATTCTTCGGCGCGCAGGTCGCAACCGAGGCGATGCGGGAGAACGGCGGCGGCACCGTGATCAATATGTCCAGCTCCGGCGGCATCCGCGGCACCGGCCTGCTGGTCAACTACTGCACTTCGAAAGGCGCAGTCAGACTGTTCACCTACGCGCTCGCGGACCGCCTGAGCAACTACGACATCCGGGTCAACGCCATTCATCCGGGCTACAGCAAGACCCAGATGTTCGAGGACGAGCGCATCGACGACACGACGAAGATGATGCTGAAGGAACTCATCCCCTCGGGCCGCTTCGGCGAACCCGAGGAGATAGCCGACGTGGCGACGTTCCTCGCCAGCGATATGGCCTCCTACGTCAACGGCGAGAGCGTTGTAGTCGACGGAGGACTGACGAACACCTGACCGGGGGATATCGAACTGTTTGCGCTGCGATTCGTCGACGTGAGTACGGTTGCACAGCCACCGCTCTCGACTCTTCCCCGAGCTCGTATACAACCAAACTACCCCTTCCCAACACCTTCGGTTGGACTAGTACAAGCACAATTGTTTTATGCGAAAGCGGCGTTGTACTCACCATGCGCCACAGTATCGAGATTCGACCGGCGGCCCTCGGAGACCGAGGATGAGTAGCGACGGACGCCAGTCGACAACGGCCGCGACCGAGGCGACGCGTCCCGCTGACTACGGGACGCTGTACGTGGTCGGCATCGGACCGGGGTTACCCCACGACATGACTCAGCGGGCGAAAGACGTCATCCAGACCGCTGACTGCATCATCGCCTCGAACCTCTACCAGGAGTTCCTTCGGAAGGACGGGACGCTCCCGCCCCAGTCCGCCGAGGTCGATGGGAAATCCGACGACGGCGAGATCGCCGACGAAGAGGGGACTGTGCTGGAGCGGCCCGACGGCAGCCGGCAGACGCTCATCCGCTCGTCGATGGGGAAGCAGGTCGAACTCGCCCGCGAGGCCTTCGAGCGGGTTCGGGCCGGCGAGGACATCGCCCACGTCTCCGGCGGCGACCCGAACGTCTACGGGAAGTCCGACCTCCTCTTTACGATGGCCGACGCCGACGACGCCGACGACGTGCCAATCGAAATCGTCCCCGGCGTGACCGCGGCGCTGTCCGGCGCGGCGAACCTCGGAGCGCCGCTGTCGAACGACTTCTGTACGATTTCGCTGTCCGACAAGTGGCGCGGCTGGGACGAAATCGAAGAGAAGCTCCGGGCGGCCGCTATCTCGGGCTTCGTCGTCGTCCTCTACAACTGCTGGCGCGACTACGAGCGAGCCGTCGATGTTCTGCGGGAGGAACGAGCGGACGACGTGCCCGCCGCTATCGTCAACGACTCTGGCCGCGGCGAGGCCGGCCGGAACCTCGACGACGAGACGGAGACGATCACGACGCTCGGCGAACTGTCCGAGCACGACGACAAGGTCGGCGGCATGGGCTCGTCCATCGTCGTCGGCACTCACGAGACCGAAGTCTGGCGCAACGATTATCAGGAGTTCCTCGTCACCCCGCGCGGTGGGCGTGACGTCGACGATTTCTAACAATGAGCACTGACAACACTACTGACGCAAGTACCGAGACAGAATCGAAATGCGGGGCGAGCGAGGCGGGAAGCGCCTCCGAGAGCGCGAGCGAAGTAGAGACCGATACCACCTCGAAATGCGGTGCGAGCGCGAGTTCGTCGACAGAGACGAGTCCGGACACGGGCGACGACACCGCCTCGAAGTGCGGGGCCTCATCGTCGTCCGAATCGTCGTCCTCGTCCAGCAGTAGCTCCTGTGGCGCGTCCTCGTCGTCCGGTTCCTCGGACGAGGAGGAGGTTGGCGCGACGGTTGACGACTTCGACGCCGAACCGGGCCGGCTCATCGCCGTCGGCCTCGGCCCCGGCCAGCCTGAAGGAATGACCGCCCGCGCCCGCTCCGCCCTCATGGACGCCGAGCACATCGTCGGCTACACGACCTACGTCGAACTGCTGCCCGACGAGATTACTGAGGGAGCCGACGACATCTACAACACGCCGATGTGTGGCGAAGTGTCCAGAACGGAGGAGGCCATCGACCGCGCGCTGGCGGGCAACGACGTGGCCATCATCGGCAGCGGCGACCCGAACGTGTATGCGCTGGCCGGCCTCGCGCTGGAGATCATCGAGTCCAAGGGCGCGACGGCGACGATGCTCGACTTCGACGTGGTTCCGGGCGTCCCGGCAGCTCAGTCCTGTGCCGCCCGCGTCGGCGCGCCGCTGGTCAACGACACCGTCTCCATCTCGCTGTCGGACCACCTCACAGACATGCCGACCATCGAGTCGCGGCTCCACGCCGCCGCCAAGGAGGGCTTTACCATCACCATCTACAACCCCTGGAGCCGCAAGCGCCGGGACAACTACGAGAAGTGCTGTGAGATCTTGCTGGAACACCGCGACCCCGAGACGCCCGTTGGCGTCGTCCACGCCGCTGGCCGCGAGGACGAACAGGTCGAAATCGTCGAACTCGGCGAACTGCCCGAACTCGGCGAAACTGACCTCGTGGACATGACCACCACCCTCCTCGTGGGCAACGAGGACACCTACGTCTGGGACGACCGGATGGTGACTCCGCGGGGCTACGAAACCAAGTACGACTACTAATGTACCGAATCACTATCGACCGCGACGCCTGCGACGGCGTGTTTGCCTGTCTCGTCCGCGACGACCGCTTCGTCGAGGATAGCGAGGGACTGGCGGCTATCGAGACGGACGACCAGACGGCAATCGAGGCCACCTTCGACGACGACCGGCGGGACGATGCCGAGCAGGCCGCTGCGGCCTGTCCGCTGGATGCGATTCACGTGGAATCCGTCGAGGAGGACGCCGGGGCCGCCGATACACCTGCCGGCACCGACCACGAGGAGGTCCAGCCATGAGCGTTGAAACCGGTGCGCCAAACGATATGCTCGCAGCCCACCCCGAGACGGCGTACTTCTGGGGCCGGGTCACCGGCGACGGCGAGTGCGAGGACGGCTGTATCACTGTCCGGACGAACGACGAGACGGCCGCTCGGCGGCTCGCCTCCATCGCCGGTGCGGAGCGGGCCGACCGCCGCATCGTCGAGCGGGCGTATGCCCACGACACCTCGATTACCCGTCAGGAGGAGGAGTTCACGGTGCAGGTCGTCGGCAGCCTCGCTGACCGTGCCAGCGCCGCGCTTGGCCTCCCGTTCGACGGCGAGTCGGGCGGCTACCGCTTCGACGCGCTGGCCGACTACGACCGCCAGCTCCTCCGCGGCCTGCTCGAAGGCTGTGGCACGGTGTGTTTCAAGTCCGACGACGAGGCGGTCGGTATCTCCTTCGTCCACGAAGACGAACGACTCCTCCGGACGATACAGACGCTGCTTGACCGCTGTCCGGTCGACGCGCCCTACGACGAGCTCTCGGAGACCTCGTCGGGCTACTGGTTCGGTGTGGCCGACGACGCGGCACCTGTCCTCGGTGACTGGCTGTACGAGGGCAGCGAAGAGACGGGGCTGTTCGCGCCGAGCCGCCGGCGCAAGCTCCAGAAAAGCATTGAACGAGTCCGATGAGTGAAGCTATCACCGCGCCGGAGACGCTGGACGACGAAGCGGTGCTGCTGGTCGGCCACGGCTCCCGGCGCGAGAAGTCGAACGAACAGGTCCGCGACCTTGCGGTCGAACTGGAGGGCCGACTCGGCATCCCGGTCGACGCGGCCTTTCTCGAACTGGCCGAGCCGGCTATCGACGAGGCCATCGCGGGGCTGGCCAGAGCCGTCTCGCAGGTATCGGTGGTCCACCTCTCCCTGTTTGCCGCCAGTCACGTCAAAAACGACGTGCCGCTGGCTGTCGAGCAGGCCCGTGAGGCCCACCCTGAACTGACCATCAACAACGGCGCGCACCTGGGCGTCCACCCGGCGCTGCTGGACCTGCTGGACGACCGCGCGGCGGCCGTCGAGGCCGAACTGGGCGTCGACCGCGAGGAAGACGATGTGGCCGCCGTCGTCTGCGCCCGTGGCTCCAGCGACCCGGACGCCAACGCCGACGTGCACAAGCTCGCTCGCCTGCTGTACGAGGGCCGCGAGTTCTCGCGGGTCGAGGCGTCGTTCATCGGCGTCACCGAGCCGTTGCTCGATGACACGCTACACGACATCGCCAAGACGCGACCCGATGCCGTCGTCGTCATCCCGTACATGCTCGGGGACGGCGTGCTGACCGGCCGCATCAAAGACGGCGCACGCGAGTTCGACGAGGAATACCCCTACGTCGACGCCGCGCCGGGCGAACCGCTCGGGACCGACACGCGTCTGCTGGACGTGCTGGGCGACCGCTGGCAGGAAGCCCGGACCGGGAGCGTCGAGATGTCCTGTGACACCTGCAAGTACAAGGTCGAACTGGACGGCTACGAGGAGGACCAGGGCGGCGCTCGCGCGATGCTCCGGGCGCTGACCCATCAGGCCGAACACGCCGACCGCGAGAACGTCGACGACGACCCGCACGTCCACGACGCCCCGGAAAAACACGTCGCCGTCTGCACGAACCAGACCTGCGCGCAGGACGGCGCGCCAGCGGTCCTCGAACGCCTGCGGCAGGCCGCCCGCGACAGCGACCAGTGCGACGCCCGCATCACGCGGTCGTCGTGTCTCGGCCGCTGCGGCGAGGGGCCGATGGTCGCCGTCTACCCGGACGGTGTCTGGTACGGCGGCGTCGAGGACGAGGACGCCGCCGACATCGTCTCCTCGCATCTTGACCGCGACCGCATCGTGAGCGAACTCGTCGACCAGACGCTTTGAGAGTACACCCTTACAACACTACAACCATGAGCTGCTACGAAATCGAGGCCCTCCGACTGGGCCTCATGAACGTTCTCGGTACCGAAGACGACCACGCCCGCCAGCACGCCGAACAGGAGCTGGAGGGTCACATGACCGGCCCCATCGAGGCCCTCGCCGGCGCGGAGACGCTGGCCGCCATCGAGCGCCACCTCGACGCCGCGCTCGTGGACCTCGAAGAGGAGATCGCCGCGACCCCCGAAGACGACCCCGAGTACGACTACCTCCGGGGGCGACTCGTGGCGGTCCGCGACGCCGAGCGGGCGGTGTCGCGCATCACCATGCAGGGCGAGGACGTCCTCGACGGGTTGGGTGAGGCCCACGACGTCCTCCACGAGGCGTTCCCGGTCGATGAGTAGCCAGCGCGCCCCGACCGCTGACCTCGGGGACGTGACCCCGGCCCGCTCGCGGCATCAGGGCCGCCGTTCGGCGGTCACGCTGACCGACGGGCTCGCGGTCGTCGGCACCGCCGACGGGGACCTCCGGGCGTTCGACGTCTCGGCGGACTCCGGCCCCCCACGTCCGTGCTGGCAGTACGACACGGACGGGGAACCCAGCGTCGTCGCGGCGGTGCCCTTCGACGTCGGCCTCGTCGTCGGCGAGCGTAGCGTCCGCGGCGAGATCCGCTGTCACGACGCCGACGGGGACCTGCGCTGGCGCTACGACACCGGAACGGACCTCGGCGAGGCCCAGCAGGAGACGCGCTTCCTACTCCCCTTCGTCGCGTCCCTCGCAACCGACGGTGACCGGCTCTATGCCGCCGCCAGACGGTACGAGCGACGGACTGACGCCGACGGGAACGACCTCCGCCACTTCGAGAGCGTCGTCTACGCGTTCGCGCCCGACGGCACCGTCGACTGGACGTACCGGACCGACGGTTCGCCGATATCCCTCGACGCCGACGATGGCCGCGTCGCAATCGCCTACAACCGCTGTCCTGGCGACCACCAGCACGGCCTCGTCGTCCTCGATGCCGCCGACGGTGACCCGCGCTGGATGTGGGACCCCGGCACCGACGGCCAGCGGCGTGTCGGTGACGTGGCCCTGCTGGACGACGGCGCTGTCGTCTCCAGCCACGGCGACTACTGTGGCTACCGGCTCGACAGCGGCGGCCGGGAGCGCTGGCGTGTCCCGCTGGCGACGCCGACCGACGTGGACGGCGACATCGTCTACGCGTACCCGAATCACGTTCACGCGACAGAGGTGGGCGCGGTGTTTGTGACCGGCAACACCTACCCCGAGGAGGGCCGCGAGACAGAGGCACGGCATCCGACCGAGCACACTGCCGTTGGCGTCTCGCCCGATGGCGACCGTCGCTGGGACGCGCCCGTCGGCGGCTTCGCCAGCGGGCTTGGCACCGATGGCTCGCTGCTGGCCGTCCCCGGTGCACAGAACTTCCGGGACCGCGATGCCGACGACCACGCGCTTCGGCTGTTCGGTGTCGCAGACGGCCCCATCGACACATTGGACACCGACGGCGTCGTGACGGCGGCCGCAGTTGCGGACGGGACCGCTGTCGCCGTCGAGGAGCCGGTCGTCTACCACGACGAGGGCCGCGAGCGCGGAGCGTACCGGCTGCATCGGGTTGAGGTGGAGAACGAGACGGCCCGTTCGCGCCACTGACGCGTCGACGTAGCGATTTGGGCCGGTAACGGCCCGTTCGGACGACTTTTCGCTCAGACGTGATATCTCCGGTTTGGCTCTGATTACTGTGTTATGTGGTGTCAAACTAACCATTCGACAGTCGTAGCGTCTCGGTATGGGTGCCCAGCATGGCCGATAACACAGACCCGGACCACGAGGAGACACAGTCGGAGGCAGACGACAGCGCCGCTGCCGATCACCCTACAGAGCGTGAGCGGGAGTTCGCGCAGATGCAGCGACGGCTCAACGAGCGGGAGATGGGTCTCGACCAGCGGAGCGCGGAACTCGATCGGCGCGAAGAGAAGAATGACGCCCGCGAGGAGGAGCTTGACCGGCGAGAGGCGGAACTGGACGAGCGGGAGTACCGACTTGATGAACGCGAAGCCGCTCTCGACGACCGGGAGACGGCCCTCGACGAGCGCGAGGCCGAACTGACGGAGTACGATGCGCAGTTGTCAGAACGTGCCACGGAACTCGACGAGCACGAGAAGACGCTGCACACCTACCTTTCGGGGCAGATGACGGACGTAGAGGAATCGGTCACGGAGACGATGCACGACGCGCTCGACCAGTACGAGGCGAGCCGGTCGACCGGTCGGTTCGGTCCGACCGGCACGATGCTTGTCGGGCTGACCGGTGTCGCGCTCGTCGTTGCCGGGATCGGGTTCGGCGCGCTGGTCTCGGCCGGTACGGCGTCGTTCGGCGTCGGCGGGACGACGACGAACCTCGCTATCGCCGCCGTCGTCGCTATCGTCGGCCTGGCGCTGAATCTCGGAACGGTTGCCGGAAAAATCTGAGCCGCGTCGTCGTTAGTCCGCGGTCGCGGGATAGTCCAGGTCGTCCGCGGCTGGGGTATCACTGTCCCCGAGCCAGGCGTGAACCCCTGCGATTGTGGCCCACAGCACTAGCTGGCCGAACACGACCGTCCAGCGGTAGGCCGCGACGAGCGCGGCAGGCACGTCACCGTGGACCGGGTTTGCCGGTGCGAGCGCGACCGGAACTGCGAGCAGTGCGAGCGGCAGCGCCATGGCTCCGAGTCGAATGGCGGTGTGGTGGCGCGCTGTCCGCTGATACGCGAGCCCGGCGAGCACTGCGACCAGCGCCCCCAGTGCCATCAGGCCGGCGTACCAGGCGAGGCGCGTCTCTGTCCCAAGCGCCTGCTCGACGCCCGGTGGCTGTGGCGGCAAGACGAGCCACGGCGCGCCGGAGACGGTGAGAAAGCCGGCTCCCGCAAGCGCCAGTCGCTTCGTCGCGCCCGAGCCGGGGATTGCAGGTTCGAGGAAGAAGTACACCATCCCGAACACTGCGACGCCGAACAGCAGGCCCCAGAGGACGCCGCCGCCGATGCTCGCGACGGCCGTCGTGAGCCCGGAGACGACGGGGCCGCCGCCGTGGCCGTGCCCGTGTTCGAACGTCTCCAGTCCGGCAGTGAAGCTGTTCCCGACTGTCGCGACGAACAGGCCGTAGACCAGCCCGCCGGCCACGCCGGCCACTGCGCCGCGTTCGAGGTAGTCAGTCGCCATCAGTGGCAGGTGATCCCGGCGCTGTGTCGGAAGTTGTGCAGCGAGTCGTGCAGCATCGGGTCCTGCACGAACAGCAGCGTGAAGCCGAGCGCCGCCACCAGCGCGACGGCAATGGCGATCTGCGGGCCGGTCAGCGACGCTCTGGCGCGTTCGATACGGTCATGCACGCTGTCCGTAGCGCGTGCGGTGTCAGTGTCGTCCTGCATTGAAATCTCGTTTGTCTTAAGAACAAGTAAGATTGTAAAACTTCCGCCTGAGACAGCTCCGGCCGGGGGTTATCGCTTGCTGGCGACGGCGTCGACGCGCTCGGCGGTCAGCGCGTCCAGCGGGACGACCGACGCGTCCGTTTCGTCAGCAACGAGGTCGAGCAGACCGGCGCGACTCCCTTCGCCCGCATCCACGACGACGGTGCGGTCGGCTGCTTCGCCGAGCGTCCGCGCCGCGTTTCTGGTCGCTGCGACCGGACTCCCGTCGGCGGTGTTCGCCCGGCCGTCGGTCACGACGACGACAACGCCGGCGTCCGGGTCCGCCCGGTCGAGCACTTCCCGAGCGGCCGCCAGCCCGTCCGGCAGCGGCGTCCGGTCGCCGGTCGGGAGGTCCTTCAGGTGTCGGGCCGCCAGCGAGACGCTCTCGGTCGGCGGGAGGACCACGTCCGCGCCCTCGCCGGCGAAGGTGACAAAGGCGACCTGGTCGCGGGCTTGGTAGGCGTCCTTCAACAGTTCCAGCACAGTCCCCTTCGCGGCTTTCATCGCCGGGCGCATCGACGCGCTTGCGTCGACGGCGAACACGACCAGCGTCTCGGCGTCGCCTGCACGAACGGACTTCCGAAGGTCACGTGACTCGACATGGCCGCTCCCGCGACTGGCCGCCGCCCGGACCGACGCTGCGGCGTCGACCTCATCGTCCCGGCCGGCGCGCTCGGTTCGGACCGTTGCACCGCGTTTCGTCCCTGTCGCGCTCGCACGGCCGCTTGCGCTCCCACCGTCGGTGTCGACCGACGGGGCATCCACGTCGGGTGCGCCGCTGTCGCCGACTGTGGCGCGGGACTGGCCCGGCAGCAGCGGGGTGGCGTTTTCCGGGTCGTCGGACTGGTTGGACTCTCCCTCCCCACCGTCGTCTCCGGCCGCTCCTTCGCCGTCGCCGGCCTCTGCTTCCTGCCGCTCGCCGTCGCTGTCGGCCGAGGTGGGCGTTGGCTGCTCGCCGCGCTCGCCTGACTCGTCGTCGCCGCCCTCGCCGGCGTCACCGCTGTCGTCCGGCCGCTGTTCTTGCTGTTCGCTTCCGTCCTCACCGCCTTCGGAATCGGCTCCGTCGTTTACTGACTCGTCGCCGGCCCCCGCTTCCTCTCCATCGTCTTCCGCGTCACCTTCCTCGTCACCGTTTTCTCCGTCGTCGTCGGACTGCTCCTCGGATTCGTCCTCGCCGTCCTCGAAATGGTCGTCGAGCACGTCGTCCACGTCCGGCGCGTCCTCGAAGGGCCGGGAGGTGAGCCGGTGGGGGAGCGCGAACTCGGCGGCGCGCTCGATGTCTGATTCAAGAACCGTCGTCCGCCCGTCGAGCGCGGCGAACGTCCGGGCCGCCCGCGCGGTGGCGATGTCGCCGCGGTGACCGTCGAGGCCGGCGTCCCGACAGAGTTCGGCGATCTGCTCGCGGAACTCGCGGGCGAGGGCGACCTCGGGCAGCAGTTCGCGGGCGGTCCGCAGGCGCTCGCCCGGGTCGCGGTCGGGTTCGCTCTGCATCTCCTCGTCGCCGTCCTCTCCCAGTGCTTGGTCGATGATAGCGACACGGTCATCGAGGTTCTCGCAGGCCGACACCTCGGTCTGCAGGGCGAATCGGTCCCGCAACTGCGGGCGGAGGTCGCCCTCCTCGGGGTTCATCGTCCCGACGAGGGTGAACTCGGCGGGGTGGGAAACGGTGACGCCGTCGCGCTCGACCCGGTTCTGGCCGCTCGCAGCAGCGTCGAGCAGCACGTCGACGAGGTGGTCGTCCAGCAGGTTCACCTCGTCCACGTAGAGGATGCCGCGGTTCGCGCGGGCCAGCAAGCCGGGGTCGAACTCGTGGTCGCCGTCGAGCGCGTCGGCCACCGACAGCGTCCCGACGACGCGGTCCCGGGTCGCGCCCAGCGGGAGCGTGACGAGTGGCACCGACCGCGTCTCGACGGGTGGGTCCGCCCGCGTCCGGCAGTCGTCACACTGGGCCTCCGGCCTGTCCGGTGGACAGCCGTAGGGACAGTCCGCGACCGCGCGCTGCTCGGGCAGCAGGTCGGCGAGGGCGCGCACGGCCGTCGATTTCGCCGTCCCCTTCTCGCCGCGAACGAGCAGGCCGTCGAGGTCGTCGTCTGTCGCGACGGCCAGCAACCCGTCTTTGAGGTCCCGCTGGCCCACCACGGCTGCGAAGGAGGCCTCCTGCGAAGCTTTTTTGCCGTCGCCGAGTACAACCATACTTGTATTAGTGCAAACGGAGATTTAATAACGTTATGCCACAGCTAGGACTCTACACCGCGACGGAGAACGAACTCGGGGCCGTCCAGCGGGCCGCGGACGAGGTCGACGCCGACCTCGTCGTGCGCTCGGAGAGCGACCTCGACGACGAGCCAGCGGTCGAGGCGTTCGTCGACGAACTGACAGACGCCGACGCCGTAATCCTGTGGCTCCACGGAGCCGAGGACAGCATGCCCGGCTACGAGATGGCCGTCGAGCGGTTGCGCGAGGCCGGCGTCCCGCTCGTGGTGAAAGCGACGGGCGACGCCTTCGCCTTCGAGGACACGTCGGTTCCTGACGAGCACCGCGAGACAGTCTACGACTACCTCGAGAAGGGCGGGGCGAGCAACGTCGCCAACTGCGTGCGCTACCTGGTGGCGCAGTACGGGCACGCCGACCCATCCTACGACGACCCGGTGACGCTGCCGACGGAGGGCGTCTACCATCCCGACCATCCGGGCGCGAGCATCGACGACCTGCGGGCGACGTTCGACCCGGCGAAACCGACCGTCGCCGTCTGGTTCTACGAGTCCCACTGGACCCACGAGAACACCCGCTACGTCGACGCGCAGGTCCGGGCCATTGAGGCCCAAGGGGCGAACGCGCTCCCGATATTCTGTGAACCGGCGACCGACGCCGAGGGCCAGTGGAACGCCGAACAGGTCACTGAGGAGTGGCTCCTCGATGCTGACGGCAACCCGCTGGTCGATGCAGTCTGCTCGTCGTTCATGTTCTCGCTGTCGATGGACGAACGCGGCCGCAGCGCCGACGACGAAGGCCAGAGCGCCGAGGACGTGTTCCTCGACAAACTCGGCGTCCCGGTCATCCAGACCGTGACGACGATGCGCTCCCGGTCCCGGTACGACAGCAGCGATACGGGCGTGATGGGCTTCGAACTCGCGCTTTCGGTCGCGCTGCCGGAGTTCGACGGCAACGTCATCACCCACCCCATCTCGGGTAAGGAGCGGACCGACGACGACGCCGATATCGGGAGCGCGCCGAAACAGCACTTCCCCATCGACGACCGCATCGACCACGTCGCGCGGCTGGCGGTCAACTGGGCCGAACTGCGCCACACCCCGAACGACGAGAAGCAGGTCGCCGTCGTTCTGCACAACTACCCGCCCAGCGACGACGGTATCGGGACCGCCTTCGGGCTGGATTCGCCCGAGAGTACAGTGAATCTGCTGGAGGAACTGGATGCTCGCGGGTATGACCTCGGTGATACGATGCCCGAGAGCGGCCAGTCGCTTGTCGAGCGCTTGACCGCCCAACTGACCCTCGACGACCGCTGGGTCGCGCCCGAGGACGTGCGCGAGCTGAGCGTCGACACCGTCTCGCCGACCCAGTACGGCGAGTGGTTCGAGATGCTTGACGACGACTTCCGTGAGAACGTCGTTGAGGAGTGGGGCGACCCGCCCGAGCGCCCGTTCGCAATTCCCGGCGTGGAGTTCGGAAACGTGCTCGTGACGGTCCAGCCCCCACGCGGGTTCGGCATGGACCCCTCGAAAGTGTACCACGACTCGGACCTCCAGCCGCCCCACGACTACGTCGCGTTCTACCGCTGGCTCCGCAACAGCTACGAGACGGACGCTGTCGTTCACCTCGGGACCCACGGCAGTCTGGAGTGGCTGCCGGGCAAGACTGTCGGGCTGGACGGCGAGAGCGCACCGGACCAGCTCATCGACGACATCCCGAACGTCTACCCGTACATCGTCAACAACCCCGGCGAGGGGACCCAGGCGAAGCGGCGCTCCTACGCCGCCATTGTCGACTACCTGACCCCGGTGATGGCCAACGCCGGCACGTACGACGACCTCGCCGACCTGGAGGAGCTGGCCGACCGCTACCGCGAGGCCGGCATGGAAGACGCCCGGACCGACGACGGCGAGCACCTCGCCGAGCAGCTCCGCCAGACCGTCGACGAACTGGACCTCGCCGTCGAACTCGGCATCGCCGGCGAAATCGACGAGAAGGCCGACGTACGTGGCCCTGACGAAGCCGGGTCGACGCTCGCTGAGGGTGACGTGGCTGGCGACGACCTCGACATTGACGCCCTCGTCGAACGGGTCCACGAGTACCTCACCGACGTGAAGACGACGCAGATCCGGAAGGGGCTGCACACGATGGGCGAGCCGCCGGCCGACGACCGACTGGTCGACTACCTGGTCGCGCTCACGCGCCTCGAGAACCCCGGCGCGCCGTCCCTGCGCGAGAGCGTCGCTGGCGTGCTCGGCGTCGACTACGACAAACTGCGCAACGCCCCCGGCGAGTACGACGAGGCGCTGGGGATGACCTACGCCGAGGCCGCCGACCACGTCCACGAGACCAGCAAAGACCTCGTCCGGACGCTGGCCGAGCACGACTTCGACGTGCCCGAGAGCGAACTCGAAGACAACACCTCGGAGGTGAATATGAACCTTCTCGTGGTCGACATCGAACCGCTCGGGGATGCCCGCGTGCGGTCTGGCGCACACGAGGACCTCCGCGAGGCGCTGGCCTACATCTGCGAGGAGGCGGCCCCCCGGGTGGCCGGCGCAGCCGACGAGATTCCCCGCACCGCCGATGCTCTGGCTGGCGAGTACGTCCCACCCGGCGGCTCCGGCGCGCCGACCCGTGGCGGTGTCGACCTGCTCCCCACAGCCAGAAACTTCTACACACTGGACCCGCGGAAGGTCCCGGCCAAGACGGCGTGGGACGTGGGCAGCGAGGTCGCCGACGGCGTGCTGGAACGGCACGAGACCGACGAGGGCGAGTATCCCGAGGAAATCGGCGTCGTCGTCTGGGGCACGCCGACGGTTCGGACCCGCGGCGAGACAATTGCGCAGGTGCTCGCGCTGATGGGCGTCGAACCGGTCTGGTCCGACGCCGGCCGCGTCGAGGACGTGGAGCCGATTCCGCTCGAGGAACTCGGCCGCCCGCGCATCGACGTGACGACGCGGGTCTCCGGGCTGTTCCGCGATGCGTTCCCGGCGGCAGCGGGGGTCGTCCACGACGCCGTCGACGCCGTTGTCGACCTCGACGAACCCCACGAGATGAACTACGTGAAGAAACACGTCGAGGAAGAAACGGAAGACCTCGTGGCCGACGGCATGGACGAGGGCGACGCCGAGAGCGCGGCGAAACACCGCGTGTTCACCACTCGCCCCGGCGGCTACGGTGCCGGGACCAACAAGGCCGTCGACGAGGGCAACTGGGACGACCGCTCGGACCTCGCCGACGTGTACGTCCAGTGGGGCGGCTACGCGATGGGGTCCCGGGGCCGGGTCAGCGACGCCCACGACGCCTTCGAGCGCCGCCTGTCCTCGGTCGACGCGACGGTCAAAATCGAGGACACCGCCGAACAGGACGAGTTCGACTCCTCGGACTGGTACGCCTTCCACGGCGGTTTCATCTCCGCAGTCACGGAAATCGCCGGTGAGGAGCCCAATTCCTACGTCGGGGACTCCTCGGATCCGGACAACGTCGACGTCTACACCAACGAGGAAAAGGTCCGGAAGGCGATGCGCGCCCGCGTTCTGAACCCCTCGTGGCTCGACTCGATGGAGGAACACGGCTACAAAGGAGCCGGGGACCTCTCGACGACGGTTGACGTGGTGCTGGGCTGGGACGCGACGACCGATGTGGTCAGCGACACGCTGTGGGAGGACGTGGCCGAGCGCTACGCCTTCGACGCGGACCGACAGGAGTGGCTCCGGGACGTGAACCCCTGGGCGCTGGATTCGATCACCGACACGCTACTCGAAGCTATCGACCGCGGGCTCTGGGACGCCGACGACGAGACGCAGGACCGCCTGCGGGATCTGAACCTGGAGGTGGACGGTGATTTGGAGGCCCGTGCCGGGGCTGGCTCCAGCAACGATTCGACAGAGGTGACCTCAGATGACGACTAACACAGACGACGCGACAGACGGCGACACGAACAGCGAGGACGACTTCGAGGAGTACGCCGACCTCGGCGCGACCACCTCGAACGCGATGGATATCGCGGAGACGTCGATGGACCGCGTGCGCGAACTCGTGCCGGACGAGACGTTGGCCGACCGCATCCGCCAGAAGTCCGTCCACGCGACCGGTGACCCCGAGTTCCAGTATCTGATGCGGTTCACCGGGACGGACGACGACGAACCGGTCCGTGCGGGGGCTCGCGCTGTCCTCGATGAACAACCCATCGTCACCGACATCACGATGGTCAAGGCCGGCATCACCGGCCGCGGGCACGACTGTCCGGTCCAGAAGGCCATCGGTAACGGCGCGGAACTGGCCGCCGAAACCGGGATGACCCGCACGGCCGCGTCAGTGCTCGAACTCGACAAGCAGGGCGTCTACGACGGGGCGATTGCCGTCGTCGGGAACGCGCCGACCGCCGCGCTCGCGCTGGCGGACTGCATTGAGGACGGCACGCGCCCGGCGGTCGTCGTCGCCACGCCCGTCGGCTTCGTCAAGGCCGCCGAGAGCCGAGAGCGGCTCCGCGAGGTCGCCGCCGAGCACGGCGTGCCGACCATCACGAACGTCGGCCGCCGCGGCGGGAGCGGACTGGCCGCCGGGCTGACGAACGAACTGGTGCACGTAGCCTCAGACGTACGAGACGGGGAACTCACGCTCGATGAGTAGCGACGACTACGACCTCGATAGCGGGCCGGACCCAGCGGCCATCGCGGCGAGCGCGCCCGAGGACCCCGACGCCGACCGGCCGGTCCACGCTGTCGGCATCGGCCCGGGGAACCTCGATTTCCTGACGCCGCGCGGTGAGCAGGCGATTCGCGAAGCTGACGTAGTCGTCGGCTTCGAAACCGTCGTCGACTTCGTCGCCGACCGGACCGACGCGGACCTGCTGACCTGTGGCTACCGGGACGAACTCGACACGCTGGAGACTTTCGCCGAACGCGTGGCCGACGGCGAGCGTGGGACTGCGGTGGCGATGGGTGACCCGAACCATTCGGGCTACCAGTTCGTCGGGAAGGTCCAGCGTGCCGTCGACCGGCCGGTTCGTATCGTGCCGGGCATCTCCTCGCTGCAACTGGCTGCCAGTCGCGCCCGGACGCCAATGGAGGACACGACCTTTGTGACGCTCCACAAGAGCGGCGACCTCTCCACCGACCTCGACCGGCTCCGGAGCGACGTGGGCGACCGACACCTGCTCGTGTTGCCGCGCCCCTTCGACCTGATGCCCGAAGACGTCGCAGCCGAACTGCTGGACGCTGGCGGCGACCCCGAGCTGCCGGCGCTGGTCTACGAGCGACTCACCCACGACGACGAGGCGCGGACCGCGACGACGCTCGGCGATCTTGCCAAAGATGCTGGCGGTGGCGGCAGGGACGACACGCGGTTCTCGGACCTGTCGGTGTTCGTCGTGCGGCGAGACTGAGGCCGTTTTACTGCGGTCAGCTAACTGCGGCGGGCTCTTGCTGCCGCCGCCTGTATTCGTTTATCAGACGGAACGCCAGCACGTACCCGATAGCAGCGAACACGATGGCCAGGATAATGTTCCCCGTCCACAGTCGGACCAGCACGTCGCCGCCCATCGACATCGACACACCGTCGAATGACAGCCCGGGTATCGGCCCCAGAATCCGGTTGCCGAGCCAGAAGCTCGACGCGTACACGCCCCACTTGACTGGCGGATTGAGTATCAGCACCGAGGCAAACAGCGCGACCTTGCTGAGCTGTCTGAACAGGTACGCGAGGACGAGAAAGGCGATGAACCCAGTGCCAAGCGTCGGTAGCGCGGTGAGGAACACACCGACGCTGAAGCTCATCGCGACCTCTCGCGGAGAGTGGTCCTCTATCAGCGCGGTCACCAGCTTCTCTTTGACCTGTTCCCGCGTCTGCGCTACTCGTCGGCGAACCATCTACGTGCCAGAATGTACCGTGGGTACAAATCGCTTCCTCTCGTCGACGGGAGCTCGGCACTGCCGCCGCGACAGCCCTAATCGCCCTCGCCGTCGGTCGCCATCGGCCGGTTTGTGGCGGCCAGCGTCGCCTCGAACGTCTGTGGCGTGCGCGTGTCGGCCATCGTCCGTGCCGTCTCGACGGCGGTTGCGACGGCCTCGGTGACGAGCGGATGGTCGCCCAGCGTGTCAGTGTAGGCGAGCCCGCCTCTGTCGAGGTCGAGCTTGGCGGGAATCTGCGTCTCAGTTGCGTCGGTCGGCGCGAGAAAGAGCGGCACGGCGACGGCGTGGTCGTGGGTGAGGTTGTACCTGACACATTCGACGGCGGGGTTTTGCAGCAGATAGCACGGTTCGACCTCGCCGAAGGCCGACCGCTCGCGCAGGCGCTCGGCGTGGTACTCCGTCACCTGCCGCTGATACGGCTTGCCGCTGGAGCCGAAGGCAACGAGTGCGACGGACGAATCGGCAGCTTCCGGTACCGCAGCGGCGGCACGATCACGGAGCGCTTCGGTCAGCAGTGGGCTTCGCCCAACCGGTTCGCAGTAATGCGTCTCGGCGTCGACCTCCTCGAGCGCCGCCGGAACGTCCGTGACTGTCGTGTGGTCGTGAGCGACGGTCATCGGGAGCGCAAACACCCGGTCCGCATCGATGGCTACCAGTTCGTCGCGTAACTCCCGACGGGGTTCGTGGTCGTAGGTCAGCACCCTCACGTCGGTGGCTACCCCGCGCTCGCGCAGACGGCGAGCGTGTGTCTCGTAGGGCGTAGCGCGTGACGTGTCCCGACCGATGAGCAGGAGTGTGTCGTGTGGCATTGGTAGCTCCTAACGCTAAAACAAGCTGAGTTGTTTTAGCGAAAGTTGGCTTGCCTGAACGTTGGCAGGAACCCACTAATACCTTTGGGTCCCCCGTCGTACCGGCTATCGACGACCGTCTGTGCAGCGCAGCGGGCACCGGGTCTTATGGATGCTGGACCGCAATCTCGGGCTATGGACGTGACCGAGAGTGACCTGCCCGGCGTGGGAAAGAAACACGAGGTGGACATCGGCGGTGGCCAACAACTGGTCGTCGTGACCCACAACACGGGCACTCGCGAACTGTATCTGAGAGAGAGCGAGGACGCCGACTCTGTGAAGTTGCTCGAACTCTCTGACCGGATGGCTCGGATAGTCGGCACGATACTCGAAGGCGCGTACTTCCAGCCGGTCGAATCCAATCATGTCGAGACGATGCTGTCGGAGGGCACGCTGCTCGAGTGGTACGCAGTCGAGGACGACTCACCGCTGGTCGGTGAGACGCTGGCCGGCGCTGATGTCGGTCAGCGGACTGGCGTCACTGTCGTCGCGATACAGCGCGACGACGACGTCATCGCCGCCCCCGCGTCCACCGCCGAAATCGAGGCCGGCGACACAATCGTCGTCATCGGCGAACGCGACAACTGTGAGCGGTTCGAGCAGCTCCTTGGCGGAGAGCTGTAGACAGATGCCTGTAGCCGGCTCGTTGGGGGGCTACCGCCGTGGCTGACCTGCTCGGTATCGGTGTGTTGTTCGCCGCCGTCGCGGTCGCTACCCTCGTCGCCGTGTGGCTGAACAAGTCGGTGATTCCGTTCTACATCGTCTTCGGGATGGTGCTGTCGCCGTCGGTTGCGGGGCAATTCTCCGTCGCCGGCTACGGCCTCCCCGTCGTCGAGTCCTCCGAGTTCATCGAACTCGGCGCGGAGCTCGGTATCGTCTTCCTGCTGTTTTTCCTCGGGCTTGAGTTCAATCTCGACCGGCTGCTGGACCGCTGGGAGCGCATCACCAGAGCGGGGACCATCGACCTCGCCATCAACTTCGGTGCCGGTCTCCTGCTCGGGTTCGCGCTGTTTCGCGACCCGCTCGCGGCCTTTCTGGTCGCCGGCATCGTCTACATCTCCTCGTCGGCCATCATCACGAAGTCGCTCATCGACCTCGGCTGGATCGCCAACGACGAGGCCGACCCGTTGCTCGGGACGCTCGTGTTCGAGGACCTGGTCATCGCTGTGTATCTCACGATAGCCGCCGCTCTCGTCGCCGGCGGGTCCGACGTGGGGGCCGCCGTGACCTCCGTCGGCGTCGCGCTCTCGTTCATCGTCGCGCTCCTGCTCCTGGCCCGCTACGGGACGCCGTGGTTCGAGCGGGCCCTGCAGACGAACTCGAATGAGTTCACAGTGATACGAGCCGTCGGCATCACGGTTCTCGTCTCCGGCATCGCCCTCGCTATCGGCGTCAGCGAAGCTGTCGCTGCCTTTTTCGTCGGGATGGCCTTCGCCTCGACCACCCACACGCATAAACTGGAGAACCTGTTGGAGCCTGTCCGCGACACGTTTGCGGCGGTGTTTTTCTTCTGGATCGGCGTCGAGACCGACCCCCGATTGTTCGCAAGCGTCGCGGGGCTGGTCGCCGCCGCTGTCGTCGTCACCACGCCGACGAAAATCCTGTCGGGCTATCTGGGCGGCCGCGCGTACGACCTCGACCCCCGTCGGTCGATACGCGTCGGCCTCGGCATGGTCACTCGCGGCGAGTTCTCTCTGATCATCGCCGCCGTCGCACTGACCGGCGCAGGCACGTCGCTGTCGTCCGAGCTAGCCAACGCCGTCTACTCCTTTACTGTCGCCTACGTGCTCGTGATGAGTATTCTCGGGACGATGCTGATGCAGTACTCTGCTCCCTTCGAGGACTTTGCAACGGCCCGCTTCGGGGCGGAGTAACGAGAAAAATGTGGGGGCGGCCCTACAGTTCGCTGTCGGGAACGACGACGACCTTCCCGAAGCCTTCGCGGTCCTCGATTATCTCGTGTGCCCGAGCGATCTCGCTCATCGGCAGCGTCTCGCGGACTCGCGGCTCCATCTCTCCTTGCCAGACCAGATCAAGCACTTCGTCGGCCTGCCCCGGGGTGGCCATCGTCGAGCCGATGACCTGCAACTGGTTCCAGAAGATGCGGTTGATGTCCGTCTCCGGGTTGCCGCCGGTGGTCGCGCCGCAGGTGACGACCCGGCCGCCCTTGACGAGGCTTTTGAGCGAGTCCTGCCATGTCTGTGCGCCGATGTGATCGACAACCATGTCGACGCCGCGGCCGTCGGTCAGGTCCCGAATCTCGCTCGCGAAGTCCGCCTCCTCGTAGTTGATGGTGTGGTCCGCGCCCAGTTCTTCGGCGTAGTCGAGCTTTTCCTGGCTGCTGGCAGTGGCGAACACCTCAGCGCCGGCGTGGTCGGCTATCTGGACGGCCGCGTGGCCGACACCGCCGGAGGCACCGAGAACGAGAACGGACTCGCCGGCCTTCAGGTCGCCGCGGTCACGGAGCATCCGCCAGGCGGTCTGGAACACCAGTGGCGACGCGGCGGCCGTCTCCCAGTCGACGCCCTCCGGGACTGGCGTGAGATTCTCCGCTGGCACGGCGGCGTACTCGCTGTGGACACCCCGGACGTGCTCGCCGATGATGTGGAAATCAGGCGCGAGCGTCGGGTCGCCCTTCCGCGTGAACTCGTCGCCACCGCCGCTCTTGCCGGCGAGGACGGCGACGCGGTCGCCCGGCTCGAACCGCGAAACGCCGTCGCCCACCTCGTCGACGACCCCGGCGGCGTCACTCCCCGGGATGTGTGGCATATCGAGGTCGATGCCGGGGAGCCCGCGACGGGTCCAGATGTCGAGGTGGTTCAGTGCGGCCGCCTTCACGTCGATGACGACCTCGTCGCGGCCCGGTTCGGGGTCGGGAAACTCGCCATACTCGAGCACATCACGATCGCCGTGACTGTCGAACTGAACGGCTTGCATCGTCATCACTTCCCGTGGCTCGCTTATAAACGCCAGCCTCCCGGAGGCTATTCTGGTTGTCGTCGCCAGTGTTCGGTCTACCAGCGCCGCTCAATCTGTGTCTATTGCTTATTCTATTCTGTCTATGCACTGTATGGTTACAGAATACACATCTTCTCTCTATCTAGCCGACTTCTATTATTATCTATCGTATATGCGGCCATATCAGCCTGGGATACTGTGGATATCTGGAGATAAAAACACAAAAGACGCTAATTCAGATATCCGAGCGTCCTTCTCGGCCTTGCAACACTGTCTGGGCTTGGTGTGTGCTACTACTCACCACTGCTGGCTCGATGAGGAGCATACTTATCGCTCGAACCCGTTCTCTACGGCACCAATGACACACACATCAAACACACCCACTGGTCGCTCTCGGGCCGTTCCGACACGCGACTGCGTGGCTCCTCGCTGTGGGACAGCGGTGACCGACCGATGAATCTCTCACTCGTTATCGTCGCGACGATGACTGGCGTCGCAACCGGCGTCGTGTTCGGACTGCTTGACGTTCCCATTCCGGCCCCACCGAATCTCGCCGGTGTCATGGGTATCCTCGGAATCCTCGTCGGTTATCGCCTCATCGAGTACTTCGACGTCGGCGTCAGCCTGCTGTCGTTGCTGAAGGTCTGACGACGATAGAGCGCTTTTCGGACCTGAGCGTCCTAGCTTCTCGCTACCAGAACGACAGTGACGGCAGTGACGACACTGCCGCCGTCAGTGGTCCGCGTGCTCGGTTCCGTTGTGGTGCTGGTGAGTGCTTTCGTTCTCGCCGTGGTCGGTTCCAGCCTCCCCGTGATCGTGATCGCGAGTGAGGCGGCCGTGGTACGTGTCGAGCGTCCGTTCGAGGAGCGCGGTCCGCGTCTCGTGGCCCTCGACGACCGGTTCGACCCACCGCGATTCGGTTCGCCAGTAGCCCATCACGTCGCCGGACGGCTCGATCACCTCCGCGTCGAGGCCCTCGACCCCCCAGTCGTCCGTGTACGCCTGGATGAACGAGACGACGACCGTCTCGATGCCGGCCGCGAGTTCGTGGCCGCGCGTGCTCTTCGTGACGTACGTCAGCCTGACGCGGCTGTCTTCGACGGCGAGCGAGTCGATGTCGACGAACCACTTCCGCAGGTTGGACTCGAACGCGGCCAGTTCGGTGTCGGCAGTACCGTCGGCTTCGTCGTCGCTACCTGCGTGTTCGTTGCCGTGGCTGTGTCCCTCGCCATGGTCGTGACTGCCGTCTGTGTGCGTGTGGCCGTGCGCCTCGTCGTGATGTGGCCCATCGTCTCCCTGCGCGGGCGTTGGCGTCGAGCCGCCGGCCCCGATGTCGTCCGACTGGCTGTTCTGCGTCCCGCCGAGGCTGCTACAGCCTGCGCTGGTCGCCGCAGCCAGCGCGAGGGTTCCGAGGAACCCACGCCGACTCCGTCGCTGGCTGGTGTCCCGCATGGATCAGGTCCTCCGTCGTGTTGCGAGCAGCGCCGCGCCGATGAGCGCGAACAGTGTGACGACGGCGGTGAACCCGGGTCCGGACGCGGCGGTCGTCTCCGACTCCGCGGTTGCAGTGTCATCCGCTGCTGTTGCCGCTGACTCGCCCTCGGTGTCCGCCGGCGTCGCAGTCCCCGTAGTGCCGCCGGATTCGCCGTTGCCGTCAGTCCCGGATTCGGCCTGCTGGTCGGTCGAAATCCAGACCGGGCTGGTCAGCGCTCGGTCGCCGTCCTCGTCGACGACGCGGAAGGCGACCCAGGCGTTCCCGTCGATGTCCACGTCAGTGCTCATGGTGTCGTTCGTCCCGTCGAGCGTGACGTTCGAGACCGTCGTGCCGTTCCGGATGACCTCGGCGTAGGCCAGTTCGTCGAGGTTCCGGACCGTTGCGGACGCCTCTACGGACGACCCGGCGGTCGTGTTCACGGTCTCGCCAGGCATCCTGTCGTCGACGGTGAACTCGACGGCGGGACCGTACGTCGCGTACGTATGTCCGTCTTTCACGGACTGGGCCCACTTCTCAGGCGTGACGGGTCCCTCAACGTATGCCCGCGTGCGGGCGGTGCCGTATTTCGCCGGGAAGCACTGCGAACAGTGGTCGTCGCTGACACCGGTCGCCGTGATCTCGTAGCCCTCGTTCCAGAGGGTGAACAGCCCCTGAACGCTGGCAGCGTCGGATTCGCCGTACGGACCGTTGTACGCCTCGATGGCGTCGACCATCGGAAGGTACTCCTCGTGTTGGCCGGGCGCACTGTCGAGGCTGACAAAGCGGTCACCCGGATGGTTGATCTGGAACACCGTTGCGTTGTGTCGGTTCCGGGACTCCTCGATGAACTCCACGAGGGTCCCGTCGGAGTCGACCATCTCCTCGCCGTGCATCGGGTAGGGGTTGAAGTGCCCGAGGTCACCGGTGGTTATCTCTTCGCTCCGGATGAACATGATGTCGCGCTCTGCGGCCTGTGACTCCATCGAGCCCCAGCCGCCGATGGCGTTGTGGTCGGAAATGAACACCGCGTCGACGCCCGCCGATTTCTGGATGGCGACGAAGTTGTCGATGGGCGTCTTGCCGTCGAAGCTGACGCTGCTGTGGGCGTGGGGATCGATGCCGACCCAGTTGCGTTCGCTGGGGTCCAGCTCCTCGGTGAACGTCGCGTTGACGCTGACTTTCTCGCCGGGCGTCACCGAGATGTTCTTCTCGACTGGTTCGGCGATGTAGCCGGTCCCGTGGTTGAACACCAGCGTGTAGTTGCCGGGCGGAAGCTGGAACGAGGCCGTGCCGGCCGGCGTCGTCCGGGTGTAGACGGTCTGGACCGCGGTGCCGCCGTCGAGCACCGTAATCCGGGCATCGGCGGGACTGACCTCGCCCTCGTCGTCTATCGTTGCGGTGACGTTGACGGGAGCCGGTCCTTCTAGCGAGTCGAAGTCGGCGGTTGTCGTTTCGCCGCCGCTGACGGTGACGGACTTGGGCTCTGATGCTGCGAACCCGCTGGCATCGGCCGTCAGCGTGTACTCACCGGCGGGGAGTTCGAGTTCGTACGTTCCGGTCTCCGACCCGACGGTGTAGGTGAACGCGCGGTCGCCCTTCGAGGCGGTGACTGTGGCCTGTGAGACGGACTCGTTGTCCGTGCTTTCGATACTGCCAGTCACCGTCCCTGTCTCGGTTCCCTGCTGCTGGTTGTAGTACTCGCTGGTCGCGCTACTTGATCCATCCTCGCCGACGAAGAGAGCGAACTCCGCTGACCGCGTTTCGCCGGGGTCGAGACGGTGTTCGAGCCACGGGTCAATCCAGGTCGTGGAACCCGTGTACGAGGTAAAGGAGCCGTTCCCGCCCCAGACGCCGTAGCTCACGCGGTCACCAGTGAGCGCGGCCCAGGGCTGGTCGAGTGTGTCGGCACTCACTGGCGGCGAGCGCGTCTCCTCGATTCTCCCCGAACCGGGGAGCCAGGTCGACTGCCCCTCGGAACTCAGTGCTGCCCCGCTCTGGAGACGCTCGGAATCATTGACCGGAAGGCGCTGGTCGCCGCCGTTCTCCATCGTGGTGTTGATCCAGATGTGGCTGGAATTGGCCGGCAGCGTGTACGTCGTCGTGACTGAAACGTTCGGGTTCGTACTGACGTGGCCGGTCGCGGTGACGACTGCTGCGTCGTTCGGACCGGTTGCGTTCTGGCGCTCGAAGGACTCGTAGTTCGGCCACGTTCCGAAGTTGTTGAACGCGAACTCGGCGACGCCGATCTGGTCGGTCGTCAGCCCGTACGCGTTGGCGTCGTAGATACCGCCCGGCAACGTGCCGAAAGGACCGTTAGTTTCAGTGCCGATAGCGGCGGCGACTTCGCTGTTTTTCAGGACGATGGTCTCGTTCGCCGGCGTCTCGCCGCCCTTGATTTGCTCGCCGGTGACGGCGACCGGCCTGTCCGGTCGCTCGACGTGGCCCGACGAGGCCAGCCACTTCACCGTTCGGAAGAGGAACGGCCGCGTATCGGTCTGCTGGTGTTCGGCCTGCCACTCGTCGGTGAGATACGTCGTGAGCGACTTCTGGCTGCCGAAGGCGACGACGCGGCCGTTGTCACCGATGTCCCACGTCGCGGCCGCACCGACGATGCGCTCGCCGCGGGGGTACTCTTTCTCTGTCGTGGAGTAGGTGTACTCGTAGGTATCGCTGTCACCGTACAGCAGCGGGGCCTGCGTCCCGTTTTCCGTGTCGGTGACGTTGAGACTGACCCCGTCGTACTCTACGGTGTCGACGTTGTTCATTATCGGATGGCGGCCCGTGTTGTGCAGGATGACCCGCCACTCGTAGTCCTCGACGGTCTTGTTGGTCGGATCTTGAACGTTCCGGAGCCACTTGTCGCTCTCGCCGTTGAAGTGGAGGCCGTACGGGTCGGTGATGTCGTTGAGCTTGCCGGCGTGGCCCTGTAGTGGTGAGGTCCAGTCCCCGACGACGAACAGGCTGCCGCCGTTTCTGACGTACTCGTCGATTGCATCCTGCTCGGCCTCGCTATAGGCCGTCTGGGGGACGGGAATGATGACCACGTCGTAGTCCGACAGCCCGTTCGCGGCCGAACTGTTCCACGAGGTCAGCCCGCCGGTCGTCGACCGTTTCGTGTCGACGTCGTACCCGCGTTCGCTGAGTCGGTTTGCGAACTTCGTGAACGTCGAGCCCTGATGACTCCCGTCGATCAACACGTCGACGCCGGCACCGCTGTTGTTGAGATCGACGGAATCATCAGGAACCGGACAGCTCCCGTCGAGCTGACAGGTCGCCCCACCAGCCGAAGCCGTCTGTGTTGCTGTCTGACTGTTCGCCGTTGCTAGCTCGTTTTGTTCGCTCGGTGCAGCAGCGGCGCTTCCGAGGAAGCCGGTGCTGACAACCGACAAAACGAGTAGTACGCTGAGTAGTACTGGCCGTATGTGATTTCTATCCATCACTTCCTGTACGGTATTGTGACTATATAGTTAAAATTTATGATAGACGCACTGTTGCCGGATACTGACTGTTCTCCGTAACGAATGATCGACTTTCCCCCTGAGCTGTGGCCCGGACTTCGGGGATGGATGAACCCTCAGCTGTCCCCCAGTATCGCACCGCTTGGGCAGTATAAGACGGCTTTGGCGGACACACCTGGTCTGTCGGCCACACATTCCGACACACGGATTGTGGTAGCGACGACGGCCCGACAGATCGCCCACAGGTCTGTCTCCGGCGGTGTCCGTGTCACAACCGGTACGTACCAGCTTTTAAGACCCGATGGGCGGAACTTCGGAGGTATGTCACGCAAAGTCTTCTTTGATACGGACCCTGGCTGCGACGACGCGGTCATGCTGGCGATGGCGCTCGGTCACGATGCAATCGACGTTGTCGGTCTCTCGACTGTCTGCGGGAACACGACTATCGAGAACACGACGCGAAACGCCCACGCGATACTGGGCCTCGGTGGCTACGACGTTCCGGTGTCCCGGGGCTGTGGGCGTCCGCTCGTCGACGATCTCACGACCGCCGAGTGGATTCACGGCGAGAACGGGCTCCACGGCGACATCCCCGACGCCGACGGCGACACGCGGGACATCCACGGGGCCGACGCAATCGTCGAAGCCGCCCACGAGTACGGGGACGAACTGACGATCGCAGCCGTCGGTCCGCTTCCGAATCTGGCGATCGCACTGGCCAAGGAGCCCCGGTTACCCGACCTCGTCGAGGACATCTATCTCATGGGTGGGGCGGCGATGACGACCGGGAACGTGACGCCGATGGCCGAGGCCAACTTCCACAACGACCCCGCGGCGGCCAGCCGCGTCCTGCAGGACGCCAACACGCGGATGGTCGGCCTGGACGTGACCAACCGCGCCACCGTCTCCCCCGAGTTCATCGAGGAGTTCCGCACGGCCGACGGCGTCCGCGGAACCATCGCCGAGTGGCTCGACTACCGACCCGACTCCGGGACCTACCCGCTGGCCGACGCACCGGCTATCCACGACGCCGCCGTCGTCGCCGATCTCATCGACGAATCGGTACTCACCTTCGAGGAGTACCACATTGAGGTAGACACGACCGGCGGTCCCTGCCACGGGGCCGTCATCTGTGACGAGCACGGCACGACCGACAACGACCCCAACAATCGTGTCGCTGTCGACATCGACGTCGACCGATACCGGGACATCCTTGAGACGGGCCTCCAAGCCTACGCGACGCAGTAGCGACCGCTTGCTGTGTCGGTTCTGCTATTACAACGCCCTGATAACACCCGTGAAACTGTCTTCGGGGCGAAAATCCGATGAGCCGACAGCCTGAAGCCACGGAAACCAGACCACTGAGGCGCGGACTGCTCCACCGCTGCAGCACGAGTGTGTCCGAACTTGCGCTACTGTGCTATTGCCGACCGAATGCCAATATGGCACAAGTCTGTGATTCACTTTGTGCAATATTACCACACCAGCGTCTGTGTGGATTATTTGTTGTAGTTCCGTCAAATTAGCACCCAGCAAACATTTTATATAAACGTTCAATCTAATGTATGCTGTGTCACGAAGCAACAAAGAAGACCTAGAAGCCGCTTCAGCGGACCGATCGGAGAACGATACGACGAACACACCAGTCGACCGGCGGAAGTTCCTCTCGGCTACTGCTGCACTCGGCGTTGCGGGAATCGCCGGCTGTGCTTCCAGTTCCGACAACGGCACCGAGCAGACCGACGAAGCATCTACAGATGCTGAGGAGACCACGACCTCATCTGGCACGGCCGAGAGCACATCTGAACCTGCAACGGGCGAGGTGACGCTCGTCCACGACACCCACGTCCACGGCAGTTATGGCGACCTCGAAGAGGCGGCGAACATCGCTACCTACTTCGACCTGATGAATCAGATCGCGGACAACAACGACCACTCAATAAAGGTCGGATCCGGCGACGACCTGGCCACCTCTATTCTCTCCGCACAGTTCGACGGCAAACACATCGTCGACGCGTTCAATGAGGGCGGGCTGGAGTTCGACACGTTCGGGAACCACGACTTCGACAGAGGGCCGGACGTGTTGCGGGACCGCATTTCCGACAGCGAGTTCCAGTGGGTGAGCGCGAACGCCCGCAACGCACAAACGGGCGACGTGTTCGGCGCTGAACAGGGAGCGAGCCAGTACGAACTCGTTTCGGCCGGCGATGTGACTGTCGGGCTCACGGGCATAATCAACGTCGAAGCGCCGACGATCACCACCATGGGCGAGACGACGGAGGTCCCGGGCCTCGAAGCCCCGGTCGAGGAAGTCGTGACCGAAATGCGGGACGACGGCGCTGATCTTGTCGTCGTGCTGTCCCACGTGGCAAGCCCGGCCGCCGTCGAGCTCGCGGAGTCTGTCGACGGTATCGACGCCATCGTCGGCGACCACGCCGCGACGTTCTCCGAGGAGCCCCAAGTCGTGAACGACACGGTGCTTTCCTTTGTTGACGACGAGTACGACTACCTCGGCGAACTGACGCTCACTGTCGAAGACGGGGAGCGAACCGACCACAGCCTGACGGTGTACGACACCGCTGCCGCGGTTGATGAGGGCCGCGTCGAACCGCACCCAGGTGTGTTCGAAGTCGCGGAAAGCTACGAAAGCAAGCTCAGCGACGAGCTCGACGTCGTCATCGGAGAGACAACCGTCCCACTCGATGCCCGCGAGGACACTGTGCGTTCCGAGGAGTCAAACTTCGGGAATTACATCGCCGATGCGCTCCGCAGCCACGGCAACGCGGACGTCGCAATCCAGAACGGTGGGGGTATCCGGACCGACGAACTCTACCCCGAAGGGGACATCACGAGACGAATGGTCTACAGCGTCCTCCCGTTCGGGAACAACCAGGTGACCATCGAGGTCACCGGTGAAACGCTGGTCGAGGCACTGGAGCTCAGTTCGACCGGCGGGGGCGGATTCCTGCAGGTGAGCGGTATGCGCTACACATACGACCCGGACAAATCGAAGGGCGACCGCGTCACGGAGGTAACAGTCGGTGGTGAGCCACTCGACACCGAAGCGACCTACACCGTCGCAACGAACGGCTTCACCGCCACAGGCGGCGACAGCTACACGATGTTCCAGGACGCCCCGAGGATTATCGACGCGAACGAGGGCGAACTGCTGTCGGTCATCGTCGAGGACGCAATCGAGGAGGACGGGACGATTTCGCCGTCGGTCGAAGGCCGAATCAAGACAGAGTAGCTACGAACATGGATTCGCTTGGCCGACCATGATTGTCTCGCCGCTGTGTGCGGCGTGTCCTACACTGGGCCGCATCGCCGTCGTGCGCTCTCTCGGCGTCGGTCGTCTGGCATCCCAGCGCCCGCCTTCCGTGCGATGGTTGTAGCCGGGTTCCGTCGTCTCGGCGGTAGCAGATTCTCTCCCGATGTGGCACTCTGGCCCGGAGTTGCATCTCGATCGTAGCTGACAGTACACGGCCAGGCCATGTCTGGCGTGAGAACTGTCATCTCCTCGCTGTGTCCCCGAGTAGCCCCCTACGTCCCGTCTCCGAGCGTGAGCGTCGTGTCGTCGAACTCCAGAAACGCAGTCTGGTAGCCGCGATGTCGCGCGACCTGTGGCGGGGCCCCGACCGAAAGCGTCACGTCGTCACCCATCGCGATAGCAGGGAACGGGGCACCGTAATGATACCCCAGTTCGGGGTGAATGGCTGCCTTCAGTGGCTCGCGGACCTCCTCGCCGGCGTTGGCCACAGTTGCTCGGAGACCCATGAACGGGAGGGGATACTGGTTGTACGGCGTTCGAGCGGACACGGCGAGATACGGACCAGAGCTGTCGATTCCGGCCGGAGCCCTACGCAGCACCTGCACCACAAATTCCGCAGCACCACTTTCGATGATCCCGCCGTGTTCACCCGGTAGCGACGCTGCATCCGCCAGCCTTCCGTCGGGCTGCATATCCGTCTCCATCGGTTCGAGCGCCCCCGCTTGTCCCGCCTCGTCGACGAACCGCTCGCGAATGTTGTTCGTGATGTCGGTTCTGAACAGCAGGTCGAACTCGGCGTCCACCGCGTCGGTGAACCGCCCGCGATACTCCCCTAACTGCCGCGCTGAGACCGGGTCAAACGAGAGTTGCACCGTGTACTCTCCCTCCTCCGGAAACGCGACGTTGTCCCCGAAGTGTGGGCCCATCTGCTGGGACAGCATCGGCCACAGCGACTTTTCGGTCACACTGTCGCCGCTCGCGGCATCTCGAACCTCGACAGGCGGGCTACCCAGCGGGATGCGCTGGTTGTACTCCGGGTCCCACACGGTTGCCATGAGATGCAGTCCCTGCCCGTCCTCGATCTGTACGTAACTCTTCTCCTTGCCAGTTAGTATCCAGAAGTCGTGAAGCAGTGTATAGGACATCGCCACCATATACGGTCCTACCTCCGCCATACCGACCATCCGCATCCCGTCTTGATGTGCCGGGATGTGCACTAATGGCCGTTCCTGGGCAGACGCTGTCGGGAGCTCATTTCCCCGTCCCTGTTCGGTTCCCTCGGGCGTCGATTCGGTACCGCCAGGTGCAGCCTCGGACGGGGTCTCGTCCGCGGCGTCATCCCCCGTTGCACAGCCGGCGACACTCACCCCAAGTGCTACCCCGCTCGTAGCGATGAAGTCCCGGCGCGTCGGGTTTCTCCTGGGCGACATGGTATCCCTCTGCTCTCGGAAAGGATAAAAAACCTTGTCAGGGATAGACCGTCGCCGTCGTTCGGGCGGACTGTGGGGCCGGCTGGGTCACGACGGACGGGGGAACGAGCGTTTCGAGCGGGGCGGGAGCAAGTAGTTCCCGCGTCGAACCGTCGTAACGTATTGCAGTATCCCGTTGTTGTTCTTCGTACCGACGCCGCCGACATTCGCAACGTCGTCGCCGTTCATGGCGTTCCGGGTCCGGATAAAGTCCGTTATGCCCTCCTGAAGACTGAGGAAGTGTACTCCGGTTTGGCCATCGTCTACCGTCGCGAAATCGCGCCGGAGGAGCCGTGGGTCACCGCCCTCATCTCGTGTACGCGCGAGTTTCTGTGCGTGCCCGACCACTCCCTTCTCAAATGCGTCGTCCTCGACTCGGTCAGCGACGCCAGTCTCCGCTACGAGCGACGAATCACCGAGGTTGTCGCCCACGCCCTCGACCAGGTTCTTCGCTGCGTGCGTCGCCGAGAACATCTTGGCGACGCGCTGTTCCCGGGAGTCTTGGTTGTACCACTGTTCCAGTTCCGTGTGTAGCAGTGAGAGGTGTTGCGTGGTCCCGCCCGTGAACGGCCCCTCCGCGATCGTTACGCTGTCTTCCGTCGCCTGATTCTGTCGAAACCCCGATTTGAAACCCATGAACAGCGGTGCATCTTCGGGGACCGCGCCGTCCGGAACGCCATCCACGTCGTCGTGTTCCGCCGGGAGCCCCGCACCGATAAACCCTGTCCGTCGGTCGATCAAATCGACCGTCCCGTCTATGGTTTCGGTGACTTCGCTCCCGTTTGCGGTCTCCAGCTCACCGAACAGCGCTTGCTTGGCCTCCAGCACCGCCGAAGCGCGGTCGCTTGCCAGATGAACGAGGAGATCCGGGGTATCGAACGACGGGTCCTCGAAAGGGGCCAGCGCCGCTGGCTGTGGCAGGTCGACCAACTCGGAGAGCGGTTCGTCATACCGGTCGAAGTACGCTGGGGAGTAGCCGACAGTAAACAGAAGCCCGTCAGACCCCCACCGATACGTCTCCTCTAGCTCGCGAAACGCGTTCTCCGCTTGTGTCCGGTCGCCATCATTGACCGGTCCGTCGCCAACATAGTCGGCCAGCAACAACACATGGTGCCGAGCCGGCACCGGATTCCCGTGCTCGTCGGTTCGAGAGAACTCGTTCCACGCGTGCTGTCGACTCGGTAGTTCAGCCTCCGATTCGGTGCCAGCCGGCCGGTCTGTACCGCGGTCTGTCCCTCCCGCCTCCGTTGGCTGCCCCTCCAGGTCGAGGCAGGCTGCGAGCCCTGTCGACCCTCCGAGGGCGACGGCTGCGCGGAGCGTTTCCCGGCGGGTCAGGGTCCTGTCTCCGTCTGTCATCAACTACTATCCGTTCGGACGATTCCGGCATAAGTATTCGCCTGGGACCCAACAGGACGACGCTCGGCGGCCTGTCCCCGCGAACGACGAGACGGCTCGCTACTGCGGCAGTCAAAACGGACGGAGTGCGCTTACCGGGAAAAACAGTGCCGCTATTCGTAGATGTGGACGCTCCCGGTGGTGTTGTCCTCGATGTAGTCCCAGTCGTACTCCACGCCCAGGCCGGGGCCGTCGGGGACGCTGACCGTCCCGTCGTCGTCGACGGCGTCCATCAGGTCGGAGTAGCCGCCCTCGTACACTGGCGGCTGGGTGTTCTGGCAGTCCGGGTGGACCAGCGCCATCTCGTAGTAGTTCGAGTTCCGGCAGGCGGCGATGCAGTGGCGCTGGGCGGGGCCGGGTGCGTGGAACTCCACGTCGAGGCCGTACGCTTCGGCCATGCGAGCCACCTTGATCGCGCCGGTGATGCCTGCATCGTACTCGGGGTCGGCTCGGAGGAAGTCGGTTGCCTCGCTGGCGGCGAAGTCGGATTTGATCTCCAGTCCGCGGATGTGTTCAGTCTGGAGGATCGGCGTGTCGAGTTTCTGTGCCAGCTTCTTGTGGGCGTGCTGTGAGATACCGCCGTCGCGGAACGGGTCCTCGTACCAGAAGAAGCCCTGTTCATCGAGCGCCCGGCCCAGTTCCAGCGCGTCGGCGAACGTCTCCAGTTCGCAGGCGGGGTCGTGCATCAGGTCCATCTCGTCGCCGACCGCTTCGCCGACGGCGTGGACTGCCTCGACTTCGCGGTCGAGACTTCGGGCGTCGTCGCCGCCGCCCCAGCCGTGAATCTTGAAGCCGCCGAAGCCCTCGTCGCGGCACTCCTCGGCGAAGTCGGCGAAGGCCTCGGGCGAGTCCAGCCCGCCCGCGTCGTCGCCGTGGTACGTCGACGCGTAGGTGGGGATACGCTCGCGGTAGGTCCCCAGCAGTTCGTGAATCGGTGCGTCGTAGTACTTGCCGGCGAAGTCCCACAGCGCGATGTCGATTGGGCCGATGCCCATCCGGTCGTACTTCCGGAGCGCGCGCTTGCATTCGGACCAGTGTTTCTCGCGTTTCAGCGGGTCCTTGCCGATGAGGTACTTCGCGATGATGTTGTACTGGGCGGCTGCCGGCGAGTTCCCGCCGACGTACTCGCCCGTGATTCCCTCGTCAGTGTGAATCTGTACGCCGAACAGTTTCCGCGTGGTTGTCTCGCCCGGCGCATAGACCAGATTGAAGCCGTGCTTGTCGGTCCCGACGTCATTAAGGGGGTACTCGAACTCTCGGCTTTCGATCCTCGTTATCGTTGGCGACATTTGCCGGACATACTGTGGTGGGGATATTAAAGCTACCCCGCGACAGATACGCCGTCTCTGTTTGAGCGGCCGACACAGCAGCCACCGGAACCACGGTCTCATACTGCCAGCTGTAAGTCTGTGAAGAATCTCGCCATCTCGGGGTGGCGAATATCTTGAAATAGTTACAGCCGGCAGTATCACTCAGTCCAGCGCGTCAATACGACGAATACCGGCCTCACCCAGCCGAACCGAACAGCCGATGTACAGCGGCTCGATGACTCGGGGGTAGTCGAACGACACCGCGTGCTCGTGGAGCACCTTCGGGTCGCCGGCTTCGCCCTGCCACATATCGTGATGTGAGGGGAGCAACCGGGATAGCTGGAGCTGATTTGCGGCCTCGATAATCTCGTTTTCGTCCATGTACCACTTCGTTCTGACACCGCAGTCCGGCTCGGGCTCGTAGATAGAGCCGACGGTGCCAAACGCCAGCGCGCCCACGTCGATGTCGAACTGTTCGCCGACGTCGGCAAACGCCTCGGCAGGCCGGCTATCGCCGGCGTGGAAGAACGTCCCGGCGTCGTGCTTGATGACGTACCCCACCGGTTCGATGGCGTCGGGGTCGTTGGTGCCAGTAACGTGAACGGTGAAATCACCGACAGCGAACTCGTCGCCGACGGCGATCTCGTTGCGCTGCTCGTCGGGCACCCGCATCTCACCGTCGTAGTCCGGAGAGTCGTACGACGCCGACGGCGCATACAGGTCCGCTCCGAGGTCCTCGACCAGCGGGCCGTACGACGGCGGGTGCATGTGGTCGATGTGTTCATGTGTGACGAGCGTGGCATCACACTGGGTCGCGTCGGCGGGGTCCATCGGTACCGGAATCATGCGGATGAGGTTCGGCGGGTCGCCAGTCCCGAAGTAGGGGTCGATGTACAGCGTCGTCGACTGCGACCGGAGTACGAAGCCGTTACAGCCGAGATACCAGATTACGACGCCATCGCCGGGGTCTGTCGCCTCTATCTCGTCGTGGACGAACCAGTCGTCCCACGTTGACTGAACCATGCGCCGAACTACGCCTGGCCGGGTCAAAAAATCTCGTACCGCATTCAGTCGAGTGTGACTGTCGACTCCGTCTCGGAGGCCTCGTAGATTGCCTTGATCGTGTTGATGTCGACGAGGCCGTGTTCACCGTCGGCGTAGGGCTCAGTGTCGGTCAGCAGACAGTGGGCGAAGTACTCGAACTCTTCTTCCATCTGATCGATCTGTTCGAAGTCGATGTCGACCGTCGTTCCCTCGTGAGAAAGCTGGAGCGCGCGGTCGTCCCAGGGATAGAAGGCCGGTTCGACGCGGACCTTGCCCTCGGTTCCGAGTACGGAGATGTGACTGTCGAGATGGGCGTTCTGGCTGGCTGTACACATCGCGTACATGTGGCCGGGGAAATCTAACTGGAACGCGCCGTGTTCGTCTGGCACGTCGGCGAACTCTTCCTGTACCGATGCGACAGTCCCCCGGACGGCCACGGGGTCGGCATCCAGCAGGAATCGGCTCGTGTTCAGCGGATAGAGGCCGATATCCATCACGGCACAGCCGCCGGAAAGCTCCCCGTCCAGCCGCCACTGGTCGGGGTCGGGGACGAGTTCGAGGATGGGCTCGGTCATATTCCCGTGGACGAACAGCGGTTCGCCGATGTACCCTTCGTCGATGAGGTCTTTCGCCCGCCGGACGGCTGGCTCGGTGTGCATCCGGTAGGCGATCATCAGCGTCGCGTCGTGTTCGTCACAGACCTCGACCATTCGCTCGGCGCGCTCGATGGTGGCCTCCATCGGCTTCTCACAGAGGATTGCCTTCCCCAGTTCTGCCGCCGTCTCGACGTAGGGGAGGTGGAGCGCGTTCGGGGTGACAATGTAGACGGCGTCGTACGCGTCGCTCGCAGCCCCGTCGTGGAACTCCTCGTAGGTGATCGCGTGTTCGACTGTCTCCGAATCAGCGGCCACATCGGCCGCCTTCTCGCGGTCACTGCTGACCAGCACAGTCGTTTCACAGAGGTCCCCCGCGTCGACGGCGGGCATCGCCTGTTCGGTGGTCCACCAGCCGACGCCGATCATCGCGAACCGTACTGGATCGTTGGTCTCTGTCTGTTCCTGCCAGTCTCGACGGTCGAATCCTCCCGTGAGCGCGTCAACGTTCATGCCACTGCCATCGACTGGCTGGATATTATCTTTTGTGTTGGCACGCCCGTGTCAGCTCCCGCTGTTCCAGAGTGGCGAATGGTAGTTCGTCTGTTGAGTAAACTAGTCCCAGCAGATGACATAGATGTTTGGTATTATGGAACGATATGACAGTCTCACCCGCATATATTCTACAGCGACCCGTCGATAATCCGGGCGGAAAATACTGTTTCACGGGCCGTCTGTGGACTGTCTTCGTCTACGCTCTCCGGTTTCCGTATCGAGAATAACGACAGTACAACCGTTACGGGAACATTCCATAATACTGAACGGACTGTCGAGGGCGGAGCGCCACGGTTCGTTTGACAAGGGGGCCGCTTCGAAGCTCCGCCCCGCTCGCTGTGTTCACACGGGGTGTCTACAATGACTGCCAACGACAGAACGGCGCTGCGCCCAATCGGATACCGGTCCCGTTTCTCGCCGTATTCTGACCGGTCCGGCTAGTGGCACTTCGCGGTAGTGAAACTTGCTTCGGATGCCGGGGCGCTAATAACGAGAGTGGAACGTCTGTACGGGACAGACAGTGTCGATGCTGGGACCGTTCCACCATCGTCGGCCGGTTGGGCTACGACCATGACTTTGTACGCTCGCTCTTGCGGTGGACAAGAGCAACAGGATATTAAGAATAATACTATATAACTTTATTGTAACAGAAACTACACCGTCAGCGACGGTGGCCGCCTCGATTAGCTGTTGCGGTACACCGTCTTGATGTAGCTGAAGAACTCCAGCCCGGCGTCGCCCTGCTCGCGGTAGGTGTTCGTCGAGGAGCGCTTGAGGCCGCCGAAGGGAACGTGCAGTTCCAGTCCGGTCGTCTTCTCGTTGACCTTGACCACACCAGACTCGGAGCGCTCGATGAACTCGTTTTCCTCCTCGATTCGGTCGGTCACGATGCTGGCCGAGAGCCCGTAGTCGATGTCGTTGGCGACCTCGACACCTTCGTCGAAGTCGGAGACAGGAATCACGGCGAGCACCGGCCCGAACACCTCTTCCTGTGCGATGCGCATGTCAGGTTCGACGTCGGAGAAGACGGCCGGCGAGATGAAGTTCCCGGCGTCGTACTCGCCACCAGCGAGCTCTTCGCCGCCCGTTTCGAGGGTTGCTCCCTCCGACTGTGCGATGTCGATGTACTCCAGGCTCCCCGCGAGCTCATCCTCACTGACGTGGGGACCCATGCCGGCCCGGTCGAGGCCGTTTCCGATCTCGAGCGACTCTGCATAGTCGACGACGGCGTCGAGGAACTCGTCGTACACGTCCTCGTGGACGATGGCCCGGGACGTGGCCGTACAGGCCTGGCCCGTCCCGCCGAAGGCCCCTGCTCCGACGATGTCGGCCGCTTTGTCCACGTCGGCGCTCGGCATGACAACGGTCGGGTTCTTCCCGCCCATCTCTGCCTGCGCGCGCTTCCCGTTGCTTGTCGCCTGTTCGTAGACGTGCTCGCCGACGGCCGCGCTGCCGGTGAACGACACTACGTCGACATCCTCGTGGGTGGTCAGTCGCTCGCCGACCTCGCTCCCGGGGCCACAGACCAGGTTGATAGCGCCGTCCGGAATACCGGCCTCGTCAAGCGCCTCGACGATCATTGCGCCGACGGTCGGCGCCTGCATCGCGGGCTTGATGACGACGGTGTTGCCGACCGCAAGCGCCGGGGCGATCTTCCAGGCCGGAATCGCGATGGGGTAGTTCCACGGCGTGATAAGCGCCGCGACGCCCATCGGCTCTTTTTTCGTCTGCAGACCGGCGCGGCCGCCGCTTGGCTGTTTGACAGTGCCGCCGAAGTCGCGGGCCTTCTCCGCGTAGTAATAGAAGATATCAATCGCACGCTGTACCTCGCCCTCGGCTTCGCCGAGCGGTTTCCCCTCTTCGCGGGTCAGCGTCTCCGCAAGCTCGTCTTTCCGGGACTTCAGGATTTCACCGGTCTCACGCAGGAGCACGCCGCGCTCCGGGCCAGACATTCCGCCCCATTCGTCTGTTGCTTCCGCCGCGGCCGCGACCGCTTCGTCGGCGTCCGCCGCCGAGGCCACCGGAACCGTGCTGACGACGTCAGTCTCGTCTGCCGGGTTCGTGACGTCCTGTGTCTCTCCGCTCCCGGTCCACTCACCGCCGATATAGTTCTCATACGTCTGCGTCATACGTTTGATTCATCTCATTCCCAATACTTACGCGTTTCCCATCCTTCGCTGTGCCGCGTCGTTCGACGGTATGGAACGACCGGTGGGTCACGGGGGAATGCTGGATAACAGGCACCGTAGCCAGTGTACCCAGCGTCGCCGGTCCAACCCCGAATTCGCGATGCCCGACTCACAGCGGAACCGCAATTGAAGGCACTAAAATAGCTACCGCTGTCAAACAGCACGACAATACGATCTGTGTGTTGCCAGATCTGTCACAACGTCAGCGTGGCCGCGTTGCGGTATCTGCGTTGCTTGGAAATTACTATTCGTCGGTCCGTACCGGTCTCCCTGAGCTATTCGCATTCTGTTGCCGTGTCGCTACGACTGATCGCTGCTGCGCCTCCTCCTAGTATATAAATCTATTTCATAGTATAACATGTGTATGTATGTTATTGATCCGCTGCTGGTAGTTGCTGGACTGGCCGCCGCCCGAGTCGCTCTCCCGACATTTGATATAGCGGTATTTAATTTATAGCGATAAACAGCACCGACGAAAAAATATCAGCCAATGCGCTGTAGTACGCCCAAAGGCTCTTGAACCGGGTCGAATCTACTACGCGAACGGTGCCAATTTTACCCTTCGACTTCAGAATATGGGTAACAAGTGAACAAGTATGAACACAAATACCGTAACACTCTCTCCAGTATTAACTATTTAGTACTACTAGACGATACTGACGCCCGTACCGAAATTAAACCCGGGCCAACTCGTCGCTGTCCACTCTTTCGAGAAGCGCGTCAACAAGTGCGCTCTTCCGGTGTGAGACAAGCAGATGGCAGTAAATGTCGTCTTCGCTGTCCGCACCACAGTTACACAGCGGGCATCCGTATGTGTGGCTCTTTGCCCCCTCGGTCGCTCGCTGCGGGATGCTGGCTTGCATATGCGGATGTAAGGGCCTTGCCGAACATAGCGGTTTCTAGGACCGCTATGTTGCTCTCAATGTGCATATAGAGACTCTCCCCGTGTCAGCCTCAGACGCGACACATCCGGCTGCTCACTCACCTCGACGAGATTGGTGTACAATGTTCGTATCCCTCTCACGCCTCAAACGAGACTGTCGTTGGTCAGACACGCCCGCCAAAACCGACGTGTTTCGACCGGTATCTACCACGAAGAAGACCGATTCTTAGTCATATATCTCCTATATGTTTGTTGAATGGGTTTGTCCATCTCTATAAGTAATCGTTTGCATATACTACGGCGCTACCGACCGTCGCTGAACGACGCAGCTACCGACGGCTGCCTGACGACTCACTCACCCTCGCGGAACTACCGTGCTGCGATCTCCTGTAGCCGCTGTATCCGTTCGTCTATCGGCGGGTGCGTCGATAGGAGACGTGAAAGCTCGCTGTCCGCTTCGCTGTGAACGTATAACTGTCGCAGGAGACCGGTCTCCGGCTTCGACGCCTGCTCGATTTTCGTGAGGGCTCGGGCGAGTCCAACGGGATTCCCCGTTATCTCGATCGCGCGGTCGTCGGCTGCCAACTCTCGACGCCTGGAGTAGCCGAGTATCAGCAGCGTTACCGCGAACCCGAGACCAGCAACGACCTGTAGCGCGTACTGCTGTGCCCGCCCGAGCCAGGAACGCGACCACGACGACGGGTCGCCGCGAAGCAACGCGAGCGAACGGGCGATACCGCCGGTTAGCACCACGGTGGGGAACACCACGAGGCCAGCGAGCCCGACAAACGTCTGGACGAGGCTGTACGCGACAGTCTGAACGAGCGCGTCGCGGGTCTCTAAGTGTGCGAGTTCGTGTGCCAGCAGCGCCTCGAACTCCGTCGCGGATAACAGTTGGAACAGCCGCCGGTCGACGACGATGACCCCAGCGCCGCCGCCGATGGCGAACGCGTTCGGGATCGGCAGCTCCGCCAGTAGCAACGTCGGCGTCTCGACGTCCATCTGATCGACGAGCGTGTCGAGGCGGCGGTAGACCTCCGGCACACGCGCCCGCGAGAGTTCGACTGCGTCGAGAGACCGCTTGAGCCGCGCCGTAGCAGCCCAGTAGTTCACGATGCCGAAAACAATTGCCGTCACGATAACGACAAGGGCGGCTATCAGCGGCGACGGACGGCTGTCCCACACTGGTAGAAGCAGCGCGTACCCCACGTATGCCGCCGAGAGATAGACCAGCAACGACAACACTCCGACGACGGCCATGAGGAGCCGTCGGGTCACAGCCATGTTCGTCGGTACGCCGCTGTGCGAAAAAATCGCTTCGGTGGCGTCACCACTGTTCCGTCCTTCGAATACTGCGATGCCAGTTTCGCGGCCATCGAGGATTTGGTATAGCGATATCGAATTTACTTCGGCTCCAAAAACGGAATACCTACTTCGCCGGACCGGCGACAAATCAGCGTTTCAGGCCTTGCTGCCGGTGATAGATACGAAGCAGCGCACACTGTAGCCGACACGCCTTTTTCACCGCCACACGGACCACTCAGTATGCGAACCGCACGACTTCTGACCGAGGATGGACCGCTCACCGGCGAATACGTCGATGGCGTCGTCCACGCTGACGACGGCCAGTACGTGGTCGGTCGCGATGGACGACTGCTCCCGCCGTGTGAACCGACCGCGCTGTACTGCGTCGGTCGGAACTACGCCGCGACCAACGACCAGATGGATTACGACCGGCCCGAGGAGCCTGACTTCTTCATCAAGCCGCCGACGTCACTGCTCGCCCACGAGCAGGACATTCCCTACCCGCCATTCACCGACGAGCTCACCTACGCCGGCGAGCTAGCTGCGGTCATCGGCGAGCGGTGCCACGATATCGACCCAGCTGATGTTCCGGACGCAGTCGCGGGATACACGATCCTGAACGACGTCGACGCGCTGGACCAGCAGGGCCGAACCGCACGCAAGGCCTTCGACGGGTCCGGGCCCCTGGGGCCATGGATCGAGACTGATGTCGACCCCACCGGTATCGACATGTACACCGATATCAACGACGAGCGCCGGCAGTCTGCCAACACCAGCGAGATGCTGTTCGGTCCCCACGAGGTGGTCGCGTACCTTTCCGAGCGGTTCACGCTCCGTCCGGGCGACGTTGTTGCGTTCGGCAGTCCGGCCAACCCGGGGACGGTCGCGCCCGGTGACACAATCGAGATAACCTACGAGGGTGTCGGGACGCTCCGGAACTCGGTCGTTTCGCTATAACGGCATTAAGACGCTGGAATAGCCATATAGCGGCCTTCTTTAGCCTCTTCTCGACAGATTAGTGAATCTGAGCGCTATGGCTCGATAAACCACTAAACGCTATACAAAATCACTGCAGCCGGGACCGAATCGTCTCCGCGGTTTGCTCGCCGATACCGTCGATAGCCGTCAGTTCTTCATCAGAGGCTGTCCTGACGTTGTCCACACTGCCAAAGCGCCGGAGCAGTCGCTTCCGCGTCTCGGGGCCGATGCCGGGCACGTCGTCAAGGGTCGTCGACACTTCGTCCCGTAGCGTCTGGTGGTACTGGACGGCAAAGCGGTGGGCCTCGTCGCGAATCCGCTGGAGCAGGTGGAGCTGCGGGGCGTCGCTGTCCCAGTCGTACACGCGGTCGGGCGCGATGACCAGTTCCTCGTCCTTCGCCAGCGCGATGGCCGGCACGTCCCAGCCGGTCTCGGCGAGGGCGTCGCGGGCCGCCCCGAGCTGGCCGTCGCCGCCGTCGATAAGTAACAGGTCCGGGTCCGGCCGGTCGTCCCGTCCTTCGACGGCGCGCGCGGCCCGCCAGCGGAGGAGTTCGCGCATGTTCGCGTAGTCGTCGTTCTGTTCGGTGAGCTTTTTCCGCCGGTAGTCGCTCTTCTCGGGCGTCTCGTCGACGAAGGTGACGTTCGAACCGACGGCTGACCGACCCTGTGCGTGGCTCACGTCGAAGCCCTCGATACGGCCCGGACGGTCGATACCCAGTGCGTCGGCTAGACGGCCGCTCTCGTCGTCGGTCCCACCGCGCTGGCGGGCATTCTTCAGCGCGAGGTCGACCAACGTCGCCTCCCGACCGGCCCCGGGCACGCCGAGCGTGACGCCCTCGCTCTCAAGCCACGCTTCGATGTCCGGGTCGGCAGGGGCTTCGGCACAGAGAATCCGGTCGGGGAGCTCTCGCTCGGCGTAGTACTGCGGGATGAACGCCCGGTACACGCCGGCAGTCCCTTCGCCATCCGGTGCTTCGAGTGTATGCCGGTCCCGTTCGACGAGCTTGCCGCCTTCGGCGTGGAGCCGGGCGACGATGGCGCGCTCGCCCTCGATGGCAGCCCCAAGCACGTCTGTTGTCTGATACCCCCCAGAGTCGCTGACGGCGGTATCTCCCTCTCCGTGGAGCGCCTCGACGGCCCCGAGCTTGTCCCGGAGGTTTGCGGCGCGTTCGAACTCTTGGTTCTGTGCAGCGGCCTCCATCTCGCGGCGAAGCGGGTCCGCCAGAACACCGGTTTCACCCTCGAAGTACCGCGTGACGGCTTCGACGTCCTCGGCGTACTCGCCCTCGCTGATTTCGCCGGTGCAGGGTGCGGTACAGATGCCCATCTCGTAGTCGAGACAGGGCCGGTCCCGGTTGCTGTACTTGTGGTCGGAACACCCCCGGAGCCCGTACGTCTCCCGCAGTGCCTTCACCACCGTCTCGACCCGCCCCTTGTCGGTGAACGGCCCGTAGACGGTTGCGCCGTCCGCGGGGTCGCGGGTCACCTCGATTCGGGGGACGGCATGGTCGGTCAACTGGACCAGCGGGTAGGACTTGTCGTCTTTCAGCCGGACGTTGTACGGCGGCCGGTGGCGCTTGATGAGGTTCGCTTCGAGGAGCAGCGCCTGTGTCTCGGTGTCGGTGACGGCGAAGTCGATGGTTTCGGCTCGCTCGACCATCTTGGCGATGCGCTCGCTCCGCGGGTCGGCGTACGAGCGCACGCGGTCCCGCAGGTCGACAGCCTTCCCGACGTAGAGGACCCGGCGTTTGTCGTCCCGGCCCTGTTCGAACAGGTACACGCCGGGCTCCCGTGGCAACGACCCCGCGCGCTCTCGAACCTCGTCGGCGTCCATTAGCACAGGGTTGGCGCTCGGCGGGGTTGAACGTCACGGGAGCGGGTCGTCTGGCGCCGACTGGGCCGCACTGCCGGCATCGGCAGGCGGAGCCTCCGGAACGATGGCAGCTTCGATCCGGTCGACGACGCTCTCGTCGTCCGGTGCAGTCAGCTCGATATCGTCGTCGCCGGCGACGCGCACGACGAGCAGTCGGTCGCGGCTCCAGAGGTAGACACCGAGGACGACGGCGGCAAAGGCCAGTGCGAGACCGCCGAACAGTCGCATCAGGTCGTCCAGTTGCGCCATCAGCGTCAGCATCGTCTGGAGCATTCCAAGCATGCCCCCGATACCGACGGCGCTCGCGGCACCGCCGCTGTCCAGCGAGACGTTGCCCACGAGGCTGTCGAGGCTCACGGTCATCCCGGCGGCCACAAGCACGACACCGACGACCAGCGCCTTCACGCCGAGTTCGAGAAACGACCAGTCGCCGCTGGTGGTGACGTCGACGCCCTCGACGTTGGGGCGGTCGACCTGTCGGTAGTTCGACCCCTCGCGGTCCGGCGTGAACACGAGGACGCGGTGACTCGTCACGACGACCCCGCCACGGTCCAGCCTGACGTCCGCTTCGATCACCTCGCCGTCGTACAGGAGGCTCTCGGCCCGTGCGACCCAATCCATACACCCCGTTTACCGCGGACACCTGTATATTCTCCCCCCGTAACCGCTAACTGTGCGCCCTCGAACATGACAGTATGACCGCCGACCCCCGCTGCCCTCACTGCTCGGAGAAGGTCAGTGCGACCGCGACGTGGTGTATGCACTGTGGCCGGGACTTCGAGAGCCCGGTCGACGCCGGAACCGGAACGACGGTTCTCGATGCCGGCGGCAGCCAGACCACGTCAGACCTCGAAGCGGCGCTGAACGCCGGCGACGTCGACGGTATCCAGAACGCTCTCGCACAGAGCGACAACGGGCCGACACTCGTCGGTGTCGTACTCGCCGGTATCGCGCTGTTTACCCTCCCACTCGTCTCGCCCCCGGGCGCTGCACTGTATCTCCTCGTCGTTGCCGGTGTCGGGGCAATTGCCGCGACACAGTCGACGTTCGACGCGGCGCTCAGAACCGGCGGGAAGGCACTCGCACTCGCTCCCTTCCTGCTGGTGTTTCTCGACGTGTTCCTCGGATATCTGTTCAGCGGAGCGGTAGCGACCAGTGCCACAGTTCTGTTCGGCCCGGCAATTTACGCCGGTCTGGTCATGTACGGTGTCCGCCGGTATCGTCGTCGCTGAGCGGTCTTCGGTGACCCGAACCCGAGTTGGCGTGCATCTCGACCAGCGTGTCGGCGACTTGCTCGACCGCTCTATCGGCGACGGCCGCTCGCTGGGCGTCCGTGAGCGGGGTGGGGCGGCCCATGGACGAATGTGGTTATTCAACTGATAAATACTTCGTGGAAGGTACAACCGCCATCTGTGTCTTTTCCTCGTGAGCGGTCCGCTCTTCTCAGGCCGCACGCCGGTTCGCTTCGCCCGGTATCAAAACTACCATGCCTCCCGGATTCGAGTGGTCATCTACTACAGGTGGTTCTGTGACCGAAAAACGCGAATACAAAGACGACTATCAGGACAAGACGCTGTATCTCCCGGGGCCGACCGAGGTGCGTGAGGACGTTATCGAGGCGATGGCCGAACCGATGTTCGGCCACCGGATGGACCGGATGACGGACCTCTACACCACCATCGTCGAGGACACGAAGGAGTTCCTCGGCACCGACAACGACGTCATCGTGCTCACGGCGTCGGGCACGGAGTTCTGGGAGTCGACGACGCTCAACCTGGTTGAGGACAGCATGCTCGTGCCGACCTCCGGCGCGTTCAGCGAGCGCCAGGCCAACGTCGCAGAGCGCCTCGGCAAGGACGTCGACCGCATCGAGTACGACTGGGGCACGGCGGTCAAGCCCGGCGACATCCGTGACGCGCTCGAATCCGGTGACTACGACGCCGTCGGGGCCGTGATGAACGAGACCTCGACCGGCGTCCGGAACCCTATCGAGGAGATCGGCGACGTGGTCGCGGAGTACCCGGACACCTACTTCATCGTCGACGCCATCTCCTGTCTCGGCGGCGACCAGATCGACATCGAGGCACACGGCATCGACGCCATCTTCACGTCCACGCAGAAGGCCTTCGCCATGCCGCCGGGGCTCGCGGTCTGTGCCGTCAGCGACGCGGCCTACGAGCGGGAACTGGAGAAAGACTCGGCGTCGTGGTACGGCGGCTTCCAGCGCTGTCTGGACTACTACGACCGGAAGGGCCAGACCCACTCCACGCCGGCGATTCCGCTCATGCTCGCGTACCGCAAGCAGATGAAACACATGCTTGATGAGAGCCACGACGCCCGCGACCAGCGCCATCAGGAGATGGCCGAGTACACGCGCGAGTGGGCGCGCGAACACTTCGACCTCTACCCCGAGGAGGGCTACGAGTCCCAGACGGTGACCTGCATCGAGAACACGCAGGACATCAACGTCGCCGAGACGGTCGAGACCGTCTCCGAAGAATACGACATGGTGTTCTCCAGCGGCTACGGCGACATCAGCGAGGAGAGCTTCCGCATCGGGCACATGGGCGAACACACCGTCGAGAGTATCAAAGAACTAACCGACGCAATCGAGGACGTCGCCGATCTGTAAATTGAGAAATAATCGACTGAGGCCGGGGCTATAGGCCGTTCTGGGGCGGTTCGCTTCTACCACTTGGCGTTTTCACAGTTTGATAATGCTGGGAAGACTATATTACTGCCGACTACTTTGATGTAGATAGACGAACCATATGAGTAAAAGCAACAGGCGGAGTAGGGACAGCGACTCCTCAACACCGATGAACGTGACCAGAAAACAGTTCGACTGGAGCGAGACGCGACCGAGCGCGGCAGTGACTGAGTACATCTCCGCCATGACCGGCCGGGAACAAACTGACTTCGCACCGCTGTACGAGACTGTCGACCCCGAAGCGCTCGACTCACTCGTCGACTCCTCGAAGCGCTCGACGCCTGTCAGTATCTCGTTTGAATATGCCGGTCACTCGGTCACTGTCCGAAGCGACGGGGAACTCGTTATCAAGGCACCAAGCGCCAGTATTGGCCGATAACTTTCGGTTTGCGGAGTTTTTGCTCCTCCTCTCCTGTTTTGCCCCTGATAGCGATTGTGCTTGTGCAGGATCGAAACGCCCAGTTCCGAATATCTATAAAAAACCGTTTTTAGGCCTCGACACCCCAATTATCAGTGTTTGAATTCGAAAAGGTAGGCATAAGTCAGGAGGTCAGAAATTCGTACGTATGACTGGGACGAACGTGCGAGCGAGGGTTGTGACCCACTACAGCCGACGAATCGGGGTCGCAATCGGTGTGACGCTCGCAGTCACGCTCGCGTTCGGGGCTGTGTTTGCCGCGCACGCGGCAAATCAGGGGGCTGGACTCGCGGCCATTTCTGGGACGCTGTTCGTGGTAACGCTCAATCTCGGACTGCTCGCGATTGTTCTGGCCGGGAACGCGGCGGTCGAACTCCGGCGCCTGACCGACGCCGCGACAGCTATCGAGGACGGCGACCTTGAGACTAGTCCGGACGTCGACCGCGCGGACGAGTTCGGTCGCCTCGCATCGGCTTTTGACAGTATGCGCCGCTCTCTCAGCGACGCGTTCGACGAGTCCGAAACCGCACGTAAGGAGGCCGAACAGGCCAAGCAAGACGCACAGGCGGCGCGACAGGAGGCCGAGGAGTTCAACGAAACGCTCCTTGATCATGCGACGGACATCGGTGACGCAATGACGGCCGCGGCTGACGGCGATTTCACCCGAAGTCTCGACACAGACACCGGTGTCGATGCCGTCGAACGGATCTCGGTCGCCTACGAGGAGATGGCCGACGGCCTCTCGGAAACTGTCGTCGATATCCGGCAGTTCGCAACTGATGTTGAGGAAGCAAGCACGGCCGTCGCTGCCGACGCGACAGAGGTCGAGGAACTCAATCAGTCTCTTGCCGTCGATATCCGGGAACTGGCCGGCGATATCGAAGCACAGGCAACCCAGCTCGAAACGGCCATCGAAGAGACGAACGACCTGTCCGCGACCGTCGAAGAAGTCGCCTCGACGACTGACGAAGTCGCTCGACAGGCCGGGGAAGCCGCGAACGTAGGCGCGACCGGGACAGACCGTACGGCAGAGGCCATTGAGGCCATCGAAGGAATCGAAACCGCTGTGACCCACCTCGACGAGTTGGTGACTGACTTGGATGACCGCATGGACGACGTCGCGGCCACGACCGGGCTGATAGATGATATCGCCGAGCAGACGAATATGCTCGCACTGAACGCCAACATCGAGGCCTCACACGCCGGTGACGGCGGTGACGGGTTCGCTGTCGTCGCCGAGGAAGTCAAGACGCTCGCGGAGGAAACCCAGGCGGCGATCGACGAGATCGAGAGTATCGTTGAGGGGGCTCGCGGGGAAGTCGACGAGGTGGCCGACGAGATGGACCACACCAGAGAGCGCATCGACGCGGGCGTTACCACGGTCAATCAGGTCGGTGACGCCGTCGAGCGGTTGACTGACACTGTCGACGATGTCGACGCTGCGATGGCCGAGATCTCACGGGCGACCGACGACGGTGCCAGCGCGACCGAGGAACTGGCCGCGACTATCGACACCGTCGGCGAGGTCGCCAGCGACGTCGCCGAACAGTCCCACGACCTGGCCGATACGGCCCAGGAAACCGCCGAAACGATGAGTGCCGTCCGGCAGCGGGCAGAGGACCTCTCGACACGGACCCGAGAACTCATCGATCGACTCGATGCGTTCGAGACGCGGGCAGTCGGTCACGGTGGAACGGACGGGGCGACACCGACCGCCGGACAACAGCGCGTCGGGGGCGACGATGATTAGCGGGTCGGCCGTCTACGAGATCGCCGCGGTCCTGCTGGCCGTCGCGGCCGTCGTGCTCTCTGGGTGGCTCAGGCGCATTCCGTCGTCCCACCGACACTACTGCTACCCGGTGGTGGCCGTCGTCGGGATTTCGGCCGTGACGACCGCGCTGACGGCGGCCGGCGTCCTGCCAGTGCCCGGGTCCCAGCTCACTGTCCCGAACATCGTCGACGACTTCGTCGCGTACACGGTGCTGTGGACGCTCACGGTCGCGATAGCCGGGGCGTCCCGCCGAACGTTGGCTGTCGCCGCCGCCATCCCGGCGGTACAGGTCATCGCTTTCAACGGCGGGACGATCGTCGGCGGCGCTATCGGACTCGTCGGCTTTGGCGTCCTCGTTATCGGCCAGCTCCTGCTTGCGTACCTGTTACTCGGCCCAGTCTGGCGTCGTGCGGCCGACCTGCCCGACGACCAGCGGCTCCTGCACTGGAAGTCCCGGAACCTCCTGTTGTTCCTCATCGGGATGCTCATCGCCTACTCGTTGCTTGCGGTTGCGGACGTGTTCGACCCGTTCGTGTTGACCGTCATCAGCGAGTACATGGGGCTCCTGATCCGCGTCGGCTTCGCCGGGTTCCTGTTTGCCAACGTCGATGCTATCGCGGTCGACCGGACCGGCTTTGCCGACGTAGCATCGGAGTCGGCTGGCGCTCAGCACGCTGATTGACGAGGGCCGCTGTTGTTGGTATAACACTCTGCAATCCCAGACGGAGTTGCTTAGTGGTCGGCACCCAGAACAGACTGTAATGGCTGTAGCCGACGACGCTGATCTCGCGGACAACCCCTATGTCGAGGGACCCCCGACCGAGTTCGAGGACACAACGACTCTCGACGAAGCGACGGCCCGCGAGCAAGCCGACCAGTTGCGCGAGGCGCTCCGCTACCACGATTACCGGTACTACGTCGAGAACGACCCGGTCATCGGCGACCGGGCCTACGACGCGCTGTTTGCCCGGCTCCAGCGACTCGAATCGGCGTTCGACCTCGACACCGACGGCAGTCCGACCCAGCGCGTCGGTGGCGAGCCACTGGACGAACTCCCCGACGTCGAACACGTCGCCCGGATGGGCTCTATCGACCAGGGCGGCGAGGAAGCGGACGTACGGGAGTTCGACGAGCGGGTTCGCGACGGGCTGGGAACCGACGCCGTTCAGTACTTCTGCGAGCCGAAGTTCGACGGCCTCTCTATCGAGATCGTCTACGAGGACGGCGTCTATCAGCGCGCTGCGACCCGCGGCGACGGCGAGGTCGGCGAGGACGTGACCGAGAACGTCCGGACCATCTCCAGTGTCCCCCAGCGGCTCCGCGGTGACTACCCCGACTTCCTGGCCGTCCGCGGCGAGGTGTACATCCCGCGGGACGCCTTCACGGCGTTCAACCGCGAGCGCGTCGAGCGCGGCGAGGACCCCTTCGCGAACCCCCGCAACGCCGCCGCCGGGACGCTCCGCCAGCTCGACCCGGCGGTGACCGCAGAACGCCCGCTGTCGGTGTTCTTCTTCGGCGTCCTTGACGCTTCGGTCAGCTTCGAGAGCCACAGCGAGATACACGAGCGGTTCCCCGAGTGGGGCCTCCGGGTGTGCCAGCGGACCGCTGTCGTCGACGACATCGACGCCACCATCGACTACCGGACCGACCAGCAGCAGGCCCGCGACGACCTCGATTACGAGATCGACGGCGTCGTCATCAAAGTCGACGACATGGACGCCTGCGACGAACTCGGCTCGACCTCGCGCGCCCCGCGGTGGGCCTTCGCCTACAAATTCCCGGCCCGCAAGGAGGAGACGACGGTGCGGGACATCGTCGTGCAGGTCGGCCGGACCGGCCGGCTCACCCCCGTCGCGCTGATGGACCCCGTCGAGGTCGGCGGCGTCACCGTCTCCCGCGCCTCGCTGCACAACCCCTCGCTCATCGCCGACCTCGGCGTCGACGTGGGCGACCGCGTCCGCATCAAGCGGGCCGGGGACGTCATCCCGGACGTCGTCGAAGTGCTCGATGACAACGGCGACGGCCACTTCGAGTTCCCGGACACCTGCCCAGCCTGTGACAGCCCGGTCGAGCGCGATGGCCCGATGGCGTTCTGCACCGGCGGCCTCACCTGCCCCGCCCAGCGCGAGCGCAGCGTCGAACATTACGCCAGCCGCGACGCGCTGGACATCGAGGGCCTGGGCGAGAAGGCCGTCCAGCAACTGCTGGACGCCGACCTCGTCTCGGACCCCGCGGACCTGTACGAACTCACCGTCGAGGACCTCACTGACCTAGAGGGGTGGGGCGAGACCAGCGCCCGGAACCTCGTCGAAGGGATGGAGGACGCCCGCGAGCCGCCGCTTGCGAACTTCCTCGTCGCGCTGGGTATCCCCGAAGTGGGCACCGTCACCGCACGAAACCTCGCTCAGGAGTTCGGCACGTTCGAGGCGATACTGGACGCTGCCGACGAGGGCAACACCGACGCCTTCGAGGCCGTGCCCGACGTAGGTTCGACCGTCACGCGCTCAATCGTAGAGTTCTTCGAGGGCGAGGGCAACCGCGCCGTCATCGACCGCCTGCTCGACCACGTCGACCCGCAGGCCGCTGAGGAAATGGGCGGCGACGCCCTGAACGGCCAGACGTTCGTCTTCACCGGGTCGCTCGACGGCTACACCCGCAGCGACGCACAGGACCTAATCGAGCGCAACGGCGGGTCAGCGACGAGCAGTGTCTCCGGCAACACGGACTATCTGGTGCTTGGCGACAACCCAGGCCAGCGAAAACAGGACGACGCGGACGAATACGGCGTCGAGACGCTCAGTGAGGGCGAATTCGAAGAACTATTGGACGACGCGGGCGTGCTGTAATCGCGGGTCCCGGACGCAGCCGTCGGCCGTGGTGAGACTTCCCGGAACCGAAGTCAATACGACTGATCGCGCCGATCCCTGTCTGGCGGTGACCCTCGGTCTCGGCCATATTTATTTGTTCGTGCACCGTCAACTACACAAAATAATGGACCATTCTGGTGATTCGGTCCGTATTATCCACGTTGATGACAACTCGAACTTCGCCGACACGACTGCGGCGTTGCTCGAACACGAGGACGACCGGTTGTGCGTCGAGACGGCGGCGAGTGCCGAACAAGCGCTAGAGACACTCTCTACGGTCCAGTACGACTGCGTCGTCTCGGACTACGACATGCCTGACCAGAACGGGATCGAGTTCCTCGAAGCCGTCCGCCAGCGCTACCCGGAGCTCCCGTTCATTCTCTACACCGGGAAAGGGTCCGAGGAAATCGCGAGCGATGCGATCTCTGCGGGTGTGACCGACTACCTCCAGAAGGGTTCGGGCGCCGAGCAGTACACACTGCTCGCAAACCGGATCAGAAACGCTGTCGACGCACATCGGTCCCAGCGAAAACTCGACGAGCGAACCCGTCGGCTGGAATCGCTCATCAGTAGCCTCCCAGGCATGGTTTATCGCCGCCTGAACGCACCGGGATGGCCAATGGAAACCGTCGAGGGCGAAATCGAACCGCTCACCGGCTACACAGCCACGGACTTCGAGACCGGGGCGGTAACCTGGGGTGAGGACGTCCTCCATCCGGCGGATCGAGACCGAATCACGGAGACCGTCCGGGAGGCGCTCGCGGCCGACGGCGAGTTCGAGATGACCTATCGGATTATCACTGCAGACGGCGCCACGAAGTGGATGTGGGAACGCGGCCACCGGGTCCCCGGTACGGGTGCTGACTCGGCCGTGCTGGAGGGATTCGTTACCGACATTACCGACCTCAGGGAGCGAGAACGGGAGCTACGACGGTACGAGCGGATGGTAAACACGATGCCGGAGTCGGCCTGCATCTACGACACGGAGGGTCGGTTCGAGGTTGTCAACGAGTACTTAGCCTCGTTCTACGGGACATCGAAGGACGAACTGGAAGGTGAACCGAGCCAGCTCCTGCCCAAGATCCGGAGCGAGTACGAGGGGGACCCATACCAAGAGCTGATTGACGGCGACCGCGACGAACTCCGAGGGGTGGTGAGCGGCGAGTTTTCCGGCCACGGGTACGAAGTGCTGGAGTACCGCCTCACGCCGCTGGAAGTCGATGGGCAGGTCACGGGAGTGGTTGCCGTCACTCGCGAAGTGACGGAACAGTGGGAGCACGAAAGATAGGTCGCCAAGCAGCGTTCGGTTCGAGATTGGCGGTGTCAAATCCCCCGGGTGACGTGTTCACTGCGGTAGTCAGCACGCACATAAAAACTGTGAACCGGCGTGTGAACAGCGACGGAGCGCTACAGGTCCTTGTTTTCGAAGACGTAGTAGCCGGCGACCAGCGGGACGACCAGCCACAGCAGGAGGTAACCGATGACCACAACCGTCCCGTACTGGGGCGGCAGCGCGGCGTTGGTACACTCAGCTCCGGCCTCTGTCACTTCGAGTGTTCCGCCCAGCATCCCCTCACATGTCACCTGCGGACTCGACGTGAGCAGGAGCCGCGAGCGGATCGGCGAGCCCTGCAATATCTCCTGAACGAGCGTTCGGTAGGCCGCCATAGGACTCAGAAGCGAGACGAACAGTTCGACGTTGAAACGGTCAGTGAGGGCGAATTCGAAGCCCTGCTGGAACAGCGAGGCGTCCTATAGGTCAGCTTCACTGAACACGCGGTAGCCCATGAATAGGGGAAAGAGACACCAGAACAGCAACACGACGACGGCCACCGGGTCCGTGAGATACCACGGGACGGAGTCCTGAAGCACCTGTGCCGCGAGCTGTTCTTTCTGCGTCGGCAGGAACCCACCTAGCCCTCTGAACATCGCTATCCGGGCCTCTCTGGTGGACATGCCGCCCGACAGTGAGTTCAGCAGCGTGTTGTACGAGGCGATCGGACTCACCAGTTTTACGAACAGTTCGACTTTCAGCGCCGTCGCCTGTTCGACGCTCGCGTGTTCCTGTAGTAGCGTGAAGATGCCCCCTGCCGCTCGGTCCCAGATGAGGTACAGATAGATCCAGACGCCGGCGGCGACCATCAGCGACCGCCTCGTCGTCGAGGTCGCCGCAGACGCGCCCAGCGACAGCCCGACGAACGCCAGCGCCAGCAACAGGCTGACGACCGTCAGGGCGGCGAGATTACTGAGATCCAGGTCTGAACCGAGTTCCGGAAGGATGACCAGCGTTTGCAACACGATGACCGCGGCAAGCGGCGTCGCGATGGCGACGAACCGGCCGAACAGCTTCCCGATGATCACATCCCTGCGCGTGTACGGCAGCGACAGCAGTAGCTTCAGGGAGCCGCTCTGGCGTTCGCCGGACAGCGCGGCGTACGCGAGCGCGATAGCGGTCAGGGGAACGAGGACCGAGAGGATCTGTGGCGTCAGGGTTAACAGAATGGCTGACGCGCCCTGTGCGGATTCGCCGAGATCCGTATAGAGGATGACGATCGGCGGGAAGACCATCACGCCGACGTACAGCAGCGACAGCAAGAGCAGCGCCCGCGTCCGGATCGAGTCGGCGAACTCCTTTTTCACGATGGGGTACCAGTCGGCGAACTCGGAGTTCTTGATGCTGGTATCCACGTCCGCGACGAAGCGCCTGACGGGGTTCTGTTCGGTGCTCATGCGTCCACCTCCTGCTGACTCTGTTCTGTCTCGGTGTATGCGGCGAACACTTCGTCGAGTGATGCCTCCTCAGTGTCGAAGTTGGCGACCTCGTGGCCGTTCTTCTCGACGGCGTTGAGGACCGCCATCTTCGCGTCGCCGTCGCAGGTGACTGAGAGCGTATTTCCGTCCGCGGTCACCCCCGACACCGCATCGATTCCCTCGATTGCTGCAATCACGTCGTCAGTGCCATCGCCGTCGGCCAGCGTCACACGGAGGACGGTGTCCCCGGCGGCGGCCTCGCGCAGCCCGGCGACGCTGTCTTTCGCGATGAGGCGGCCGTTCTGGAGGATACCGACCGTGTCACAGACGGCCTCGACCTGGCCGAGGATGTGACTGGAGAAGAAGACAGTCGCGCCGCGCTCGTTCTCCTCGCGGATGATCTCACGCATCAGCCGTGCGCCGTTCGGGTCGAGCCCAGTCGTCGGCTCGTCGAGGATGAGGAGGTCGGGCTTGCCGACGATGGCCATTGCGAGCACAAGCCGCTGTTGCATCCCCTTGGAGTAGCCGCCGGCCTTGCGGTCGATGGCGTCGGCGATGCCGACCCGTTCGGCCAGTTCGTCGGCGTCGGCGTCGGCGTCTTTCGATTCGATGACAAAGGAGAGGTGCTGGCGACCGGTGAGCCGGTCGTACACGTCGTAGCCTTCGGGGAGGACTCCAGTGCGGGCACGGATTCGCTTCGGTTCTTCGTGGATGTCGTGGCCGAGCACCGTCGCCGACCCGTCGGTCGCGCGGACGAAATCTAGGAGGATGTTGATCGTCGTCGACTTCCCGGCCCCGTTCGGGCCGAGGAAGCCGAAGATCTCGCCCTCCTCGACGGTGAGGTCGACCCCTTGCAGCGCGGTGAGACTCCCGAACTGCTTGGTGACGCCATCCAGTTCTATCGCTGCCATACGGCCGGTTTGTGACGGCCGCCTGTATAGTCTTTCGTGTTCCAGTTATCACGCAAGAAAGTCAGAACGCGGCTACACACCGTCTCAGGGTCGGTTATACCTCAGCGTCGGGGTCGTGGCGCTCGGCCATCCGCTGGGCCTCCGTGGCGTAGCGCTCCCGCGTCTCCTCGTCGGTTACGGGTTCGAGCTTGTCGACCTCGACATCCGTCGCTGCCGTAATCCGTTTCCGTCTGAGCAGGTTCGGCGAGAGCTGCTTGGTCAGGTGGCGGTCGCCCTCTGGGGGCGCGTAGATGAGCGTCACCATCCGCTCGTCGCCGAAACTGGAGCGTTCGACCAGCCAGCACTGGACCGTCTCCTCGTCGTCGGTCATTGCTGTGTCGTTTGCGGGCCGGCGGTTTATATCTTACAACGCTCCAGACCGCCGTCACCGGGTCACGTTCAGCCCTTGCTCAATGTCCGCGGTGAACTCCTCGTCGATGTCGACCGCAGTCCCGGCGTTCCGGACCGTATTCGTCGCGACCACGCCCGCGTTGCCCGACCGGAGTCGGATGCCGGCCGCTGAGGCGTTGCTGACCGTGTTGCCCGTGATGGTGAAACTGTACGGTCGCTCTGCACTCCGTGCGTCGGTGTTGTCCGCATCCGCTGGGACCGTTCGCACAAGGATGCCAACCGGACAGTTGTCGACCTGATTACCCGAAATAGTGATGTCGGACGACCGGGCTTTGGGGGTCCCGGCTACCTCGTCCCGGAGGTGGGTCTCCTTGTACTCGATTTCGATGCCCGCCTCGCCGCCAGGGTCGGGTGCGAACTCCGTCAGGTCCTGACAGACGTTCCCGACAATGGTTCCGCGCTGGGCCGGCGAGCAGGCGATGAGGCTGTGGCCGCCGTCGACGGTGACGTTACCGATGACGGCGAAGTTCGCGACGTTGTACGGCGCGATGTTATTGAACTTCACGCCGACGACGCGGTTCCCGGCGATGACCACATCGCTGGACTGCCGGAGGTCGCGGTCGCTGCCGGTCGGTGCGGCCCGGCTGGTGATACCGTACCAGTTCGGATTGACGGCCTCGTTGTGCTCGACCGTCACGCCGGTACACCGCGTGAACGACAGCGCCATCTGGAAACCGTTCACTGTGCGGTTGCGAGCGATGTAGACGCCGTCGCACTGATCGGCCTGAATGGCTTGGTTGTTCAGCTGTGTCCCGTTGGCGTCGAACTCGATGTCGGTGACTGCGACGTTGTCACCGCGCACGCGAACGAGGTCGTGGCCGGCCGGCAGCGGGTTCGACTGGGACTCGGACGGTGCGGGGTCCTCGCCCGTTCCCGTCTGTGACGCAACGAACCGGGTTCCCTGCTGTCCGGTCAGTGTGGTGTTGTCGCCCATCGTCGCCGGCTCGCCAAATCGGAAAGTATCGGCGCTCGCGATAACGGCCCCGCCGCTGTCCGGCACGTTGTCGAAGGCATACTGGAACGCCTCATCGGCAGTACCGCCGGTCGAGAACGCGACGCTGCCGCGGTCGCCATCGAGAACCAGATACTCCGTACCGTTGCCGTTCCCGTTCGACTGGCCGGCTCCGGTCGTGACGACGTACACTGCCCCTGTCCCCGATAGTCCAGCGCCCGTCTGTGCCTGCCCGGTTCCGCTGAACAGTCCGATGCCCGCTACGGCACCGATACTCGACAGAACGGACCGTCGTGACGCGCCCCAGTCCGACTGTCGCGACCCAGTACTAGCTTCATTTGTGTCAGCAGTCATTCAAGTACGGCTGCCCAGCCGTTCGCAATAACCGCTTATAATAGCGGTCTGAACCATACGTACCCGTCAATACCTGAACTGTCCGGGCCGACTGACGCCGACTAGTGAATCTCTGGGGTGTCAATTTGTTGGCGACGTGGTACTCGAGACGACAGAACGCGACACCCGGGCTCACTATCCCCACCGCTGACAGCAGATTTATGCCGACAGCGACGGGACAGTACGACAATCCGACGTGGGCTCCGACGACTCGCCGTTCGACGACGTGTCGGCTGACCGGGACTACCTTCGGGTCCTGCTCACTGCCGTCTGTGTCGTCGCCGTGGTGCTGGCGACGGCGACGCTCCCGATTCTGGCCCCTGGTGGGACACAGAGCCCGATGGAGTCCCTTATTCCCCTCCCACAGGAGAACCCGTTCGGGGAGGCTGGGGGGACCTCGACTGGCGGCAGCGGCGGGCAACTCGGTGCGCTGAACCCGGGAAGCCAGACTGATGTTGGCGGCTCGCTCGATAGTGGCGACAGCGGCGACAGCCCGTACCAGTCACAGGACACGGAGCCACATTTCACCGTCACGAGTTCGGAACCGGCGTACTGGCGGACCGGCGCGTACGAAACCTACACCGGCACGGGGTGGGACGGGCGTGCGGAACCGCAGGCCTACGAGGGGCCGATGGCGGTCGACGGGATGTCCGACACGACAGTCGACTACGAGGTGCGACTGGCCAAGCCCGCCACGTCGCTGCCGACCGTCTGGCGGCCGAAATCCGTCTCGCGCGACGACGTAATGGTTACCGAGTACGGCGCGGTCACCTCCGAGCGACCGCTGCCTGCCGGGACGACCTACAGCGCGACCAGCGTCACGCCGCCCGACGACCCGGAAGTGCTGCGGACGAGTGGCCGCGACTACCCTGCGGACATCGAATCACGCTACACGGGCGTGCCGGCGTCAACCTCGGCGCAGGTGGGCCCGTTCACCGACCGGCTGACCGAAGACAGCGACTCGCCCTATCAGACCGCGGCGACCATCGAGCAGTGGCTAGAGGCGAACAAGAACTACTCGCTGAACGTCAGCCAGCCGCCCGAGGACGACGTGGCCTCGGAGTTCATCTTCCAGATGGACAAGGGGTACTGCGAGTACTTCGCCACGTCGATGGTCGTAATGTTGCGCAGTCAGGACATCCCGGCGCGCTACGTCGTCGGCTACTCGACTGGCGAGCGGACCGGCCAGAACCAGTACACTGTTCGCGGGATGAACGCCCACGCGTGGGTCGAGGTGTACTTCGAGGACGTCGGCTGGGTGAAGTTTGACCCAACGCCGGGACAGGAGCGCCTTGCGTCCGAACAGCAGGCGATGCAAAACAGCAGTCAGGACTACAGCGCCGTGGAGTCCGGAAGCCCCGACGAGGAGTTCGCCGTCGGGACGCCGGCGGGCGAGCCACAGACCGAGACCCCGACCGACGGAGGTGGACAGGAGTCTGGCGGTGACGAAACTGAGGGCACTGAGACCGGTGCAGACGGGACCGGTGACAGCGACGGAACTGGCGACTCGGGCGACGGACAGACGGTCTCGCAGTCCGGTGAGTTCATCGTCGAACTCAATCGGACGGCGACGCCGGGCGCGGCGGTGGCCGCGACGGTAACCCGCGACGGCGCACCGGTCGAAGGCGCGACGGTCTCGTTCAACGGTGAGCCGGTCGGAACGACGGGGCCGGCCGGCACCGTTTCCGGGACGGTCCCCTACGAAGCCGAACTGACGATTACTGTCGATGTAGCCAGCGATGCGGACCCACTCATCGCTCCGTCGGTCCCGCGTGACAGCACTCGTGCTTTCGCTGTGACCGGCCCGCAGACCCAGCAGTCGACGAACGCGAGCTACGAACTGAACACGAACGCGTCGGTGAGCATCACCGGCCAACAGGTCACCGGCGGCGAGGTGACCGTCACCGCGACCGTCGACGGCGTGCCGGTGCGGGACGGCGACGTGCTGCTCGACGGCGAGCAGGTGGCGACGACGGACCGACAGGGGCGGGCAACGGTCACGCTCCCGACCGAGCCGGGCAACGCCTCGATTGCCGTCGAGCGCGACGCTGTCAGCGGGAACACGACCGTCGTGCTCGAACAGCTCTCCGTGGCAACGTCGCCGTCGCTCCCGCTGGCCTTGCCCGTCGCTGGCCAGACGGTGAACGCGACGATGGGCGGAGACCCGGTCACGAACGCGACAGTCGCCGTCGGCGGGGAGCCGACAGCACGGACCGGCGCGGCCGGTCAGGCAACGGTCGGGATGCCGTTTGCGGCCAGCGCCGAAATTTCCGTTTCGAAGTACGGCCAGACGGCCACGACGACGGTCGGTGGCCTGCTCGTCAACGCCGCGGGCGTCGTGCTCGCTCTCGGTGTTCTCGTCGCTGGGACGGTCATCGGTGCTCGTCGGAGAAACGTCACGCCGGGGACGGTATGGGGCTGGGTTCGGGCCGCACGCGAACTCGCCGTCGGGGCGCTCGTCGGCATCGCGGTGATGGCCGATGACTTACTGGGCCGTTTCCGAACACGACTCGAACTCACTGTCACGGCGCTCCGTGACCTGCTCGCCGGCCACCGGTCGCCAGCGGCGCTGCTCGACGCGTTGCGAGCGTGGATTTCTGAACGCTTTGCAGCGGCCGAAGACGCAGCCAGCGATGCGGTGGCGGCTGTCTCTACGACTGAATCAAACGGGGACAACGGAACGCCCGCCGCCCGCGTCACCATCCGCGAGGCGTGGACGCGCTTCCTGACCCACGTTTCCCTCCGGCGGTACTGGACGCGGACACCCGGCGAAATCGCGACCCATGCCATCGAACGGGACGGCCTCCCGCCGGCCGCGGTTCGGACGGTCCGGGACGCGTTCCGGGCGGTCGAGTACGGTCAGCGGGACCCACAGGAGCACGTCGCGGCCGTCGAGGACGCGATTCGGACTATCGAGGCGGCCGCCGGACAGCAGTCCAGTGCGACCGACGACGCTGACGACGCGACGGAGGGGCGGCCCTGATGCGCCTGCGAACGGTCGTCTTCGGGACTGTGGGGCTGCTGGCGACCGCCGTCGCGGCCTCTCTTGTTTTCGCGCCGACGGCCGCCGGCGAGTCGCTGGTCGCCGTGTTCGGCAGTGTTGCCCCGACAACCATCCTCCTCGCTGGGAGTCTGACTGTCGGACTCTGTGCGGTCTTTGCCGGCTGGCTCGGTGGACTTCTCGGCGGTGGCTCGGCGACCGCCTTCGACGTGGCTATCGACACCCCACCGGAGGACGTGACAGCGACGGAGAGTCGGCTGTTCGCCGCCGACATCGACGCGGCCATCGACGACGCGGTTGCGGGCGACGACGAGGCGATGGACACGGTCACCGAGCGACTCGCCGCGGCGGCGACGACGGCCTACGCTGTCGGCAGCAGTGTCTCGCAGGCGTCCGCCCACCAGGCAGTACGCGCAGGGACGTGGACCGACGACGCCGTCGCGGCGGCACTCCTTTCCCCGACAGAGCCGCAGTCGCTGCTGGCCCGACTCCGGCTGTGGCTCGACCCGGAGAGCGAGCGCCGCCGCCGCATCCGCCGGACGGTCGACGCTATCGAGCGGGTGTCGGGGGGTGGGCGCTGACGATGCATCGCCGCGTGCGGCGCTGGAGCGGCGGCCTCGCGGCCGCGCTGTTTCTCGTCAGCGTCTCGCTTTTGACAGCCGAGCCGCTGTTGCTCGCGGCGACCGCAATCCCCCTCATCTACGTCGCCTACGGCGCGTTGTCGCGGATGCCGGCGGGAACCGACTTGCAGGCGGCACGGTCCGTCTCCGACGCCCAGCCGACGCCCGGCGAACCGGTCGAGGTCGAACTCACTGTGACCAATACGGGCAGCAGTTCGCTGACCGACGTGCGGGTCATCGACGGCGTGCCCGAGGAACTGGCTGTCGTCGAGGGGTCGCCGCGGCTCTGTACCTCACTGCGGCCCGACGAGAGCGTGACGCTGTCATACGCGGTGATGGCCAAGCGCGGGACCTACACGTTCGACGCCGCCGCGGTGCGGGTACGGACGCTGTCGGCCAGCGATGAAGTGACCGTCGACTTGCCCGTGGCCGGCGACGGGTCGCTGACGTGCTCGAACACCGTCTCAGAGGTGCCGATGGCCGACGCCACGCTCCCACGGGCGGGAACGCTTCCCACCGATACTGGCGGGAGCGGCCTTGAGTTCCACTCGACCCGAAGCTACCAGTCCGGGGACCCGGTCAACCGAATCGACTGGCGGCGCTACGCAAAGACCGACGAGCTGACGACCATCGACTACCGGGAGGAACAGGCCGTCAGAACGGTGCTGGTCGTCGACGCGCGGCCGCCGGCCCGCGTGACACCGGAGCCTGGCTTCCCGACCGGAGCCGAACTGTCGGCCTACGCCGCCGAGCGCCTGTTCGATGCCCTCTCCCGGACCAGCGTCGTCGCGAGCGTCTGTGCCGTCGGACTGGCCCCCGAGGACGTCCCCGGCGGGCTCGGCCCCGACGGACTGGCGTGGGTCGACGCCTCGGGTGGCCACGCGGCCGCCCACGCGAGACAGATATTCGATAGCGTGGGTCGCGCCGCGGCCCGACAGTCGGACACCGACATATTCGATAGCGTGGGTCGCGCCGCGGCCCGACAGTCGGACACCGACGCGGCCGGTGACGCTGGCGCGTCCGAGGACGAGTCCCCACAGCAGCCTCACAGGGGCGACGCGCAGGTGACGACGGCCGACGGCGGGACCATCGAGGACCCGGGCCTGCTCGCCGTGCTCGCTCGGCTCCCGCCGACCGCGCAGGTAGTCGTGTTTTCGCCGGCCGCCGACGATTGGCCCGTCTCGCTGGTGTCGTCACTCGCGGTCCGTGACTATCCGACGACGCTCGTGAGTCCGTCGCTGGCCCGCGGGGACTCGCTCGGCGCGGCCGTCGCCGGCACCGAACGCATCGCCCGGCTCCAGCGGGCCGAACTGTCCGGCGCGACCGTCATCGACTGGGACCTCGACAGCCCCATCGACGTGGCGCTCCGTGCCTCGCTCGCGGACCTGTTCAGCGTGTAACTATGGATGATACGATCCCGCTCTCGACCCGGATGCCCTGGACCAGCCTCGTGACCGTCGTCGGCGTGACGGCGCTGCTGGTCGCGGGACTGCTGGGAACCGTCTCCGCCGACCGGGCCGCGCTCGTCGGTGTGGCCACCGGCGTCTTGCTGGCGCTGTCGCTGTGGCTGAGCGGCTGGGATCACTGGCAGGCGGTCGGGACGGTTCTGGCCAGCGCCCTCGCGCTGCCGGTCGCCGTCGGGCTCATGGTCGCCACCGGCGGCACGGTCGCCTCGCTCGGTGCCGAACTGTTTCCCGTCACCTCGCAGACTGGCGTCCGCCCGGCGGTCGTTACGCTGCTGTCGCAGGTGGTCGTCGTCCTCGGCTGCCTGACCGCCGTCTTCGGTGCGACCGCGGCCACCCGCGGCGTCGTCGACACTGAGCGGGTTGGGGCCTACGGCGGCCTCGTCGTGCGGACGACCGCCGTTCCGTTCGTCGCCGGCCTCACACTGTTTATCCGGGGTGCCGTCGACTTCCTGCAGTCCAACACCGGGACGCCGGGCGTCCAGCAACTGACCGGCGAACTCCTCACTCGGGTGCTGGGACCGATTTTCGACCCGGTTCCGGGGCGAACGCATATCGCCATTTTCAGTCTGTTGCTCGCCCTCGCCGCGGCGGCGCTGGCTCACGGGCTCGACGCCTTGCCGCTGGCCGAACTCGTCCCGGAAACGAGCGACGCACCCGATATCGACAGGGCCGTCGCCGCCGCCGAGCGAACGCTCCGGTGGACGGGCCGACTCGCCTTGCTGGTCGCTCCGGTTGCCGGCCTGTTCGAACTGGGCCTCGGCCAGGAATCCATGGCCGAACTACTCCCTGTCGGACTGTACGACCTGCTCGTCACAGTCACGGCCGCGCCGGGCCTCCGCGGCCTCCTCTGGTGGCTGTTCCTCAGTGGGACGGTCGTCTCGGTGGCTGTCTGGTTCCTCCGGCGGACGGTCCAGAGTTCGGCCGACCGCGTCGGGACCGTTCTCGCACCGTACGTCGGCGGGGGCGTCATCACGCTCGCCGCGGTGGTGGTCGCGGGGCCGGCAGTCGATGCCATCGAAACGGCGCTCCGGGCGACGCCGGCCGCGGCGGCCGTCGAACAGTTCTTCGTTCCGATACTGGACGTGTACGGCCCCGAGACCGTCACGCTGTCACTGGCCGTCGTGGCGCTGTTTACCGTCGTCGGCGCAATTGGACAGCTGTGGCTGGCGCTGGCGACGAATTATCTGCGTGAGCGGACGGCCGGTGTCACGCTCGCCGCGGCCGGCCTGTTCGGTGCGAGCGCGTTCGCCGCGACGCTTGACACCTCGACGTGGCTGGTGCTTGCGGGGCTGGTCGGTGCGGTCGTCGTCTGGGATGCCGGTTCCTTCGGGACGACGCTGGGACACGAGGTCGGCACCGGGGCCGCGACGCGCCGCACCGAACTCGTCCACACCGGCGGAACCGTCGCGGTCGGCGGCGTCGGCGCGGCGGCGACGCTGGGTCTGGCCGGCGTCGCCCGGGGTTCCGTCGCTGTCGAGCCGTCGGTCGCCGTGGCTGGTCTCGTGGTCTGTCTCGTCGCCGTGCTGGCACTCGTGGGTGCGATACGGTAGGGCGCACCGAACAATCCATTGTGGTGTGGTGACAAGCAAGCAGTATGACCGACCGGTCCCCGCTGGAGCGAGCCAGAGACAACGTGACGGAACTCGCCTCTCTGGCGGTCACCGGGTTCTGGCTCGTTGCTCTCCTCACCGGGCAGGAGTGGTGGCTCGTGGCGCTGCTCGTCGGCTACGTCGTGGTCGTTCCGCTGACCGAACTGCTGTACGGCGATGCGGACGAGGAGGTGGAAGATATCGAGGAAGCGGACCCAGCACCGTCGAGCGATACTGGCGACGAAACACCGCTGGAGCGTCTGCGCTGCCGGTACGCCGAGGGGAAGCTGACCGACGAGCAGTTCGAGCGGAAACTGGAGCGGCTGCTGGAGACGGAGACGCTGGAGGACGTCGAGGACGCGACTCGGGACGAGCGGGAACGGGAGTTCGAGCGGAGCTGAGTGTGAGTAGCGTCGCCGGTCGGTGTCGTTCTCACGCTGAGCGGGTGCCGGGCATCGACTTCCTCGGCGAAAGCGATGGGTTCCGCCGCCTATGAGTCAGTGGGCGGCCATCGAGGACAGGACGTTGAGGCAGTACACGCCGGCGACGATGAGCGTGATTCCGACGACGCCGACGGGGTCGACCGGTTCGTCGAACACGACGGTTCCGATGGCCGCGACACCGACGATACCCAGGGCGGCCCACGTCCCGTAGACGACGCCGATGGGGAGCTCCTCCAGGGTCAGCGAGACGAGGTAGAACGCCACACCGTAGCCAAGGACGACGCCGAGGCTGGGAACGGGCTTCGAGAACCCCTCCGAGAGCTTGAGCGCGGTCGTTCCGAGCAGTTCCGAGGCGATTGCGGCCCCGAGTAACACGTACGGATTCATAGTGAGAACGCCGGCCGGCGGTGGGATGAACGTACTGAAACGCCCCGCCACTTTCGGTGTGTTTCGGCCGCTCGGCGGCCCTGGCGGCGCTTCCGGTGGCAGGGAACCCACGTCGGGGGCGCTCCTCGCGCCGGCCGCACCCGCGTCGAGTCCGGTCCTGTGGACCTTTGTACCGGCCGCTCGACCACCCGACGATGACCGAACTGGCCGAACTCGGGCTCTCGAACTACGAGGAGACGGCGTATCGGACGCTGCTGGTGACCGGTGCGGTGTCCGCGAGCGACCTCTCCGACGCGAGCGGCGTCCCCCGGGGGCGGATCTACGACGTGCTCAACGGCCTCGAAGCCCGCGGGATAGTCCGGACCCAGTCGACTGACCCGACGCGGTACACCCCCGTCGACCCGGAGACGGTCGTCGACAGGCTGCTCTCGGAGCGGACCCGCGAACTGGCATCGGAGTTCGATCGGTACCGGTCCGTCGCCGCGTCCGTCAGGGCGGACCTCCTGCCCGCGCCGCCCGTCGACAGCAGTTTCTGGCTCGGATCGCTCGGAAGCGAGGAGATGCGGGCGGCGATGAGCCGGCACGTCAGGACCGCCCGAGAGCACGTCCGGGCGACCGTCGGTCCGCCGTACGAGCGCGCGTCGTGGGAGACGCTCCAGACCGAGGTCGACGCGTTCCTCGACGGTGTGGGCGAGGACGTGCGGGTCGACCTGCTCTGTAGCGAGGCGGTACTCGACGTGCTTCCCGAGTCGCTCCCCGACCTGCTCGCCGACCGCAACGCGGCGGTCCGGGCGGTGCCGACGGTCGGGGTCTCCTTCGACGTGATCGACGCCGCGGCGGTGACGGTCGACGTTCCGGACCCGCTCTCGCCCGCCGACAGGCTCGGCGTGGTCGGGATCACCGATTCGGAGGTCGCGGCGGCGTTCGAGGCCCGCTTCGAGCGACTGTGGGTCGAGGCGGAGCCGTTGCTGGGGCGGTAATCCGGAACCGACTGACGGCCCCCCGTCTCAGCGGCCAGGGTTGACTGCAGGCACCTCGACGCGGTCCAGCACATCATCGACGACCGTTGCCGGGTCGACGCCGCGGACGCCCGCGTCGGCGGTCAGGACGAGTCGGTGGGCGAACGCCTCCCCGACGACGCTTTTCACGTCGTCCGGGACGGCGTAGTCGCGGCCGTCGAGGACCGCGGCGGCGCGAGTCGCCTCGAACAGTCGCTGAATACCACGCGGGGAGACGCCGACGTCCACGCGGTCGTCCTCGCGGGTGGCCCGGCCGAGTTCGACGACGTAGTCCCGGAGCGTGCCGTCGACGGTGACTGATTCGACAGTCCGCTGGAGCGCCGGCAGGCGCTCGCCGTCGATGACGCTGGTGACGCTCGGGGCCTGTGCCGTCCGGTCGGCCCGCCGGTCGATGAGTTCCCGCTCGCCGCCGAAGTCGGGATAGCCCATCGACGTCTTGACGATGAAGCGGTCCCGCTGGGCCTCGGGCAGGCCGAAGGTCCCCTCCTGTTCGACGGGGTTCTGCGTGGCGATGACGAAGAACGGCTCGGGCAGGTCGTGGGTCACGCCGTCGACGGTCACCTGCTTCTCGCCCATTGCTTCGAGCAGTGCGGCCTGCGTCTTGGGCGGTGCGCGGTTGATTTCATCGGCCAGCACGACGTTGGCGAAGACGGGGCCAGGCTGGAAGTCGAACTCGCCGGTGGCCTCGTTGAACACGTTCGAGCCGGTGATGTCGGACGGCAGCAGGTCCGGCGTGAACTGCACCCGCTTGAAGGAGAGATCGAGCGCCGTCGCGAACGACTGGGCGGTGAGCGTCTTCCCCGTGCCCGGCACGTCTTCCAGCAGGACGTGGCCCCGGGCGAGAACCCCGGTCATGACGGTTTCGAGGAAGTGGTCGTCAGCGATAACGGCACTGCCGACGGCGTCGAGAATCTGTCGGCTGGTTCGTCCGGCAGTGTCGTGGTCCATACCGGCGTGTAGACAGCCACCGACAAATACCCTCTCCCTCGGGTCCACCGGTCGGCGTACCGATACCATGTCATCCTATCACAATAAGAGAGTATTGCCGTAACTCTGAGTTATAGATAGCTAGGGATATATGCATACTGCACATGACCAACGACTACGGATTCGGGACGCGCTGTGTCCACGCCGGCCAGGAGGAGCCGGACCCGGCGACGGGGGCTCGCGCGCCGCCCATCTATCAGACCTCGTCGTACGTCTTCGAGGACGCCGACACCGCGGCCGACCGGTACGCCCTGGAGGACGACGGCAACGTTTACTCGCGGTTCGACAACCCTACTGTCCGGATGCTCGAAAACCGCATCGCCTCCCTCGAAAACGCCGTCGACGCTGTCGCGACGGGGTCGGGGATGGCCGCGCTCGACGCCGGGACGTTCGTCCTCGCGGCCAACGGCGACAACATCGTGACGGCCTCCTCTATCTATGGCGGCACGCATTCGTACTTCTCGAAGGCCGCCAGCCGGCGGGGCATCGAGACGCGGTTCGTCGACACGCTCGACCCGGACGCCTACGCCGCGGCCATCGACGAGGACACGGCCTACGTCCACTTCGAGACCATCGGGAACCCCTCGCTCGTGGTCCCGCCGATGGAAGACATCGCCGAGGTGGCTCACGACCACGGCGTCCCCGTCTTCGTCGACAACACGTTCGGGACGCCGGCGCTCTGTAACCCGCTTGACCACGGCGTGGACCTCCTCTGGGAGTCGACGACGAAGTGGATCCACGGCTCCGGAACGACCGTCGGCGGCGTCCTCGTCGACGGCGGCTCGTTCCCCTGGGACGAGTACCCCGAGAAGTTCCCGGAACTGGGCGGCGAGAACGAGGCCTTCGGCAAGAACTTCACCGAGGCATTCGGCGACCGCGCCTTCTCCGTCGCCGCCCGCCAGCGCGCCCTCCGTTCGCTGGGCGACGGCCAGAAACCGTTCGACGCCTGGGCAACGCTTCAGGGGGTCGAGACGCTCTCCCTGCGGATGGAGCGCCACTGCGAGAACGCGATGACCGTCGCACAGCACCTCGACGACCACCCCGATGTCGCCTGGGTCACCTATCCCGGACTGGAGAGTCACGAGACCCACGACCTGGCACAGCAGTACCTCTCCGGCGGGTTCGGCGGTATCGTCACCTTCGGACTGGAGGGCGGCTACGATGCCGGCCGACGGTTCTGCGAGGAGACTGAACTCGCGCAGTTCCTCGCCAACATCGGCGACGCGAAGACGCTGGTCATTCACCCGGCCTCGACCACCCACGCCCAGCTCAGTGAGGAAGAGCAACGCGCCAGCGGCGTGACGCCGGACCTCCTCCGGTTCAGCGTCGGCATCGAAGAGCCCGAAGACATCATCGCGGACATCGACGACACAATCGAGCGAATCACATGAACGTCGAACACAACACAGTCTCGCTGGGCGAGTTCGAGTTCGACTGCGGCGAGACGATTCCGGATCTCGAAATCACCTACGAGGCCTACGGGGAGTTCGACGGCGACAACGCGGTGCTGGTCTGTCACGCCCTGACCGGCAGCGCCCACGTCGCCGGCCGCGACCGGGTCGACAGCGCCGACCAGGCCCGCGCCTGGTGGGACGACATCGTCGGCCCGGGCAAGGCCATCGATACCACGGAGTACTACGTCGTCTGTGCGAACGTGCCCGGCTCGTGCTACGGGTCGACGGGGCCAAAAAGCGAGAACCCGGAGACGGGCGAGCCCTACGGCACCGACTTCCCGCCGGTCACTGTCACGGACTGGACTGAGGCCCAGCGCGCGCTGCTCGACGAACTCGGGATTCCCCACCTCCACGCGGTCGTCGGCGGCAGCGTCGGCGGCATGAACGTCATCGAGTGGGCCAAGCGCCACCCGGACCACGTCGACCGCATCGTTCCCATCGCCGCGGCCGCGCGACTGGACACACAGTGCCTCTCGCTCGACGCCATCGCCCGACGGGCCATCACGACCGACCCGAACTGGAACCAGGGCCACTACTACGGCGAGGACCAGGACCCGCCCAGCGACGGGCTGGCGCTGGCCCGCCAACTGGGCCATGTGATGTACCTCTCGAAGGCGTCGATGGAGCGCCGCTTCGGCCGCCGCGCCGCCGGCCGGGACGCCGTCCGCACGTTCCCCACCGACGCCGCGGGCGCGTTCTTCCCGTACCGCGACGTGGAGTCGTACCTCGATTACAACGCCGAGAAGTTCACCGAGCGCTTCGACGCCAATAGCTACCTCTACCTGACGCGGGCGATGGACAACTACGACCTCGCCGCCGGGTTCGAGTCCGACGCGGACGCGCTGGCGGCGTTCGACGGCGACGCGCTGGTGATGTCCTTTACCGCCGACTGGCACTTCACCACCCAGCAGGCGGAGGCGCTGGCCGACTCGCTCCGGGCGGCCGACGCGAACGTCGCCCACCACGTCATCGACTCCGACCACGGCCACGACGCGTTCCTCGTCGAACCAGACAACGTTGGGCCGCCGCTCGCGGACTTCCTCGACGCGGGCGTCGACGGTAACGCCGTCACCGACTCCGTTGTCGAGGATAGTCAGGAGAGCAATTTCGCACCCGTCCACAACAGCCTGTTCTCGCAGTAGCGACGCGAGTGCCGTTCGCCGACAGGCGGGTTCGCTGGCCCCGATTCGGCTCGTCAATCATGCATATTCTGTCTTACGGTAGCATTTAACACATTTCGGAACGACTAGCTCTATGTATGGCTGACATGACCACGAACATCGAAAGCGAGGAGTATTCGTTCGGCCAGACGGTGTACGACGAGGACGGGGACGCACTCGGGACCATCCGCGGGTTCGACGAACACGGCTTCTACGTCACGGTCGAGGACGGCATCGAGTCGCTGTCGAGCGAGCATCTCAGCGCCGGGGCCGCGGGCGAGGCCGAACTGATGTGGCGCTGCTGGGAATGCGGCGAGATGGGCCAGATAGAGGACATCCCCGACGAATGCCCGTCCTGTAACGCGCCCAAGGAAGACATCTACTACTGGCAGGAGGACTGAGGCGACGCCCGCGTGACAGGCCGGGCTTACGCCCGCTCGAATCGCTCGGCGACGGCCGGTCCGACTGACTCCCGCACGGTCTCGACGGCCGACGGCGGGAGCGAGAACCGAAGTGTCGTCCAGTCGAGTTCGAGAACCGCGTGCCCGTCCGCATCACCGATGACTACGTACACCAGCGTCCCCCCGTAGACGCGCGCCAGCGCGTCGAACGTTTCTGCCGTCATCGGCACCGTTCCGGTCGTGTGGGTGTCGGTAGCCGACACGTCGGTGTGGCCCGCGAGCGTCTCGACAGCGAACCGTTCGTGTTGGGGGGTGTCTCGCCGGCCGACACCGAGGTGGACAAACGCCTTTTCCGAGGACCGCGGTGACGCGTCCAGCACCGCCGCGAGCACGTCCAGCCCGACCGCTTCGTCCGGGTCGGACAGTTCGAACCGACGCCTGGTTTCGTCTTCCGGCCAGGTCGGTCCCGGTTCGACGCCGCCGCCGATGCCCTCCCACGCCGTGACGATTGTCTCGGTCAGCCGGTCGATACCGATCTCGTCGATGGCCCGAACTACCGCCTCGGCGTCGTCGGAGTCGCCCATGGCCGCTCGTTCGTTGCTCCCGGTCAAGTGCGTGCTGATTCCGGCACGCCGGTGGTAGGTTTTTGTTCGGGCCGTCCCTGCTCGTCGGTATGGATATCGTCGTCGTCGGGGCCGGAAGCCTCGGCAGCCTCGTCGGTGGCTTGCTCGCCCGCGAACACGACGTGACGCTCGTGGGCCGCGAGCCACACGCCGGCAGCGTTAGCGAGAACGGTCTGTCGGTGGTGGGAACCGAGGAGTTCCGGGTCCGTCCGGGCGCACAGACGACGATTCCACAGCGTGCCGACCTCGCGCTGGTGACGGTCAAGGCCTACGACACCGCCGCCGTTGCAGCGGACCTCGCGGACTGCACGCTCGACGCTTGCCTCTCGCTCCAGAATGGGATGGGCAACGAGGAGCGGTTAGCCGCCGAACTCGACTGTCCGGTGCTGGCTGGGACGTGTTCCTACGGCGCGCGGCTCAGGGAACCGGGCACCGTGGCGTTCACCGGCCGCGGCGACATCGTACTCGGGGACCGCAACGGCGGCCGGTCCGCAACCGCCGACGACGTCGGGGCGGCGTTCCGTGCGGCCGGTATCGAGACAACCGTCGCAGCGGATATGCCGACCCGCCTCTGGGAGAAACTCGCGGTCAACGCCGGTATCAACGCTGTGACCGCGCTCGCCCGCGTGGCGAACGGCGCGCTGGCCGACTCGCCGGCCGACAACATCGCGGCGGACGCTGTACGGGAAACGGCCGCTGTCGCCCGGGAGCAGGGCATCGACCTCCCCGACGAGCGTGCGGTGTCGCTCGTCGAGCGTGTGGTCGACGACACCGCCGCCAACCATTCGTCGATGTATCAGGATATCTCGGCCGGTCAGCAAACCGAAATAGATGCCATCAACGGCTATGTCGCCGAGACTGCGACCGAGCGGGTCCCGGTCAACGAGACGCTTGCCGGGCTCGTCCGTACGTGGGAGCGACACCGCGAGCGGTAGGTTCTGGAATCACACAACGACTATATACACGTCTCCTATGTGTGTCTCACATGACTCCACAGACCGACGGAGCGCGGCTCGACGCGCCGCGTAGTGCTCCCAGCGGGACTGCTTCGTGTACTACAGCGAGGGGACCACTGGCATGACAGCCGACGACGCGGCCGGGAACCGCATCGTCGACTACGAACTGTTCGAGGTGCCGCCCCGGTGGCTCTTCCTTCGACTGGAGACGGCCGACGGTACTGTTGGCTGGGGCGAACCCGTCGTCGAGGGACGGGCCCACACCGTGCGTGCGGCTGTCGAGGAACTGCTCGACAGCTATCTCGTCGGCGAAAACCCCGAGAACATTCAGGATCACTGGCAGGCAATGTACCGCGGCGGCTTCTACCGCGGCGGCCCGGTCCTGATGTCTGCCATCGCCGGCATCGACCAAGCGCTGTGGGACATCAAGGGCAAGCAACTCGGCGCGCCGGTCCACCAGCTACTGGGCGGGCAGGCCCGGGACCGGATTCGGGTGTACCAGTGGATCGGCGGTGACGAGCCCTCCGACGTGGCGAACGCCGCTCGGGAACAGGTCGACGCCGGGTTCACAGCGCTGAAGATGAACGCGACGCCCGAGATCGAGCGCGTCGACAACCCGGCCACTGTCGAGGCCGCCGCGACCCGCCTCCGGGAGGTCAGGGAGGCCGTCGGCCCGGAGGTCGACATCGGCGTCGACTTCCACGGCCGCGTCACGAAGCCAATGGTCAAGCGCCTGGCGTCCGCGATGGAGCCCTACGAACCGATGTTCATCGAGGAACCGGTGTTGCCCGAACACAACGACGCGCTGCCGGCGCTTGCGGCCCACACCGACATCCCGATTGCGACCGGCGAGCGGATGTATTCGCGCTGGGACTACAAGGAGGTGTTCGAGGACGGGGCCGTCGACGTGATCCAGCCGGACCTCTCCCACGCCGGCGGCATCACCGAGGTGTACAAGATCGCGTCGATGGCCGAGGCCTACGACGTGGCGATGGCCCCGCACTGCCCGCTCGGCCCGGTCGCGCTGGCGTCCTGTGTTCAGGTCGACGCCTGCTCGCCCAACGCTCTCATCCAGGAGCAGAGCATCGACATCCACTACAACGAAACCACCGACGTGCTGGACTACCTTGCCGACCCGTCGGTGTTCGACTACGAGGACGGGTTCGTCACTGTCCCCACCGACCCCGGACTGGCTATCGACATCGACGAGGCGTTCCTCCGGGAGCAGTCCCAGCAGGACGTCGACTGGCACAACCCCGTCTGGCGACACGACGACGGCAGCGTCGCCGAGTGGTAGCTCGGCGGCTCCTCATCGGTAACTGGCTATCCTCTCGCACTCTCTCACCGGACAACTGTGAGACCGGCAGCACGGACACGCACCAAAGGAAAGGGCTCATATTCCGCGCCCGATACGTACCTGTATGGCCTCCTCAACGTCGTGGAAGCGCGATTTCGCGAGCGGCCTTATTATCCTGTTGCCGCTGCTGGTGACGGTTTACGTTATCATCTATCTCTACTCTATCCTCGCGTCCGCGGCGGTCATCCCGGCGATTGACGGCGAACTGCTAGCGGCGCTCGGACTCCCCTCGGGAACGTCGTCTGTCGAACTCGCACGGGTGTTCACGACGCTGATTATCTTCATCCTCATCGTGTTCTCTATCGGCTATCTGATGCGGACGGCCTTCGGCGACATCGTCGAACGGGCCATCGACGACGCGATGAACCACGTCCCCGGGCTCCGGGTGGTGTACAACGCCTCGAAGATGGCGGTCGAGACGGCTGTCGGGGGAACCGAAGAACTCCAGGCGCCGGTGAAACTCGAAGTGTGGGACGGGATGCGGATGACCGCGTTCAAAACGGGCCAGACGACCGAGGACGGCCGCGAGGTGCTCTTCTTGCCGACAGCGCCGAACATCACGACCGGCTACGTCGTCGAGGTCGAACCGCACCGCTACGAGGAAATCGACGAGCGCGTCGAAGAGGCGCTGACACGGATTCTCAGCGCCGGGTTCGGCGATACGGACCGTAGTACCGCCACGCCGATTCCGGTCGCCGACGAGGAAGACCTCGCGGACGATTAGCCGCGCGGTTCAGTACCCGCTCAGACGTAGTGGAACCACTCTTCGCGGTCGCCGCTCTCGATGACGTCGAAGAAGGCTGACTGGAGTTCGTCGGTGACCGGTCCCTTGGTCCCTTCGCCGATCTCGTTGTCGTCGACGCTTCGGATGGGCGTGACCTCCGCCGCCGTGCCGGTAAAGAACAGCTCGTCAGCGGTGTATAGCTCACCGCGGGAGATGGTCGCTTCCTCGTGGACGGTGTAGCCCATCTCCTCGGCGAGCGTGATTGCGGTGTTGCGGGTGATGCCTTCGAGGATGCTCTCGGCCAGTCCGGGCGTGTAGATTTCTCCGTCCCGGACCATGAAGATGTTCTCGCCCGGCCCTTCGGCGACGTTGCCTTCCTTGTTCAGGACGATAGCTTCGGTGTAGCCGTTCCGGCGGGCCTCCTCGCCGGCGAGCATGCTGTTGACGTACAGCCCCGTCGTCTTGATGTTGGTCGGAATCTGGCTGGAGGCGTGCTTGCGCCAGGACGACACCATCACGTCGACGCCCTCTTCCAGCGCTTCCTCGCCCAGATACGCGCCCCACGGCCACGCGGCGATGGTGGTCTTCGTCGGGCAGTCCTTCGGGCTCACGCCGAGCGAATCGAAGCCGTAGTAAACGATGGGGCGGATGTAACACGACTCGAACCCTTCCGTTTCGATGAGTTCCGTCGTCGCCTCGGTGAGTTCGTCCTTGCTGAACTCGATGTCGAGGTCGTAGGGCTTCGCGGACTTGTACAGGCGGTCGAGGTGTTCTTCCCAGCGGAAGACGGCCGGCCCCTGCTCGGTGTCGTAACAGCGAACGCCCTCGAAAACGCCGGTCCCGTAGTGCAGCGCGTGCGTGAGGACGTGGGTCTGAGCGTCCTCGAAGTCGACGAACTCGCCGTCCATCCAGATGCGGTCGGTTCCCTCGAACATCTCTGGACGGTCGCTCATCGCACGACCCCTCCGGTGAGTTGACAGTCGTGATGCCCGCGGGTGATGCCTCCTGCTGTCTCGTCGTGTGTCATATCTACCCCATTGATTCCCTTGGTTAAGAGTGTTGACGATACCCCCGCGGGTCAGGGTCGCGTTGTCTCGTACGGCCAGTACGGAGCACTGCCCCGGCGAGCACAAACGCTTTAGTGGAATCTGGCCGTCCGCACCGCACATGTCCTCCCTGAAGCGGTCGCTCCACCGCAGCGTCGCTGTCCTGTTGCTTCCGCTGGGCCTGCTCCTGATTCAGGCCGAGGTCATCACGCGAAATCTCTCCGGCGTCGTCGAATCACCGGTGCCCGGGCTCTCTCGGGCCGTGGGTATCGCTTTGTTCACTGGAGCGACGCTGTACCTCGTCGCCAGCGGTCTCAGACAACTTGCAGCGGCGGCGGATACTCCATTCTGACTCGCAAACCGGTCCAGTCCCGTGATTGCTGGAAATAAACACTGGCTGTCTGCTTCCCACACTGTCGGACGTTGCTCTCTCAATAATTCTGCGGCACGGAGTGGTGACTACTCTGTCTCAGCTACAGCCACCAGTATCAGTCGAATCGCTCTAGCAGGCTGGCACCTTCGACGTACACAAGCCCTTCGCGGTCGGCGTAGGCCCGCGCTGCTGCCGGGGGCAGCGCTGCGCCCGTCTCATCGTCCAGCATCTCACAGACGACAGCGGCTTCTGGCTGGTCGGCTGCGGCCGCGAGCGCGAGCGCGAGTTCGGTGTGGCCCTCGCGGTCGGCCAGGCCGTCCGGGGCTGCCCGGAGGAGGTGGACGTGGCCCGGTGACCGGAAGGCATCGCTGAACGCGTCCGGGGCCGGGTCCGCCGCGACGGCGGCCAGTTCCCGAATCGTCAGCGAGCGGTCGTCGTCGGTGATCCCGGTGAACGTGTCGCGGTGGTTCACCGTCAGCGAGAACGAGGAGCGCTCGTCGTAGGCGAGGTCGTGGTCGGCCGCCGTCGGATGGTCGAGGACCTCCTGCATGAACGGCAGTTCCAGCGCCTCGGCGACGCGGTCCGAGAGCGCGACGCAGACGAGGCCCCCGGCGTCGTTGCGCATCCGGGCGACGGCGTCGGGGCTGACGGCCCCGGCCGGGTAGACGAGGTCGGTTTCGCCTTCGCGGTCGGCGGCGTCGTGGATCAGCACCGGCTCGCCGCGGGCGAAGGCGGCGACGGCGTCGGCCACGCTGTCGGCGTCGACGGCGGTTTCCTCACTCCGAGACATGCACGATCACCTCGTCACCGTCGGCCAGTTCCAGCACCTCGCGGAGCTTCTCGGGCGCGATTACTTCGAGTTGCTCCTCGCCGTGGTGGGTTCGCTCGGGCGCGATGACGTGGGCCGGCTCGTACTCGCCGTCGCTGCCCTCTATCGAAGCGGGGTAGCAGTACGCGGGGCCGTACGTCCGCTCGTCGTCTTCCCACCCCTCGATGGTGACCGGTTCGATGGCGCTCATCCGCGCTCGCTTGCGGACGCTCTCGGCCGTGAGTTCGAGGTTGAGCGTGCCCGCGAACGGCTCGTACCCCAGTCGCTCGATGAACTGCTCCATGTAGCCCGGCAGCGTGATGTAGTGTCGTCCCTCTCCCATCCCCGAGGTGACGACGCCGGTCAGGTCGACGCTGGCGTCGGACTCGAAGATCCGCCGGTAGTCGGCGTACTCCGACTGGAGGCGGCGTTCACCGTCCCCGGTCAGTTCGACCTCTTGCCCGTCGCTGACGATGTCCCGGGCCAGTAGCCCGGCGTCTTCGAGCCGCTGGAGCCGCCGCGAGGCGGTCTGGTTCGAGGCGTCCAGCCGTTCCGCGAGATCGGCACAGGATACCTTTGCCGACTCGTCGAGCGCACCGTCGAGGGCGAGCAGTTTCAGCGTCGCCAGTTCGTCCCGACCGACGCCCTGTCCCGTTGATTCAGCCATGCATTGCAGTAGGGATTCCCGCCGGATAAGCATACCGAAGGTGGAATGCATTCCACTTTTGGAATGGAGAAAAACTGGTACGGGGTTGGTAGCAGAAGCGCGTCTTACCGTTTCTACTGGATACAATTCAAGCCGCTGCCTAACACGTTCGGCCCTATCACACTGCTGTGATAGATGATAAGACGCGGCTGGGAGACACTGGTCGAAAATGCATCATGAGACCGCGAAACCGGGTATCGGCCCCGATTCGTTTCGATTGGGCTATTCAGAGGCTGCCTTCGAGCAACGAGACAATGGACTCTGTCCGTTTGTCGACTTTGTCCATGTTGGTGCATGGCTCTTTATCAACCGTGAGGACTCCATCGCTGTAGTTGATCTCACCAGTCATCCCTGCGACGTTCTTGAACACGACCGACTCCAGCTCTGCTTCAAGCGCTTCCCGCCCCAATTTGTCGCTACAGATTGCCTCGAAGGCACTGATTGTCGGTAGAAAATAGACTTTCGTCCACCCTTCGAACCAGAGCTCTTCGTTGACTCTCTCGTCGATAAGTGATTCCCACTGGATATCGAGATCGACCTCAAAACCCGCTGCGTCGTCAATTGAATCCTTTAGCGACGGCATTTCTTCTTCCTGAAACTCCTTTACTTTTCGCTTACTTTTTAGATCCATTAATATTCACGCGATTGAAAATACGCCCCCTTATGTATTTAATACTATTCTTTCGGACTACGATCTTTCACTACGAGTGGCACTCCTGAGTGGTGTCTGGCCAGTTCTTTCCACTCCTACGCAAACTCGAAAAGAGCGCTCTCGATAGGACAGAATCAAACCCACCGGCTCCATTCCTCTGGATCTGTAAGAACAAGCGGATTAACCGCTATTCAACGGAGCAGGCGAAAAAGCGACTGCCTTCGCTCACGGTTTCGCTGTTCGCATTGTGGTCCCACTCCGCTCGACTTGCGTCCCGATGTCGTACATGGCACTCAGTACTCGACGAGCGAATCCTGCTCCCAGAACTCGCTCGACTTCTCCAGTTTCGGAACCCATGTGTTCTCGTCCTCGGCGAGCATCGCCACGCGGGAGTCTTCGACCTCCTTCAGCACGTCGTGGTCGGGGAGGTACTCGCCCATCTCTCGTGTGAACTCCCGGACCTCGCTGTGGTCGGGCATCGAGTCGCGGTCGAGGCGGCCCCGCGAGTGGCCGACGTGCATGTACGCCTTCATCTCGACGAAGTCCGCATCGGCCCGGTCACACATCGCCGCGTACCACTCGGGGTGGTGCATGTTGTGGCCTTTGACCAGCGTCGTCCGGATGACGGTGCGGGTGTCGTCTTTCTCGGCCAGCACGTCCAGCGTATCGATGAGCGAGTCCCAGGCGTCGTCCTCCATCGCCTGCACCGTCGAGTCGAACGTCTGGCGGTCGGCGGCGTCGACGGAGACGTACAGTTGCGTGGGGTCACACCGCTCCAGCATCTCCGTGTTGGTCCCGTTGGAGACGAGGAAGGTGGTGATGTCGCGGTCGTGGAACTCCTCGATGAGTTCCGGCAGGTGCGGGTAGAGCGTGGGTTCGCCGTCCAGCGAGATGGCGACGTGGCGCGGTTCCATCGCCTGGTCGAACACCTCGCGCGGGACTTCATCGTTGCCCCCGAAGCCCGACAACAGTTTCCGCTGGAGTTCCACGGAGGCGTCGGCGACCGCCGCGGGGTCGTCCCACTCCACGTCGCCGAGTTCGTAGGCGTGGCCGGCGTGGTCCCGCCAGCAGAACACGCACCGCTCGTTGCATTTCACGACCGGCGTCATCTGGATGCAGCGGTGGGACTCGATACCGTAGAAGATGTACTTGTAACACTTCCCTTCGCCGCGAAGGGCGTTTTTCGTCCAGCCGCAGGTCTGGGCGGCCGTGTGGTTCTCGCTGTGGTAGGCCGGGTCCGAGACCTGCTTCGGACCGCCGTCGGCGTCACTCATTGCTGTCGGCTTCAACAGCCAGCGGCAAAAACTCCCGGATGTTGCGCGTCAGTCACGATACGCTCGGACCGCGTGTGGCAACTTACGTCAGCTTGACGATGGGGTTGCTCATGTGGTGGCCGACGACGTTGCCGTTCTCCATGATCCGGTCGTAGCCATCGTCGTCAACTTCGATTCGGGTTTCGCTGTCCTTCTGCATCAGATAGAGTGTTTTGTTCATACACCTGTGGATGCCCCTGATAGGCAAGACCAGAACTACTAGGTGTATAGATACGCGCTGTGATGTATGCTATATGTATCAAACCCCGGCGGAGATGTATCTCAGCCGGAAGATTTTGGGGGCTCCGGATAGTGAGTACATAGTATGGGTGTGCTTGACACGGTCTCCGAGCTGTTCGGCTCCGGGGACCAGCACTACCGGTTCCGCTGTGACGACTGCGGGACCGAGTTCGCACAGCGCGTGGCGACAGTCGAGGACCTGACCTGTCCGGAGTGTGGCGCTGGGGCGGTGCGGCCGGCCGAAGCGGCGTGAGGTTGGGGTGCCACTAAGCCCCGAGTCAGCGGCCCAGATCGTAGAACTCGTCGTTCGGACGGATGTCGGCGAGCTGTGCCAGCCGGTTCGAGAGGTTGAAGAAGGCGGCGACGCTGCCGATGTCCCAGATCGCGCGGCGGCTGTAGCCGTGGTCCTCCAGCCGTTCGAGGTCTGCGTCCTCGATACGGGCGGGCGATTCTGTCAGCTTCACCGCGAAATCCAGCATCGCCTTGTGCGTCTCGTTGATGTCCGCAGTTCGGTGGTTCGCGGCGACCTGCTCGGCGAGCTTGGGTGCGTCGGCGTAAATACGCAGCAGCGCACCGTGGGCGACGATACAGTAGAGGCAGTCGTTGACGCCGCTGACGGCGACGATTATCATCTCGACTTCCTCGCGTTCCAGCGCCGTCTGCTCGACCAGCGCGTCGTGGTACGCGAAAAAGGCCCGGAAGTGCGAGGGACGATAGGCCATCGCCGGGAAGATGTTCGGCGTGAAGCCGGCGCGTTCGGTCTCCTCTTCGATGCGTTCCTGCAGGTCTTCGGGGAGGTCGTCGATGTCGGGGGTTTCGAACCGAGCCATCACTGTGTCGGAGTCTGCCATACCACACGTCCGTCCGGCCGCGGCTTGAAAGTTAGCTGCCTGTCTGGCCATGGCTGGCGAGAGCTGCTGTATAGTTCTTCCGGGGACGTGGCACGAGGTCGAACAGCCACGCCGGCTCTTTTGCTAGGCGGCGCGACCGTTCGTATGCATGTCAACGACGACAGAGACGACACAGACGTACGATGTCAGTACCGGCAACTGGAAAGCCGGCGTGCTCGGCGGTATCGCCGGAAGCGCCGTCATGGGCGCGTTGATTCTCGTGATGAACACCGCGACGCTCGCCGTCGCAATCCCGTCCCTGTACGGGCTCGCGCCGCCGCCGAGCCCAGCGGCTGGCCTCGTCGTCCACCTCTCCCATGGGGCCGTGATGGGCGTGATGTTCGCCGGGCTGGCGAGGGTCCTCAATCTGGAATCGTCCGGCAAACTGCTTGGGCTCGGCGTCGGCTGGGGCGTCGCCACCTGGGTGCTCTTTGCCGCGCTTCTGATGCCAGTCTGGCTCGGTGCGGTCGGCTCGCCGGCCTCCCCGCCGTTCCCGAACTTCGCGCCGCCGTCGCTGCTGTGGCACGTCGTCTACGGGGGCGTCCTCGCGGTCGTTTACGCCGCGACCGTGGACCGCATCTGAGACCCAACCTGAGCCGTCGCGGTCGCCGCTACTGCTCCTGAAACACGGTCCACTGTCGCTCGTCGGTTCTGGCGTCGGCTATCGCCTCGACCTTCTCGCGCTGCAGGTCGTCCAACTGCGCAGTCGCCAGCCGAATCCACGACAGGAACTCCCCGCGGAGCCGCTCACGCACTACTTCAGGCGGCTGTGGCGTGTAGACGTACACATGCCCGCCCTCCGGCCTGATTCGCCGGCGCTTCTCGACGACGCCGAACTCCGCGAGATGGTTGAGATGGCGCGCGACGACGCTCCGGTCGTAACCGATCTGTTCGGCCAGTGCTGCCACGGTCAACTCACCGCCCTCCATCACGCAGAGACAGACGTCCAGCTCGGTACCGGACATCTCGAAGACGGTCTGCAGCAGGGTTTCGAGCGACGGCTCGCTGACCGCCGCGTCCGTCGCCTCGGTCGCCGCCATCGGCTGGCCACAGCACTCCGGCCGGTTCTCGCCGATACCGATGCCGCCGCAGGTCGCACACTCGAACAGTCGCGGTTCGTCGGCGGAGGGTGTCATACGACGGGCTACTCACCCCGCCGGTAGAAGCTTCAGGTATGGTCGGAGTAACTACGGGCGGGTGCCGGCGGGTCGCGGTTTCTCGCCCGTCATATAGATGTTAGTCCAAAGGTCTAAGCCCTCCCGGGACGGAATACAATTCACTATGAGCACTGACACAGAGGACGCCAACGACCTGCGCGAGCGAATCACGAACTTCCTGCGTCGCAACTTCCCCCAGATCCAGATGCACGGCGGGAGCGCGGCCATCGAGGAGATCGACCGCGAGGAAGGCAGCGTCACGATCCGCCTCGGCGGCGCCTGTTCCGGCTGTGGCATCTCACCGATGACCATCCAGGCCATCAAGACGCGCATGACCAAGGAGATCCCGGAGATCAACGAGGTCACCGCGCGCACCGGGATGGAACAGCAGGAAGGGATGTCCGGCGGCAGCGGCGGCATGAGCCCCTCGTTCCCCGGCGAGTCCCGCGGCGGCGACGTCGGCGGCGACGAAGACGAAGGCCCCGAAGCGCCGTTCTGAGGCCAGCTCTCGATCTTTTTTAGACTCGTGGCTAGCCGCAGGTGTGGAAGCGTCTCTGTGAGTCGCCGGTGCTGCACCAGCGAGTCACACAGATTAAGACGACGGGGGCAGACGGCGGGGATATGGAGACGGTCGACACTGTCGTCTGGGCGCTGTGGGCGATGTTGCCGGCGTACATCCCGAACAACGCCGCGGTTCTCGCCGGCGGCGGCAGACCGATAGACGGCGGCCGAACGTGGGGCGGGCGGCGGGTGCTCGGCGACGGCAAGACCTGGCGCGGGACGCTGATCGGAACCGCCGCCGGGACGTTGCTCGCGCTCGGACTGACGCAGGCCGCGCCCGGCGTGAGCGCTGCACTGGGGACCGACCTCCCGACGTTTTCGCTCCGTGCGGGACTTGGACTCGCCTTCGGCGCGATGCTTGGAGATATCGGTGCGTCCTTCCTCAAACGCCGGACTGGCCGCGAGCGCGGCGCCGCGTTCCCCGGACTGGATCAACTGGATTTCGTCGTCGGAGCGTTGCTCTGTGCGGTCGTGGCCGCGCCGTCGTGGTTCACCGAGACGTTCACGCTCCCGGTGCTGGTCGTCGTTGTCGTCGCGACGCCGGTGTTACACGTCGTCACCAACGGTATCGCCTACCTGCTCGGGCTGAAAAACGAGCCGTGGTAACGCCCCGTAGCGGCCCGCAGAGTGCACCCTAGAGCTACTTGTGTCGCCCACGAAACCACTCTCGATGGCCCTGACCAATTCCCTCCCGGTTGTTAGACGTGCCCCGCCGGTCATTCGACGCGCGATGGCTGCCGGCGTGCTCTGTACGGCGGTCTTTCTGCCGGTCATGTACGTGCTCCTGCACGCGTACGTAGTCCTCACAGTAAGCGTGGGTCCCGTCGACACACTCAACGGACTGATCGACTTTGCACTCGTCGCCGGCGGTCTGACGACGTTCGTCGCGGGATTCGTTTCGCAGCTCCTGACCGAGACGTTCCTCGCCAAGCGGCCTGCATAACGACATCGAACCGACGAAGAAGTGCGCTTTTACGCGCTGACCGAGGAGTGTCGGGTATGACAACACGCGGGGAGACACTGCAACTAGCGACGCGGGGCTCTGACCTCGCGTTACGGCAGGCGGCGACGGTTCGGGATTCGCTGAGCAGTCGCCGGCTGTCGGTCGAACTCGTCGAGGTGGAGACGACGGGCGACCAGATACGGGATGAACTCATCCACCGACTGGGCAAGACCGGCGCGTTCGTTCGCAGCCTCGACGAGAAGGTGCTCGACGGCGAACTCGACGCGGCGGTCCACTCGATGAAGGACATGCCGACCGAACGGCCCGAGCGCCTTGTCGTCGCGGCGGTCCCCGAGCGGGCCGCCGCCGAGGACGTGCTGGTGACGCCGGATGGCCGCTCACTCGACGAACTACCGGAAGGCGCGACCGTCGGTACGTCGAGCCTGCGACGCAAGGCGCAGTTGCTCGCCGAGCGCGACGACCTCACCGTGGAGCCGCTCCGGGGCAACGTCGACACGCGCATCGCGAAGCTGCTGGCCCCGTCGCTCCAGCAGGAACACCAGGAGCGCCACGAGGCCGAACAGGAGCACAAGGGCGACGCCGGCGACGGGGACGACGCTGACCTCGACGCCGACGAGGAAGAGGAACACCCCTACGACCGCACGGTCGAGGAGTGGTTCGACGACCTCACCGAGTTCGAACGGCGGGCGATGGAGCGGGACCCGGACGTCGAGTACGACGCCATCGTGCTGGCGAAGGCCGGCCTCCACCGGGCCGGGCTCACGCGTTACGTCGGCATGTCCGACCTCGACCCCGACCGGTTTGTGCCGGCCCCAGGGCAGGGCGCGCTTGCGGTGACCGCCGTCGACGGCGACCTCGCGCTGGACATCAAGGACCGACTGGACGACCCACAGACCCGCGTCGAGACGACCGTTGAGCGGACGATTCTCGAAGAACTCGGCGGCGGCTGCGTCGCGCCGATCGGCGTCCATGCTCACCTGGAAGGCGGTGTCGTCCACACGCGGGTGCGCGTACTCTCACAGGACGGCACCGAGGAGGTCTCGGTCGGCCGCGACATCCCGGCCGAGTACCACATTGACGCGGCACAGGACCTCGCAGCGGAACTCGCCGAACAGGGCGCTGACGACCTCATCGCCGAGGCCAAGCGGGACTCGACGGAGGCAGACGACGACGCTTCGACGGCGCGGGAGGAAGACGAGGAATGACGGACGCTGCACCCGGCAAGGTGTATCTGGTCGGCTCCGGTCCCGGCGACCCGGACCTGCTGACAGTCAAGGCAAAGCGCCTGCTGGAGGAGGCCGACGTGGTGTTGCACGACAAGCTCCCCGGCCCCGAAATCATCGGGATGATTCCCGAGGAGAAACGCGAAGACGTGGGCAAACGCGCCGGCGGCGAGTGGACGCCCCAGGAGTACACTAACGCCCGACTGGTCGAACTCGCCGAGGAGGGTAACACCGTTGTCCGACTGAAAGGCGGCGACTCGATGGTGTTTGGCCGCGGCGGCGAAGAACTGGCCCATCTCGCGGAGAACGGAATTCCCGTCGAGATCGTTCCGGGAATTACGAGCGCTATCGCCGGCCCCGAAGCCGCCGGGATTCCGGTCACGCATCGGGACTACACCTCCTCGGTCTCCTTCGTCACGGGCCACGAGGACCCAACGAAGGACGAATCGGCCGTCGACTGGGAGGCCCTGGCCGCGACCGGCGGCACGCTCGTCGTCCTGATGGGCGTCGGCAAACTGCCGCAGTACACCGAGGCCCTGCGCGAGACGGGGATGGACCCCGATACGCCGGTCGCCCTCGTCGAACGTGCCACTTGGCCGGACCAGCAAGTCGCTACCGGGACGCTCGACAGTATCGTCTCGGTCCGCGATGAGGCCGATATCGAACCCCCCGCGATCACCGTCATCGGCGAGGTGGCCGGCGAGCGCGAGCGGGTGGTGGAGTTCCTGGAGGGGTACTGATGCGCGAGGAACCGCGCCTCCGCGTGGCTGCCTTCAGGCCTGCCGACGACCGCCTCGATAGCGCGGTCGAACTGCTGGAATCGCTCGGCGCCGACCCGGTCCCGGACCCGATGCTGGCGGTCGAACCAGCGGCGGCCGGCGACACCGACGGTGACGGCGACGACGGCCCGGTCACGCCGCGCACCGACGCCGACTACGTCGTCCTGACCAGCAAGACCGGCGTCGAACTCGCCGCCGAAGCCGGCTGGGACCCCGGCGAGGCGACGGTGTGTGCCATCGGCCAGTCGACCGCCGAGGCGCTTCACGAGGCCGGCTACGGCGTCGACATCATCCCCGCGGAGTACTCTTCGACGGGACTCGTCGAAACGCTGTCCGGGGCGGTGGCCGGCACAAGAGTCGAAGTCGCCCGGTCGGACCACGGCTCTGCGGTGCTGACTGACGGGCTGGAGGCTGCCGGCGCGTACGTCCACGAAACCGTGCTGTACCGGCTGGTCCGGCCAGCGGGATCGGGCGAGTCCGCGGACTTGGCGGCCACCGGGGACCTCGACGCGGCGCTGTTTACCTCCTCGCTCACGGTCGAGCACTTCCTCGATGCGGCCGCGGAGCGCGGCGTCCGCGAGGCCGCCATCGACGGGCTGAACGAGGCTACCGTCGGCGCGATCGGCGAGCCGACGCGGGAGACGGCCGAAAACGCCGGCATCTCGGTCGACGTCGTCCCCGACCAGGCCGACTTCGAGGCGCTGGCCTGCGAGGCCGTCGAGGCGGCGGCCCCGACACACTACGAGTAACGAGACTCGGACGGCGGTTTCGGCGTTTCTTCGGAGCTATTCTGCGGCCTCTTCGACGGCCTCGCGCTCGTCCATCTCGGCCCGCAGCGTCGCCAGTTCGTTCTCGACGGCCCGCTCGCTGGAGAGCCGGTCGAGTTCCTGGTCGATGGAGTCACCGTCGTCGAGTACCGATTCGAGCTGGCCGCTTTCTTCGAGTTCTTCGAGCGCGGCCGCGCGCGCCTCCATCTGCTCCGTGCGCTCAGTCGCGCGCTCGATGGAGCGGTGCACGTCGGCCATCGTGTCGCCAGCGCCGGTAAACGCCTCCGAAACCCGCGCCGACGCCTCGGCGGCCTGATAGCGGGCTTTCATCGTCTCTTTTTTCGTCCGGAACTGCTCTATCTGGCTGCTCAGTTCGGCCCGCTTGCCGACCAGCCGGTCCTGGGTCTCCTGTAAGTCGTCGATCTGGCCCGTTAGATCCGTTATCTGGCTGACGTTCACCTGCTTCTTCCCAAGCGCTCGGCGTGCGAGGTCGTCGCGCCCCTCCTGCAGGGCGGCCCGGGCCTGCGTATCGTGTTTCTCGACGTTCGACCGCAATCGGGTTCGGTGTATCTCCAGGCGTTTCTTCTGGGTCGTCACGTCGGCGATACCGCGGGTCACGTCCTGCAGTTCGTCTCGCATCTGTTCGTATGAGTAGTCAAGTTCCGCCGCCGGGTCCGAAGTCCGACTGAGCAGGGCGTTGAGCTTGGCGCGGATGGCGAACGCGAACCGTTGGAGCAGACTCATCGGGATTGCTCCGGTCGGACAGGAACTCGAAGCGATACCGACTGCGGCTCGGTCGTGACAACACTCATGTCACCTCGTATGACTGTAGCCATTATAATAACAGGGTATTACTCGATTTAATACGGGGTTAATCGGCTAAAACGACGGAAATCCGCGGTTATTCGAGCTTACCGTCTGACTACTTGATGGGGTGCCGGAATCAATCGATGGACGACGATGACACGAACCCTACTGCGCACGGTCGGCACGCTGGTGCTCGCGCTGACACTCTTCACAGCGGCGGCCGCGGCTGCGCCCGCGGTGGACGGTGACGACGGGACGAACGCCGTCGGCCCGCCCGGCGGTCTCCCGGATCAGGTCCCTGACTTTGTGACAACGATCATCGAAGCGATTCAGGAGTTCCTCGCCGGTGGGAGCGACGACAGCCCCGGCTCGGACGTGAGTGGGGCGGCGACAGGGGCCGGGACGTAGACCGATGAACGGAAAGCTGCTCGCCGTCGGCGGCGCTGTCGTGCTCCTGCTCGCGGGTGTCGGCGGCGCGTTCGTCGCCGGCCTCGGCCCGTTCCAGGCGGAAAGCAGCGGGCAGGACCTCTCGGAGTTCCCGACGGAGACGCCTGATAGCGATACCGCCAGCACTGAGGACGGAACCAATGCTGACGGCGGCGCGGCCAGTACCCCGCCGTTTGCGTTCACCGTCGATTCCATCGAGGAGTGTGGCCAGACCTGTCGTGACGTGACTTCCACGCTGACGAATCAGCAGAACAGTACGGCGGCGGAAATCACCGTCTACACGCGGATTTACGCCGGGAACTCCACCGACGACGGTGACGTGGTCTGGGAGGGCTCCGAGGACGTGGGGACGCTCGAAGCTGACGAGTCCTACACCACGACCCGGCGCGTCGACCTGTCGTTCCGCGACGCCTACGCTATCGAACAGGCGGACGGCTGGATAACCATCCGGACGACTGTCGAGACGGCCGACCGGACCGTCACGCTCAGCGACCAGCGGAAGGTCGCCTGACGGGGCAGGCCGCTCCGGGACGACTGACTGCGCGTCTGAACGTTTTTATGCCGGAGCGCACCTATCCTCGGTACGATGACTACGACCGGCCCCGTTCCAGCGCTCGCCGACCGCGCGGCCGCCTGCGCCGACCGACTCCGGGCGGCCGACCGCGTGTTGCTGGCCTCCCACATCGACGCCGACGGGCTGACCAGCGCCGCCATCGCCACCGCGGCGCTGTCGCGGGCCGGCATCCCCGTCGAGACCGTGTTCAAGAAGCAACTCGACGCCGCTGAGATCGAGAGCATCGCGGCTCGGGAGTACGACACCGTGCTGTTCACGGACTTCGGGTCCGGCCAGCTCGACGTGATCTCCGAACACGTCGCCGCGGGCAACTTTGAGGCGATCATTGCCGACCATCACCAGCCGTCGGCCCCGGACGACTGCCACTCCGACGCGGTCGTCGACACCGACGGCTACGCCGACTTCGAGACGCATCTCAATCCGCTACTCGAAGGTATCAACGGCGCGTCGGAGCTCTCGGGTGCAGGCGCAGCGTACGTCCTTGCCCGCGCGCTCTCGACCGGGGAGACTGACAACCGCGACCTCGCCGCGCTGGCGGTCGTCGGCGCAGTCGGGGACATGCAGGCCGTCGGCGGGGAACTCGTCGGAGCCAACGCCGGTCTCGTCGAGGAGGGCATCGCCGCCGACGTGCTGGAGGAGGGCACCGACCTCTCGCTGTATGGCAAACAGACCCGACCGCTGCCGAAGCTACTTGAGTACGCCACGGAAGTTCCGATTCCAGGGATTTCGAACGATCAGGCTGGCGCGACGCGGTTCCTCGAAGGCCTCGGTCTGGACCTGAAAGCCGATGGAGACTGGCGGACGTGGGCGGACCTCTCCGACGACGAGCGCCAGACCGTCGCCAGCGGGCTGGTCCAGCGTGCCGTCGAGCGCGGCGTCCCGGCGGACAAGATCGAGACGCTCATCGGCACGACCTACACGCTGACTGCGGAACCGCGCGGCACGGAACTCCGGGATGCGAGCGAGTTCTCGACGCTCCTGAACGCCACGGCCCGCTACGAACGAGCGGACGTGGGACTGGCGGTCTGTCTCGGCGAGCGCGACGCACCGCTGGAGCGGGCGCGGACACTGCTGTCGAACCACCGCCGGAACCTCTCGGAGGGACTCACGCTCGTCAAGGAGCGCGGCGTCACCCAGGCCGGGACCGTCCAGTGGTTCGACGCCGGTGACGCCATCCGCGAGACCATCGTCGGCATCGTCGCCGGGATGGCGCTGGGGACCGACGGCGTCGATTCGGACAAGCCAATCATCGCCTTTGCCAGCACCGACGAGGACGAGACGAAAGTGTCCTCGCGGGCGACCGGCCCGCTGGTCGGCCGAGGCGTGGACCTCTCGGTCGTGATGCGCGACGCCGCCCAGGCCGTCGGTGGCGATGGCGGCGGGCACGACATCGCAGCGGGCGCGACTATCCCGACCGGCGAGGAATCAGCGTTCATCGAGGCGGCCGACGAGATTATCAGCGAGCAAGTCTCGTAACCAAGCCGTCACAAACAGCGCGGTAGGGTGACTGACGACGCTGCCACCAGTATCAGCAATAAAAGCTATACGTCCGCTTCTCCGAACACCCCACGATGGACTCTCGGGGCCTGTTCGATATCGCGCTCGTCGTCGTCGCCGGCCTGTTAGCCTACACTGAGACGTTCGGCTTCGCGAATCCGCGGACGACGCTGCAAGAGATTATCGCAGCTATCGCCAGGCTGGACATCCGTGTCTTTCTCGTCCTGGGTGGCATCTTCGGCATCTGCTTCGTCGCGTATCTCACGATGTATCTCCCCCAGAAGGACGCACGCACGATACAACGGTGATACTGTCGGCCGTAACTATGTCTGGATAGTCGCCACCCCTGGGAGGCGAAATTCGTCACAGACGTACAGCCGACAGTATGAACATCGGGCCATCTTTATCCCCAGCCCTGTACCGTTCTGACAATGACAGAGTTCGACCCCGAGAAGTTCGAGGACAAGTACGCGAACTACTTCCCGGAGCTCCAGAAGGCCTACAAGAACGCCTTCGAGCGGATGAACGACGCGTACGACTCAGAACTGGTCCACGCGATCGACCAGCAGGTCCTCAACGAGTCGGAGCCGTTCTACGAGGACGGCGAGTTCAGTGTCGAACTGCCGGAGAACCCGACCGAGCGGCTCTCGGCGATCATCGTCGACGACGAGAAACTCGACGCCGTGCTCTCCGAATACGTCGACGAGATTGAGCGCGAACTGCGCCGCGTCTTCGACATCGACGACTGACTGCACTCGCCGCGGTTCGGCAATTGCTGCGTTATTCCTGTTCTGCCGGTATCTCCGACGAGAGCGGGCGGTGACGCCCTACTGGTCGGCCCTCATGGTCTCGTTCGGTTCGGGCGCTGGGGTTGAATCCGGCTCGGACGGCAGTGCGCCGCCACCGCCCGTTCCGGCACCAGGGAGCGAGCCGCCAGGTCCGGACTCGCCGGAGTCTGCGGGCTGTGGTGCGTCTGCGGGTGATTTCTCGCCTGTAACGAGGAAGTCAAGCAGATTCCCGACTAGCTGTTCGTTGTCGGCCCGGTAGAGGAACTCCTGTGTGAAGACGTTCGTGTCACCGACGGTGACGACGTTCCCCGAGCGGGCAACGACGCCGTACGTGTCCTGTCGCCGGGTCTTCGAGAGCGTTGTCTGTTCCGTCGTAGTGACCACGGTGTCGCCACCCTGAACGGGGAGTGCGGCGTAGAAGACCGTTCGGTCGACGCCCTCTGTGAGTTCCGTATCGCCCGTCGGCGTCGCGTAGACGTTCTGGTAGTTGGTGTCATACTCGTGCATGTTGTACAGGTAGCCGTTCCCGTACGAGAGGCCGTACTGACTCGCCAGTGGGGCCATCGGCATGGTCACGCTATCGGAGCGAACCGGGCCGAACAGCCCCAGTCCGGCGGGACTCGCCTGTGACGGCTCGTTCAGCAAGAGCACGCGACCGCCTGCATCGCTGAACTCGGTCAGACCGTTCATCTCACTCTCGGTGTAGCGCTGTTCCGCGCCGAGAACGACGAAGGCGTCAGCCGAACGCAGTGACTCGTTGAGCGGGCTTCCGCTCTGTCGCTCACCGACGTGGTAGCGTACCGTCGCTCCGTTCTCGGTCAGGGTCGATACGAGCGGTGTGAGCGCTTCGCGGTCGATGTCGCCGGCGTGAGCGACGTCGATAACGACGACCTTCCCGGACGCGTCAGCCGACATCGAGAGGTCACCGCTCTCGGCTGCCGGCGTCGCGACGGACTCGTCGCTGTTGAACGACGGGGCGTTCACCTGGGTTACATCGGGGGCCGCCTGACTGCCACCACCACCGCCGATTGCTACGGTGCCGACGACCGCCGAGAGGATGAGGATACCGACGAAGAATCCTGCTCGAACGACCGTACTTGAGCTATTGGCTGCCATTTCAGGCACCTCCCTGTGCGCTGCTGTTGTAGACGACTTGCTGATTTTCCGGCGTGCCGTATATCATGAGGAAGTGGACTGTGTCGACGCCCTGGAACGTGTACGGTGCGCCTTCGGCGGCGACGGTAGCGTTCCCACCGGCTTCACTCCCGCCACTGAGCAGGAACAGCCCCCGTGGGTCCGCGGGGTTGCGGTACACGACCTGATACTCCGAGAGGTCGGCGGCTTCGGCCGCGCCGGCTATCGCGGCTTCGAGTCCACCGACTTCGTCCGCATAGCCGGTCTGGACTGCGCGACCGCCTTGATAGGCTGACGCTTCAGCGACAGTCTCGCGGGACACGTTGAGCCTGTCACCGCGTTCGGTCATGACTGCCCCGACGAAGGCCCGCTTCATTGATTCGAGACTGGCGTAGTATTGGTCGCGCGTCATACCTCGATGGGCTTTGTCGGGTCCAGTGGTGGCGGCGGAGCTCAGACCGTCGCTCGGCGCGGTTCCGATGACGCCGACGTGGCCGACGAGACTGGCCGGCGTCACGTAGATGCGGTCGCTCGGGACCGCGGTGTAGTACGCGCCGGAAGCGGCGTACTGGTTCACACTCGTATACACCGGTTTTTCGGCCGAGAGCCGCTTGACCGCCAGATACATCGATTCACTGGCGGCGGCGCTTCCCCCTGGACTCGATACCCGGAGGACGACCGCTTCGACCGACTCGTTGCTGCGGAGTTCGCGGAGCTCCTGTATCGTGTCCTGTGAACTAGAGCCGGAGATTGTTTCGTCGATGTTCACTACAGCGACGTACTGTTCGTCACCCTCGGCGACCGACGCCGCATACGGCACGACGGCGGCACCAATGAGAATGGCGATAACCGCAAGTACCGTATATGATTGGAGGGCAGTTGCGACCCGTCTATCGATTGGGTTGTTCATGCGACAACATAGATTCGCTGTCACGTTAGCCTAATAAAAGCATAGCCTGAACTGCTGGGTCAGAAGTCGCCGGACCGGAACGACATGAGAAGTTTCCTTACTGTCGACCTGCAACTGATATCTATGGATCAACGAAAGCCGCCAGCCACGGAAGAGGGCTGGTACGCGCTGCACGATTGCCGGAGTATCGACTGGGACGCCTGGCGCGAGGCCCCCCAGCGAGTCCGCGACCGTGCGCTCTCGGAGGGGATCGGCTTCCTCGACGCGTACGAAGCCGTCGAAGACGCCGAGGAGGGACAGACGGCAGTGTACACCGTCATGGGTCACAAGGCGGACATCATGATCCTCCACCTGCGGCCGACGATGGGCGACCTCGACGCGGCCGAACGGCACTTCGAGCAGACGGAGTTCGCCGCCTTCACCGAACAGGAGTTCTCGTACGTCTCCGTGACGGAGGCCTCAGGCTACACCGAGAAGTCCCGCGAGTACTTCGAGGGTGAGGTAGACGACGACTCCGGGTTGGCCCAGTACATCCAGGCCCGACTCCACCCCGACGTGCCCGACGACGAGTTCGTCTGCTTCTACCCGATGAGCAAGCGCCGCCAGCCCGACCAGAACTGGTACGACACCTCCTTCGAGGAGCGGGCGGCCCACATCAAACGCCACGGCGACATCGGCCGCACCTACGGCGGCGACGTGAACCAGATGATCGCCGGCTCCATCGGCTTCGACGACTGGGAGTGGGGCATCACGCTCTGGAGCGACGACATGCGCCACATCAAGGAGCTGCTGACCGAGATGCGCTTTGACCCCTCGACCTCGCAGTTCGCCGAGTTCGGCCCCTTCTACGTCGGCCGGCGGTTCGATCCCTCGGAGTTGCCGGCCGTGCTGGCCGGCCAGCGGGTGCCGACCGACGACGAGTCGGTTCCGGAGACGCCGGCGGACGTTGCGGAACACGAGCACGCTCCGACTGATGCCGGCACGAGTCACAGCCACGCCGAAGAGCCGACGGCGAGCGACGCACAGGCCGGGGCACACGCCGGCGGGGACACCGATAGTCACGGCGGTGCCCACCCCGGCAGCGCCAGCGAGGGTGACCATCCGCATTCGGAGGAATCGTCCGACGGGGATGACTCGGGGTCGTCGAGCAGTTCGGGCGGCCGGCCGGACGTCTCGGCCGACTTCGAAGAGGTCGACGACGCCGCACAGCGGCTCGGTCGGCTGGGACTGCACGAGGGCGACGCGTACGACGCCGGGGACTACGCGCTGGTGTTTCACTCCTCGGCGGATGCGGAGGACATCGTCGACGACGTGTCCGACCTCGAGAGCAGTTTCGACCACTACGACCGCCACGTCCGGACGGCCGTGCGCGCCGACAGTGGCCAGACCTACGTCGTCAGCATCTGGACGGCGAAAGACGCCGCCGAGACGGCGGCCGGGTTCCTGTCCGATATCGACGGCGTCGAGGAGCAACTCGGCGGCCCGCTCGGCGAGGGTGCCGAGAGTAGCGAGACCGAGGCCAACAGCGACGCCCAGACCGCCGAGTCGTCGCAGTCGATCCGCGAGACGCTCGAGTCGGCGGGCGTCTACGCCGGGCAACCGCACGGCGAGGACGTGTACGCGCTGGTCGTATACTCCGAAGCTGACGCCGAAACGCTCGACGAGGAAGTCGCAGACCTCCGGAGCGCGTTCGACCGCTACGACACCCACGTCCAGACGACGGTGTACGGCGACACCGACGGCGATGTCGCGGCTGTCGCGTCGCTGTGGGACACCGAAGACGCCGCCCAGACCGCCAGCGACTACCTCACCGACCTGCCCGGTGTCGTCGGCCGCCACGGCGAGGGCGACGGGTTCGGGACGATGGGGATGTTCTACACGGTCAAGCCTGAGTACCACGACGACTTCGTCGAGAAGTTCGACACTGTCGGCGGCCTGCTCGAAGAGATGGACGGCCACCGCGAGACCTCGCTGCTGTTCAACCACGACGACGCGAACGACATGTTCATCGCGAGCCAGTGGGACTCACAGGAGGATGCGATGGCGTTCTTCCGTTCGGACGACTTCTCGGAGACGGTCGACTGGGGTCGCGACGTACTGGCTGACCGACCGCGGCACGTCTTCCTGGCCTGAATCAGAGGCCAACTGTTCGTTAGTGACTGGCGACGAACCGCAGCCGCCGGTAGTCGACGGTCCACGTCTCAGTCTCGGTGTCGTATAACGTCGGTCGCAGCCGGTCCTCGATACTGTCCAGAACGGCTCCGTGGTCGCGTTCGGGGACCGGAGCCAGCACCGAATCGCCGAACATTTCGAGCCATTCTCTCAAGCCCGCGCTACCGCCTTCAAGCGGTGTCGGACGGTCAAACAGCCACGCTGCGGTGACCTCCAGTCCGTGCGCTTCGAGACGCGACGTGTACTCGCCGAGGCTCGGGAAATACCACGGGTTCCCGGTCTCGTAGCCCCGTTCGGCGAGTACCGAACGGACCGCTGTTTCGACCTGTGAGACGTTCCCCTGGCCGCCAAGTTCCGCGACGAAGCGACCGCCTTCGTCCAAGGCCTCGGCGACCATCGACAACACGGCGTCGTGGTCGTCGCTGGGTATCCAGTGCAGTGCGGCGTTCGAGAAGACAGCGTCGAACGTGCCGGGGTCGTAGTCCCGGGCGTCGGCGACCTCGAACGTCAGGTCGGGGTACTGCTCGCGAGCCTGAGCGACCATCTCTTCGGCGGCGTCGATGCCGACCACAGCCGCACCCCGGTCGGCGATTTCGGCCGTCAGGTGGCCCGTGCCACAGCCGATATCGAGGACGCGCTCGCTCGGCTGCGCGTCCACCAACTCGACCACGTCCGCTCCGTACTCGGCGACAAAGCTGTGTCCCCCGTCGTAGTCGTCGGGGTCCCACTCGTTTTCCGGCATTGACTGGGCTATCGCCCGAGTGGAATGAAAAGCGTACTGCCGGTGTGTGATTCCGTCTCAGTCGTCGTCTTCGGTCGTCGTCCGGTCGATGTCCTTCTCGCCGAAGTAGATCTCCGCCCCGTCCTGAGCCACCTTCTCGGCGAGGACGGCACATTTCACCCGCATCGGCGAGATGTCGACACCCAGCATCTCTGTGATGTCGTCGCGGTCCATCGCTTCTAGGTCCTCGACCGCCATCCCGGCTAGCTCCTGTGAGAGCATCGACGCCGAAGCCTGAGAGATGGCACAGCCGTCGCCCTGGAAGGCGACCCGCTCGATGGTCTCCTCGCTCTCGTCGAGGACGACATCCATCCGTATCTCGTCGCCGCACATCGGGTTCTCGCCGATGTGGGTAAACGTCGGGTCCTCGATCTCCCCGTAGTTCCGCGGGTTCTTGTAGTGATCGAGGATCTGCTGCCGGTACATGTCCGAGCCACCGATACCCATAATTAAACTATGATAC